>JBGAMH010000003.1:0-58293 GCA_044223135.1 Candidatus Eiseniibacteriota bacterium | reverse complement strand
GGCCGACCTCGGTGGCCAGCGAGGCGTGGGCCTGTTCGTCGGCACGAACACCGGTCGCGTCGCCGGCTTCGGCCCCGAGGGCGCGCCGCTGCCCGGCTGGCCGGCGGTCGGTCCCGGCGGGGCGGTCACGATGACGACGGGGCCCGTGGTGGGCGACATCGACGGCGACGGCGCGGCCGAGGTGCTGGCCGGCAGCGCGGACGGGCGCGTGTGGGCGTGGCACGCCGACGGCGCGCTGGTGCCGGGCTGGCCGTTCGACGCGGGCGCGTTCGGCGCGAGCGCGCTCGCGCTCGGCGACGTCGACACGAGCACGGCGGGCCGCGAAGTGCTGCTGATGGACGCGGGCGGCACGCTGCACGCGCTCGCCGGCGTCGGCGCCGCCGAACGCTGGGCCACGTTCGTGGGCGCGGCCACGGGCGCGCCGGTGGTGACGCGCTTCGCGGGACCCGCATCGCCGCTGTGGGTGCTCGTGGCCACGGGCAACACGCTGCAGCGCGTGAGCGCAGACGGCGTGGCCGAGGCGCTGCCCGCCGCCGGCGGCAACCTGGCCTCCGAGCCGACACCGTGCGACCTCGACGGCGACGGCCAGCGCGAGCTGCTCGTGCCGATCGCGTCGCCCGCGCAGATCGAGCTGCGGGATTCCGCAGGCGTCGCGATCCCGTTCGCGAACTGGCCGCGCGCACTGCCCGGAGCCCCGACCGGTGCGCCGCTCGTGGCCCCGGCGAGCGTGCACGCGACCGGCGTGTTCGCGATGGCCGGCGGACAGGTGGTGGCGCTCGATCGCTTCGGCGCGACGCTCGCCGGCTTCCCGAAGCCCGGCGCGCCCACGGGCCCGCTGACGCTCGCCGACCTGGTGGGCGACGACCGCACGCGGATCGTGGCCGGCAGCAGCCCGGACTCCACGCTGTTCACGTACGACGCCGGTCCCGCGTCGTGGGAGAGCGCCCTCGTGACGTGGCCGACGGCGCGCGGCAACTTCGCGCGCACCGGCGACGCGACCGAGGCGAACGCGCCGCTCGTGTGGGACGACGCGCGGCCCGCGCGCGTGGGTGACGTGAGCGCGACGCTGGTGGGGCCGCACGAAGCGGTCGTGCACTGGACGAGCACGGGCGACGACTCGCTCGTGGGCACCGCGGCCCTCGTGGAGATCCGGCGCACGACGCCGAACGACGTCCCCGAGGTGGTCACGGTGACGCGCGCGCCCGCCGCCCCGGGGCAGCCGGACAGCGCGCGCTTCGAAGGACTCGCCGAGGGCGTGCGCTACCAGTTCGACGTCACGCTGATCGACGATCGGGGCCAGCGCAGCGCGCCCTCGAACGTGGCGACGATCGACGTGCCGGCGCTGGCGCCGTCGGCGGTGGCCGACCTGCACGTGGTCGCGGCCACCGAGAGCACGGTGACGCTGCGCTGGACGGCCACGGGCGGCGACGGCGGGGCCGGACGCCCGCAGGTCTACCGGATCGGCGTGTCTCCGACTCCGACGGACTCCGCCGGCTTCGCCGCGGCGCGGCAGGTGACGGTGGCGGCCACCGTGGACGCGGGTGGTGTCGAGTCGTGCATCGTGGGCGGGTTCGAACCCGCGACGCGCGGGTGGTTCGCGCTCGTGGCCGAGGACGAGACCGGCGCGCGCTCCGGGCTCTCCAACGTGGTGTCGGCGGTGACGGCCGTGGGGGGCGCGCTGCGCGGCCGCAACGGCCCGGCCATCGCCGTGCGCGGGAATCCCTCGCGCCGTCCGGTGGTGATCGACTGGATGGGCACCGCGGCGCTCGGCGCGGCGAGCGAGATCCAGGTGTTCGACGCGACGGGCCGCCTCGTGCGCACGTTCGCGCTCGGCACGCGGCCCGGCGGCACCCTGGCGTGGGACGGCCGGGACGCCGAGGGGTCTCGGCTCCCGGCCGGTCTCTACTTCGCGCGCCTGCGGAGCGGTTCCGTCCGCGTCTCGGCGCGCCTCGCGCTCGTTCCTTGAGCGCGGAGCCTGCGTCCCTGCAGGACTACTCGCCCTCGTGCATGCCCGGGCCGGGTTCGCGATGGCCGCCGCCACCGACGAAGGCCGAGCGCGTGATGCTGCTCGTGGCCGACGCGGCGCTGCGCACGCCCGAGGCCGACACGGCCTTCACGCGGAAGTACTGCACGGTGCCGGCGTCCGACGCGGGCAGCTCGTACTGGGAGATCGGGCCGCGCGTGACGCCGAGAAGCTCGTAGGAGTTGTCGCGGGCGGGGTCGGGCGAGTACATGTAGACCTCGTATCCCGTGACGTTGGCCGAGGCGCTGGGCTGCCACGACAGCACGTCGGTGCCGTCGACGGTGTTGGGATGCGAACCGAGGACGACCGGGGCGCTCGGGGCGCTGTTGTCGGTGGGAATGTCGGCGGCCGTCGGGCCGTTCGAGTTGCTGCTGCAGCCCGCGAGGAACGCGAGCGTGGCGCCGAGGGCGCAGATGCTCAGTACACGACGAAGGGACATGACGGATGGCCTCCAGGACGACAGGGAACCGAGGGGGTGGGCTTTCCATGCGGAAGCCCGTCTTCGACGGATCGGGTGGGTGCGGCAGCAACCGAGGTGCCAGCCGGGACGCCGGCGCGAAGTTCGGGGCTTCTCGCGCAGCCGCAATCACTAACCGTCGGGCCTCGTCGCCGGATCACCCGGACGCCCCGCGCCGGGATTGCACCGTGCATGCGAGCGGCCCGCGCGAACGTGCACGCGGCACGGTCGCGCGCCTGCGTCGGGCGGCGTGGTGCGCGATGGGCGTGATCGCCCTCGCCACGCTCGGTGCCGGCCCCGTGCTGCCGCCGCTCGGAGACCCGATCGCCCGGCTGCCGCTGGATCCGCCCGTCGTGCCCACCGGAGGCTTCGGCGAGACGCGCAGCAACCACTTCCATGCCGGCTTCGACTTCGCCACGAACGGCCGTACCGGCCTGCCGGTGTACGCGCCGCTCGGCGGCTGGGTCGAGCGCGTGCGCACGAGCGGCGTGGGCTACGGACGCTCGCTCTACCTGCACACGCCGGACGGACGCCTGCTGGTGTTCGGCCACCTCGACGCGTTCACCGATCCGCTCGCCGCGTGGGTGGACTCGGTGCAGCGCTCGACCGGCGACTACGAGCAGGACCTGTGGCCGGCGGCCGGCCGTTTCCGCGTCGCGAGCGGGCAGCAGATCGCGTGGTCGGGTTCGAGCGGCGCCGGCGGCCCGCACCTGCACGTGGAAGTGCGGCGCGGCGATTTCGCCCTGCACCCGCTGCGCTCGGGCTACCCGGCGCTGCGTCCCGCCGCGCCGCGGCTCGACAGCGTGACGATCGACCCCGTGGACGACAGCTCGTTCGTGTCGCGCCTCGCGGCGCCGGTGACGCGCCGGCTGGGGCCCGCCGCCGAGACGCTGGTGGTGGAAGGGCGCGTGCGCGCCACGCTCAAGGTGGAGGACACCGCCGAGGGCGGGCCCACGACGCCCGTGTGGAGCACGTCGGCCACGTGGAAGGGCGAGACCACCGAGGTGCGCTTCGACAGCCTGTCGTGGGCGACCGACATGGCCGAGATCGATCACGTGGTCGACCGCGGCCGCGTGTCGGGCTCGCGCGGCCTGGTGCTGCACGCCGCGCCGGGCTTCCGGCCGCGCGTGCTGCGCAGCCCGCAGCCGATCGACCGCGACGCGGGGGTGATCGCCGTGAAGCCGGGCGACCCGCCGGCGCGACTCGACCTCGTGGCGCGCGAGCCGGGCGGCGCCGAGGTGCGGCGCGCGATCTGGCTGCGCGGCCCGCGCGCGGGCGAACTCGGACCCGACTCGCTGCGCGCGGGCGGCGGCGGCGCCACGCCGTCGCCGCGATGGAGCTTCGCGTCGCTGCCCGACCGCGGGCTGCGCGTGCGCGTGACCGGCGTGCCGGCCGGGCTCACGCGCGTGTGGATCGTGCGCGGCCGCGAGTTCCTGGGCGCGCGCCGGGCCACGTGGGACGGCGGCGGCTGGAGCGCCGTGCTGCACATGGCCGGCATCCCCGACGAGGAGGGCTTCTGGCTGCGCGGGCGCCTGCCGAACGGGCAGACGTGGATCACGCGCGGCTCGTTCGTCGTGTGGCCGGCGGGCGCCGACCTGCCGATCGAGCCGGAGGACGGCGTGCACGTGGAGATCCCGCTCGCCGCGGTGTTCGAGCGCGGCACCGCCGTGACCACCATGGGGCCGCGCCAGGACGCGCCGGCGCAGGGACTGGTGGCGCGCTCGCCGGTGCTGCGACTGGGGCCGGAGTCGCTGCCGTTGCGCGCGAGCGCGAAGGTGCGGCTCAAGCTGGGCGTCGGCGCGGAACGCGAACGGGTCGCGATCTACCGGCGCACGAGCGGCGAGGACTGGTCGTGGCTCGACTCGGCATGGGATGCGGACGCCCGCACGTTCCTGGCCTACACGTCGCGGCTCGGCGAGTTCGCGCTGTTCGCCGACGCGGTGCCGCCACGCGTGCAGCTGCTCGCGGCGCCGGCGCTGCCGGCGACCGCGAAGGACGGCTACTCGCGCTGGGCGCTGACGGCATCGGTCACGGAGGCCGGCAGCGGCGTCGTGGGTGCGCTGTCGGGCATGCGCGTCGACGGCCGTGCCGTCGCCGGTGGAATGGGACCCGGAGGCGAACGCGCTGCGCTGGCGCGCGCGTGCCGCCCGAGCCGGGACCGCACGACATCGAAGTGACCGCGGTGGACCACGCCGGGAACCGCGGCACGGTGAAGCGGACGATCACGCTGCGCCGTGTGCTAACCTCCGGCGCACGCCGATGACCGCGCGGCGGGCGCGCTCGGCCCGCGCCGCGCGCCTGCCGCGAACGACGCGTCGTTCACACCCCGTCGAGCCTCACCCGGGGACGCGCCATGAAGCACATCGACTTCGTCCATCTCCACAATCACAGCGACTACTCGCTGCTCGACGGCGCCAGCCCGATCCCGGGCATGGTGAAGAAGGCCGCCGAGATGAAGATGCCCGCCCTGGCGCTCACCGACCACGGCGCGATGTTCGGCGCGGTCGAGTTCTACCAGGAGTGCAACAAGGCGGGCGTGAAGCCGCTCGTGGGCATGGAGGCCTACGTCACGCGCGGCTCGCGGCACGAGAAGAACCGCGGCGACACCGCGCACCACCTGGTGCTGCTGGCGCGCGACGAAGAGGGCTTCCGCAACCTGATGCGGCTGTCCTCGCTCGCGTACCTCGAGGGCTTCTACTACAAGCCGCGCGTCGACCACGAGATCCTGTCGAAGTACTCGAAGGGCCTGCTCGCGCTGTCGGCGTGCCCCAAGGGCGAGATCGCGACCGACCTGCTCGCGGACGACGACGCGAAGGCGCTCGAGACGGCGGGCATGTACCGCGACATGTTCGGCGCGGAGAACTACTTCCTCGAGATCCAGAACCACGGGCTCGACATCGAGGCCAAGATCCGCGAGAAGGTGCGCTGGCTCGCGCGCGAGACCGGCCTGCCGATCGTGGCCACGAACGACTGCCACTACCTCGACAAGGACCACACCGACGCGCAGGACGTGCTGATCTGCATCCAGACCGGCAAGAACGTCGACGACGCGAACCGCATGCGCGCGCTGGCGGGGCTGCACTTCCGCTCGCACGAGGAGATGAAGGCCGCGTTCGGAGACTTCCCCGAGGCGCTCACGAACACGCTCGCGGTGGCCGAGCGCTGCAACCTCAAGATGAACTTCGGCAAGCCGCTGCTGCCGGAGTTCCCGCTGCCGCCGGGCTGGACGAACGCCGACGAGTACTTCCGCGACCTGTCGTGGAAGGAACTGCACGCGCGCATGGGCGACGACGTGACCGAGGAGGTCAAGCAGCGCTGCGCGTACGAGCTCGACGTCATCTGCAAGATGGGCTTCGCGTCGTACTTCCTGATCGTGCGCGACTTCATCTTCCACGCGAAGAGCAACGGCATCGGCGTGGGCCCGGGCCGTGGCTCGGTCGCCGGTTCGCTGGTGGCCTACGCGCTGCGCATCACCGACGTGAACCCGCTGAAGCACGGCCTGATCTTCGAGCGCTTCCTGAACCCCGAGCGCGTGTCGATGCCGGATATCGACATCGACTTCGACGATCTGCGGCGCGGCGAGGTGATCGAGTACGTGAAGGAGAAGTACGGCGAGGGCAACGTCACGCAGATCATCACGTTCGGCACCATGGGTGCGAAGGGCGTGATCCGCGACGTGGGCCGCGCGCTCGGCATGCCGTTCGCCGAGGTCGACAAGATCGCGAAGATGGTGCCCGACGGGCTCGGCATGACGCTGGACAAGGCGCTCGAGCTGACGCCCGACCTGAAGGCGCTGCCCGAGCGCGGCGCCGTGCACGCCAAGCTGCTGAAGAGCGCGCGCGTGCTCGAGGGGCTCGCGCGGCACTGCTCCACGCACGCGGCCGGCGTGCTGATCACGCCGGGGCCGCTGCTGGACTACGTGCCGCTGTACCGGCAGAAGGACGAGTCCGTCACCACGCAGTGGGACATGAAGGCCGTGGAGAAGGCCGGCCTGCTGAAGATGGACTTCCTCGGGCTGCGCACGCTGTCCGTGCTGCAGGAGTGCGTGAACCTGGTGAAGCAGCACCACGGTCGCGCGATCGACCTGGAGTTCATCCCCGAGACGGACGACCGCGCGTTCAAGGTGTTCCAGGACGGCGACACGGTGGCGATCTTCCAGTTCGAGTCGAGCGGCATGCGCGACTACCTGAAGAAGCTCAAGCCCACCGTGTTCGAGGACCTCGTGGCGATGAACGCGCTCTACCGCCCGGGCCCGATGGAGAACATCCCGTACTTCATCGACTGCAAGCACGGGCGCCAGGTGGCGAAGTACGACCACCCGAAGCTGGAGCCGATCCTCAAGGGCACGTACGGCGTGTTCGTGTACCAGGAACAGGTCATGGCCGCCGCGAACGAACTCGCCGGCTTCTCCATGGCCAAGGCCGACGAGCTGCGGCGCGCGATGGGCAAGAAGATCGCCGAGGAGATGGCGAAGAAGCGCGACGAGTTCGTGGAGGGCTGCGCCAAGGCCAACAAGATCCCGGCGAAGCTGGCGGAGAAGGTGTTCGCCACGATGGAGAAGTTCGCCGGCTACGGCTTCAACAAGGGCCACTCGGCCGCGTACGCGCTGGTCGCGTACCAGTGCGCGTACCTCAAGGGCAACTACCCGGCCGAGTTCATGGCCGCCACGATGACGAGCGAAATGTCGGACAGCTCGCGCATCGTGACGCTGATCGAGGAATGCCGCCGGCTGAAGATCGAGATCCTGGCGCCGGACGTGAACTGCTCCGAGTGGAAGTTCACGATCGAGGACGGGAAGATCCGCTTCGGACTGGGCGCGGTGCGCAACGTGGGCCAGGGGGCGGTCGAGGCGATGCTCGCCGCCCGCGCGGAGGGCGGCGCGTTCAAGGACCTGTTCGACCTCGCCTCGCGCGTGGCGCCGGGTTCGTTCAACCGCCGCGTGCTCGAGAGCCTCGTGTCGGCGGGCGCGTGCGACGCGATGGGGGTGGAGCGCGGCCAGTTGTTCGCGGGCGTCGCGATGGCGCTCGACCACGCGGCCACGCAGCACCGCGACCGCGCGAGCGGCCAGTCGTCGTTGTTCGGCGAGGAGTCCGGCGGCGGCATCGCGGTGTCGGCGCCGCCGCTTCCCGACGTGCCGCCGTGGACGAGCCGCGAGCGCAGCGCGAAGGAGAAGGAGATGCTCGGCTTCTACTTCTCCGAGCACCCGCTCGAACACCTGCGCGCCGAGATCGAGAAGATCGCCACGCACGGCATCGGCCACACGCTCGAACTGGGCGACGGCGCCGAGGTGCGCGTGGTCGGCATCGTCGGCGACATCAAGCAGATCACCACCAAGGCCGGCAAGCTCATGGCCATGGTCGTGCTCGAGGACCTGACGGGTCGTGTCGAGTGCACGGTGTTCCCCGAGGCGTACGAGGCCGCGCGCGCGTCCCTGGCCACGGACGCGATCGTGGTGGCGTCGGGGCGCGTGGAAGTGCGCGACGACCGCGGGCCGAAGCTGCTGCTGTCCGAGGTGCGCCCGTGGGAGCAGGGGCGCGACCAGTTCCGCCCGGTGCTGCACATCGAACTGCGCGCGGACGACCTGAGCGAGGAACGACTCGCCGGACTGGACGAGGTGCTCGCCTCGCATCCGGGAGAGTCCGAGGTCTACCTTCACATCGTGAAGCCCGATCACTCGCGGCTGTCCATGCGCGCGCGTGCGCGACGCGTGGCGGACGCGGACTCGCTGATCGCGGGGCTGAAACAGCGGATTCCCGGCTGCCGCGTGCGCTGGGGAAAGGGGGCGCCGTGAGCGTGTGGCTGGAGTTCGAGAAGCCCGTGCACGAGCTGGAGCAGAAGATCCAGGAACTTCGGGAGCAGGCGGCGTCCAGCGGCATGGAAGTGGGGGCGGAGCTCGGCGAGCTCGAGAAGAAGGCCGAGCAGATGCGCCGCGAGATCTACGCGAACCTCACGCGCTACCAGCGCGTGCAGATCGCGAGGCATCCGCGGCGCCCGTATTCGCTCGACTACATCGAGCGCCTGTTCACGGACTTCACCGAGCTGCACGGCGATCGTCACTTCGCCGACGACCCGGCGATCATCTGCGGCCTCGCGGATTTCGAGGGGCGGCCCGTGATGGTGATCGGCCAGCAGAAGGGTCGCGACACCAAGGAGAACCTGCTCCGGCGCTTCGGCATGCCGAACCCCGAGGGCTATCGCAAGGCGCTGCGCGTGATGCAGACGGCGTCGCGATTCGGCGTGCCGATCGTGACGCTCGTGGACACCTCGGGCGCGTACCCGGGCCTCGGCGCCGAGGAGCGCGGCCAGGCCGAGGCGATCGCGGTCAACCTGCGCGAGATGGCGGTGCTCGAGGTGCCCGTGATCACCGTGGTGATCGGCGAGGGTGGATCGGGCGGCGCGCTCGCGATCGCGGTGGGCGACGTCGTGCTGATGTTCGAGAACTCGGTCTACTCGGTGATCTCGCCCGAGGGCTGCGCGGCGATCCTGTGGCGGGACGGCAAGCAGGGGCCGAAGGCGGCCGAGGCGCTGCGGCTGGCGGCGTCGGACCTGCTCTCGCTGGGCATCGTCGACGGCGTCATGCCGGAGCCGGTGGGCGGGGCGCACCGGGACTGGGAGGGCGCGGCCGAGACGCTGCGGGTGGAACTTCGCAAGAACCTCGCGGCGTTGGCCGGGGTATCGGCTACGGAACTCATCGCCCGCCGCGCGGCCAAGTACCGCCGGCTCGGTGTGTTCGGCGGGAGCGATGCTTGACCCTCGAAAAACGGGGTTGCTAGACTCGCCGCCGTTCGTCCAGACCCGCATGCCTCAGGAGCGACCGATCGAACTGGTTACCTCTGGCCCGGCAGCGCCGCTGCCGCCGGACGCCCACGACCCCAAGGAAGCAACGCAGTCGACACGAGGATACCGATGGCCCTGAGCGCTGATCTCCTGAGCATCCTGGTGTGCCCCGCCTGCAAGGGCGACCTGGTCTACGACGAACCCGCCCAGACGCTGACCTGCAACAAGTGCCGCCTCCGCTACAAGGTGGTGGACGACATTCCGGTCATGCTCGTCGAAGAGGCGGAGAAGATCTGAACCCAGTCTTGCGCGCACCCCACAAGACCCGACTGGCCCGGCGGACCGCGATCGGCGTGCTGTGCGCCCTCGCGTTCGCCGCGCCCGCGACGCGCGCGGAGGTGGCCGGCGTCACGATGGCGCCCGCGACCCCCGGTGGCATCCGGTTCACCGTGTCCGTTCCCGAGCCGTCGTTCGTGAGCGTGCCGGGCCCCGACGGATTCACGCGGCTCGAACTCGAGGGCTGGTCGCCCGATGGTGCGCCCGGCGAAGTCGCGCTGCCGCGACGGGTCGTGAGCGTGGCGGTGCCGCCGCTCGGCGACGTGCGCGTGAGCGCGGCCGGCAGCGAGCGCACCGCGCGGTCGGGCCTGTTGCTGGCGCCGATTCCGCACGAATCCACGCCGAAGGGCGACGAGGCCCCGGTGCTGTCGTGGACGAAGAACCCCGCCGCGTACGCGCGCGGCGTCCCGCTGGACGGCCCGCGCGCCCGGCTGCTCGGCGTGTCGTGGCTGCGCAACCAGCGCGTCGCGCGCATCGCGATCGAGCCCGCCGCGTGGGATCCCGCCTCGCGCGAACTGGTGATCGACCGTCGCGTCGACGTGGACGTGCAGGTGGAGCCGATGGCGCTCGGTGCGCCCGCGGAAACGCAGGATCCGTTCGAAGACCTGTACCGCGGCTCGCTCGCGAACTACCAGCAGGGCCTGTCGTGGCGCCGGCCCGCGATCGGGGCGCTGCGTGCCGCCGCGCGCGCGCGTGGCGCGGACCCGGAGCAGGCCTTCGGTGCGGCGACGGTCGAGACCACGAGCGTCTTCGCCGGGCGGTCGTGGGTGCGGCTGTCGGTGGCGCAGTCGGGCTTCTACAAGGTGAACTTCTCGCAGCTGCGGGACATCGCGCTGTTCCCCGACACCCTCGTGAAGCTGGACAGCCTGCGCCTGTTCACGCTGCCGGGGTTCCCGGTGCTGCCCGAGACCGACTACTGCGACCAGTGCGACTACCGCGAGGTCGCGCTCGGCTTCAAGGACGTCTACTCGGACGGCATCTTCGGCAACAACTCCGACGCGTTCTACTTCTTCGCGCTCGGGCCGAGCGACTGGGCCGACACGTACGAACCGTCGCGGCCGGACACGTCGTACATCAACAACCCTTACGAATCGAAGAACTTCTACTACCTGACCGTGGCGAGCGCGCTGCGGCCGGTGGGCGGCGCGCCCCGGCGCATCGCATCGCGCAGCGGCACGCCGGTGGGCGGAGAGATCGAGCCCGTCACGTACGAGGACCGGATCCACTTCGAGCGGGACGAGGTCTACTGGCCCGACGCCGCGCCCCGGGAAGGCAACACGCTGTTCTGGGAGAAGTTCTTCTGGCGCACCCTCGACGACGTGTCGAGCACGACGTACGACGTCGACGGCATCGACCTGCCCGCGGCCGACACCACGCAGGCGGCGAGGTTCCGCATGCGCGCGTGGGGCGTGACGCAGCTCGTGTACGACAACATCAACTGCGCGTTCAGCCTCTACCCGGATCACCTGCTGGACGTGAGCGTGAACGACCTTTCGTTCCCGCGCCGCGGCTACGTGGGGTTCCAGGGCAACTCGCGCGCGGGGCAGACGTGGGACACCACGTCGGTGTTCCTGCGCTCGCGCAACAACACGGTCCACCTGTTCGTGCCGAACACGCAGGAGACCAACACCTGCCCGATCCGCAACGACAAGAGCGCGCTCGCGTGGTTCGACCTGTACTACCAGCGCCGGTTCGTGCCCGTGAACGACAGCCTCGAGTTCCGCACGTCTCCGGATCCCGGCACGTACCTGTACCGGGTCGGGCCGTTCGTGTCGGCGCGGCCGCCGCGCGTGTTCGACGTCACCGACCCGCTGGTTCCCGAAGAGGTGCTCGGCGGCACGTTCTCCGGCACGGACGGGGCATGGCAGCTCGCGTTCCGCGACGTGCAGGGCGGGCGCCGGCGGTTCCGCATCCTGCCGGATTCGCTGCTGTCGAACGACGCGTCGCGCATGGCGTCGTCTTCGATCGGGCTGGCGCCGGGGACGAGCCTGCGCAACCTGCGGTCCGCCGAGAACCGCGCCGACTACCTGATCGTGTACTACGACGGTTTCGGCGCCGCGTCCGACACGCTGCTGCGCTGGCGGCGCGAACACCTGCCGCTCGCGAACCGCTCGGCGCCGTTCGACACCATGAGCATCCCGATCTCGGCGCTGTACGACCAGTTCTCGGGCGGCCGCACCGACCCGGCGGCGATCCGCAACTTCCTGCGCGCGGCGTTCCTGAACTGGTCCAAGCCGCCGGCGTTCGTGCAGTTCCTGGGCGACGCGTCGTACGACTTCAAGAACATCCTCGGGTACGCGCCCGCCGGGCAGCCCGGCTCGCTCGTGCCGTCGTTCGAGGGCGGCTTCGACCAGATCGTGTCGCGCCAGTTCGCCACCGACGACTGGCTGCTGAACATCGACAACGCCCTGTCGCTGCTGCCGGACTTCTTCGGCGGACGCCTGCCGTGCGTGGACGCCACGAACGCGCTCGACGTGGTGCGGCGCAAGGTGCTCGCCTACGAGCGCACGGCGCCGCTCGGCGAGTACCGCAACCGCGTGCTGCTGCTGGGCGACGACAACCTGCAGAACTGCAAGTGCGACGGCCTCGTGTGGGCGCACCTGCAGCAGAGCACGCAGATCGACACCAGCTTCGTGCCCCCGCACTTCGACCGGGCTTACGTCTACCTGCACACGTACCCGTCCGCGCAGCCGAACTGCACGCGCCCCGGGGCGCGGACGGAGCTGAAGGACTGGCTCAACCGCGGCGTGACGGTGTTCAACTACTTCGGCCACGGCAGCCCGTTCAAGATCGCGGACGAAAGCGTGTTCCTCGACAGTGACGCGGGCACGCTCACGAACACGAACCTGCTGCCCCTGTTCGTGGCCGCGTCGTGCGACGTGGGCAAGTTCAACGACCCGTCGGTCACGAGCCTCGGCGAGCGCATGGTGCTGTCGCCGACCACCGGCGCGGTCGGCGTGATCTCCGCCACCGAGCTGGCGCTGAGCAGCCAGAACGCGAACCTCGCCCGCGCGTTCTACTCGCGGCTCTTCAACCGCGACGACGTGCTGGTGCCGCGCGGCGGCGCCACGGGCATCGTCGACACGCTGCGCGGCGTGGGCCAGTACCACCTGCCCGTGTCCGCGGCGCTGCTCGGCGCGAAGGTGTCGCTGGGCGGCACGGAACAGTCGCTGCGCAAGTACCAGCTCATGGGCGACGCGGCGCTGCGGCTGAACTTCCCGCGCCTGTGGACGGAGCTGACGGTGGAGGACGAGAGCGGCCAGCCGCTCACCGAGCTGCGCCGCGGCGCCACGGTGGTGGTGCACGGCCGCGTCCTCGACCGCCCGAGCGGCACGCTCGTGCCCTACAACGGCACGGTGTCGCTGCAGGCCGAGGACTCGGCCCCGACCGACCAGGTCAACCCGACCGGCTTCTGCTCGCAGAACGACGTGTTCTACCGCTTCAAGGCCGGGCCCATGTACCGCGGCGACGTGTCGGTGACGAACGGCCTGTTCACGGGCAAGTTCGTGGTGCCGCTCGACGCCACCGGCGGTCCCGACGGCCGCGTGCGCGCGTACGTGACGGGCCGCGCCGCTTCCGAGGCGTTCGACTCCGACGGCGCGGGCAGCCTGATCACGCAGCTCTCCGCGGGCACCGCGCCCTCGGGCGACACCGAGGGGCCGCGCATCGTGCTCGCGTTCGCCGGCGGCGCCACGTCGGTGCGTCCCGACGCCACGCTGCGCATCGACCTGTTCGACCCGAGCGGCATCATGATCACCGGGCACTCGCTGCAGAACTCGATCGTGGTCACGCTCGACGGCAACACCACGCAGCGCACCGACGTCACGTCGAGCTTCCGCTACGCCGCGAACTCGTACCAGGCCGGCGTCGCCACGTTCGTGCTGCCGAACCTCGCCCCGGGTGCGCACACGATCTCGGTGACGGCCGCGGACAACCTGGCGCTGGGCATCGCGGCGGCGAACCACCGCTCGAGCGCGACCATCGAGTTCGACGTCGTCTCGGTGCCGCCGATGTCGATCACGCGCACGTACCTGTTCCCGACGCCGACGCGATCGGGCGGCCCGGGGTCGGGCGGCCAGTTCGTGATCGACGCGCCGGGCGACTCGATCAACTCCATGGTGCGCATCTACACGGTCTCCGGCCGGCTCGTGCGCACGCTCAAGTCGTTCGGCTCCCTCGGCCAGGCGCAGCTCGCCTGGGACGGGCTCGACGACGAGGGCTCACCGCTCGCCAACGGCACCTACCTGTTCAAGGCCTACGTCAGCGTGCGCCGCAAGGACGGCACCAGCAGCGCCAGCCAGAAGGCCGCCGGGGAAGGGCGGTTCGTCATCGTGGGCGGAAAACGCTGACCGCAAAGGTCCCGGAGAGCTTGCTGACCGGGCGGTCGCCAGCATGGTGCCGCCCGGTTTGAATCCCGGGTGCCAGAAACTTGGAGTTCAGCCGGGGGGTGCGGTGTAGTATCCACGACAAACCGTTCCCGCCCGGGGGGATCCACCCAGAGGAGTTCGTATGCGCCTGAATACCACCGTCCTTTTCGGCAGTCTCCTCGTGCTTGGCCTGGCCGGCACGGCCTTCGCCCAGGGCACGGGCCGCTCGCTCGACATCCAGCCGGGTGGCCGCCAGAACGGCCTCGGTGGAGCCGGTGTCGCGCTGGCGGAGGACGCCACGGGCGTGACCTGGTGGAACCCCGCCGGTCTCGGCTTCGCCAAGAAGTCCGCCGTCCAGCTGACCTACGCCCAGCTCGTGCCGGGCCTGGCGAGCGACGTCAGCTACAACTACGCCACGTTCGTGAAGCCCGTCCAGGGCTGGGGCGCGTTCGGCCTCGGGCTGGTGTTCCTCTCGTACGGCGAGAGCGAAGGCACCGATCCCAACGGCAACTCCACGGGCACGTTCGGCTCGAACGAGTTCTCGCCGGCGCTCTACTACGGCACGCGACTGCTGCCCGACCTGTCGGTGGGCGCGTCGCTCAAGTTCATCCGCATCCAGCTTGCCCCGAGCGCGCAGTCGGGCGTGGGCTCCACATTCGGCGTCGACCTGGGCGCGCTCTATCGCATCCCGGCCGCGCGCCTGAACCTGGGCGCGAACGTGCAGAACCTGGGACCCAGCGTGACGTTCCTGAACGAGGACCAGGCCAGCCCGCTCAGCCGCAACGTGAAGGTGGGCGGCGCGTGGGACGCGATCGCGGGGGACAACTTCCGCGCGGTGCTCGTGGCCGACTTCAACCAGTCGCTCGTCACCAAGGGCTTCTACACCTGGAACGGTGGCGCCGAGCTGCGCTACTCCGACCAGCTCGCCGGCCGCATCGGCTACTACTACGATCCGCTGGGCGAGATCCAGAACCTGACCTACGGCATCGGCTTCGGCTGGAAGGGTCTGAGCCTCGACTGGGGCAGCATTCCGCAGGCGAAGAACAGCGGGCTCGACAACGTGAACAAGATCACGGTCGGCTACCGGTTCTAAGGCTCCCTTCGTCCCACGTGCGAGTGTCCTTCATGGCGTCGCGACGCCCGTTCTTCACCGCCGCGCTGTTCACGATCCTGCTCACCGGGATCCTGGGCAGCGCGGCGGCTCTTGCGGCCGAAGTGGTGCGCATCCAGCCGCTGACCACGCCCGAGGCCGCCGCCGAAGCGCGCCGCCGCGGGATCGTGCCGCGCGGCGCCGTGATGACGCCGGCCGAGCAGCGCGCCTACGAACTGCGCGCCGCCCGCCAGCGGGCGTTCCAGCCCATGGAGCGCGTGCTGCCGGGACGCGGGCCGCGCGTGGACCGCGCGCGCCTGCGCAGCCACGCGGAACTCCCGCCGGGCGAGCCCGGTGGGGCGTTCGCGCGCCAGGGCGTGTCGGCGCCGCCCGACACCATCCACATGGCGCTGCTGCGCGTGGACTTCCTGAACGATCGCGGCGGCTCCGCGTCCACGGGCGACGGCCGGTTCGACCTGTCGGGCCCGGATCCGAACGCCGTGCCGCTGGATCGCCCGCCGCACAACCGCACGTTCTACCAGAAGCACGCCGAGGCGCTGCAGCGCTACTACGAGGCGATGTCGTACGGGCGCACCGTGGTCGTCACCGACGTCTACCCGGCGGAGGAGGACAGCGCGTACCACCTGAACGACATGGCCGACCTGGGGCCGTGGACGTTCGGGCAGGGCATCTACGACGCCGCGGTGCACATGACGCGCAGCATGTTCTTCGCCGCCGACTCGCAGTCGACGCGCCGCGGCGCGCGGATCCCGTGGGACTCGTACGAGTTCTACACGATCGTGCACGCGGGCGGTGACCTGCAGAGCGACATCCGGCAGGACTCCAAGGAGGACATCCCGTCGTTCACGATCTTCCTGTTCGACACCACGGAGATCGTGTTCCCGGATTCCACCACGCGGCCGATCACGCAGGTGTCGTTCATCCCCGAGACGATCAACCAGGACGGCTACTACGGCACGATCAACGGCGTGCTCGCGCACGAGAACGGCCACAACCTGTTCGGCTTCGGCGACATCTACGACGTCTCGACCGGGCAGACCACGGTGGGCTACTGGACGCTGATGGACAGCGGCAACCTGCTCGGCACGCGCGTGCTGCTCGCCGACAGTTCCGAGATCTACGCGACCGGCCTGCTGCCGCCGAGCACCGATCCGTTCCAGCGCCAGTTCACCACCGACACGCTGGAGTTCCGCACCCCGCAGTGGGGTGCGTCGCAGGACCTCGCGGGCAACGAGCGCAGCCCGGTCATGTACCGCGTGCCGCTCACCGACGACGAGTACCTGCTGATGGAGAACCGCTTCCTCGCACCCGCCACCACGGTGGAGCTCGACCAGGACTCGGTGACGCGCGTGATCCTGGGGCCGAAGTCGCCCGACCGCTTCGAGTACGACGCGCTGCTCCCCGGCGGCGGCATCCTCGTGTGGAAGGTCGACGAGAGCGTGATCCCGTTCAACACGTCGCTGCGCGTGAACGAGGACTTCGGCTGGAACAGCAACCCGTTCCGGCACGGGCTCGACGTGATCGAGGCCGACGGTCTCGACGATCTCGGTGACGGCGGCTCGCCGTTCGCGCTCGGCAGTCCGCTCGATCCGTTCCAGCGCCGCACGACGGCGGTGCTGTCCGACACCACGCAGCCGAACCTGATCCCGAACCAGGGCACGCGCCCGCACGTGCGCATCGACTTCACGTCCGACGCGGACAGCGTGATGACGTTCGTCGCCAGCCGCACGTGGGACCGCCCGGGCTGGCCCGTGCCGGCCGACTACCCGCGCGAGGGCCCGCAGCTGCTGGCGGTGGACATGACCGGCGACGGCCACCCGGAGATCTGCTGGGCCGGCGGCGGACGCGTGAGCGAGGACTCCTCGGCGGTGTTCGCGGTCAAGCCCGACGGCCAGCCGCTCGACCCGGAAGCGACCTCGTACGCGTTCACGCGGCTCGAGCACCGTCCGCTGGCGGTGATGGCCGCGACGAGCACCGGGCTCGTGAACCCGCGCGCGGTGTTCGCGGTGGTCACCGAACGGCACGACGCCGCCGACACGCTGGGCGGCCGTGTGCACCTGGTCTCGCACGCGGGCCTGCCGCTGCCGGGCTGGCCCGTGCGCCTGCCGGCGCTCGCCACGACGCCGCCCGTGATCGCCGGCACGTGGCCGGGCATCCTCGTGTTCGTGGGTTGCGAGGACGGCCGCGTGCGCGGCCTGCGCCGCGACGGCACGGTGGCGTACACGTCGCAACCGCTGCCCGGCCCGGTCGCGGGGCGCCTCGCGTTCTGGCAGACGGGCACGGAGAACGGGCCGTCCACCTGCGCGGGCGTGCCGACGGGCCCGGACCCGACGCCGGTCGGCTGGCTCGCCGCGGGCGACACGCTCGGCAACGTGGCCGTGTTCGGCAGCTGTGGCGACTGGGCGACGGGCCCCGGCGGCGGCCCCGCGTGGCCGCAGCGCCCGGCCGGCAACGGCTTCGCGCCCGACTTCCTGTGGCTCGCGATGGGCGGGCAGGGAGCGAACGCCGAGCCCTCGTGCTCGGGGCAGCCCACGCTGGTGGCGCACCACCTCGACTGGCTGTGGGCGTGGTGCCCCTCGGGCGATGCGCGTCCCGGCTTCGCGCACAGCTTCGGCGACACGCTCGTCGGCGGCCTCGGCGCCGGGGATCCCGACGGCGACGGCTTCCCCGAGATCCTCGTGCAGACCCAGCACTCGCGCGTCGCGTTCGTGAACTCCAGCGGCTACCCGTCTCCGGGCTGGCCGAAGCCGCGCTTCACCGAGGACCTGCCCACGCGCACGGCGCCGCTGTGCGCCGATCTCGACGGCGACGGGCGCGGCGACGTGCTGGCGCTGAACGCGAGCGGCGTCGTGGCGGCCTACAACTCGTCGGGCCGCACGCCCGACGGCTTCCCGCTCGGCACCGGCTCGGGCGCGCGCGGCAGCATGCTCGCCACCGATCTCGACGGCGACGGCAGGCTCGACCTGGTGGCGCCGGACCGCCTCGGCACGCTGCACGCGTGGAGCCCGCCGCTCGGCGCCACGAGCGCGGCGAGCGCCGTGTGGCCCATGCTGGGGGGCGATCCCGGTCGCACGTCGGCGCTGCCCGCGTCGCGCACGCCCGTGGCGCCGGCCGCGGCGGCGGGACCGCTCGAGCACGCGAGCCTCAAGGCGTATCCCAACCCGGCGCGCAACAAGCCGGTGCACTTCGCCTACCGGCTCAGCGAGAGCGCGCAGGTGGAGTTCCGGATCCTCGACGCGTCGGGCCACGAGGTCGCGTCGTTCACGCGCTCCGGCCAGCGCTCGGACAACCTCGAGACGTGGGATCCGGGCGCGTTGCCCGCTGGCCTGTACGTGGCTCGCCTGCGCTTCCGCGGTTCCGGGGGCGAGCAGGTGGAGACCGTGCCGCTGGGGCTGCTGCGATGAAAGCGCTCGCGCTCGCGCTGCTGCTGCTCGCGCTGCCGGGCGTGGTGCACGCCTCGGCGCCGCGCGCCGCGGCGCCCGCGCCGTACACGGCGTTCGCGCGCGGCACGGTGGACGGCGGCGCGCATCCCGAGCTGTGGCTCGCGCAGCGTTCGATCACGCGCGAGTGGGGGATGTCCGAGGACTCGGTGTACGCCGAGGTCGACGTGCAGGGCTGGAAGTCCGAGGGCGGCGCGTTCGCTGCGTCGGCGCTGCTGCCCGGCAGCGGCCAGTTCTACCTGGGCGAAGGCAGCGGCTGGCTCTACCTGCTCGCCGAGGCCGGAGGCTGGGCGGGCATGGCGCTGCTCGACCGCAAGGCCGACGACTGGCGCGACAAGGCCGCGGGCTTCGTGGGCAACCCGTACGACTCCAACTCGGTGTTCTCGTTCGCGCGCCTGGAGCGCGAGGGCGTGGACCCGTCGCGCCTCCAGGAACTGTGGGCGGGCGATCGCGAGGGGTTCTACGACCAGCTCTCGCGCGACCCGACGCTGCAGGCGGGCTTCGCCACGCAGGGCACGGCCGGATTCCTGGGCTACACCGACCGGCGCGATCGCTCCGACCGGGCGCTCCGCCAGTCGCGATTCGTACAGGCGGCGGTGTGGGCCAACCACCTGTTGTCCGCGTGGGACGCGCTGCGCACCGCGCGCTTCCACAACCTGCCGCTGCAGCGCGACCTCGACCTCAAGGTGGGCGCGCGCTGGAACCGTCACGGGCCCGCGCTGCGTGCCGCGCTGCAGAGGAGATTCTGATCGTGCGCTCGCTCCGCCTGGTGTGCTGTGCCGTGCTGGTGATGGGCTGGGCCGGAAGCGTGCGCGCGGCCGCGACCGGGTTCGAGGCCACGGCGCCGGCGCGCCCGGAACTCGTGTCGGGGCTCGCGCTGCAGGCGTCCACGATCACCGGCTACGACGACGTGAAGCGCAAGCCGAAGACGCCGAAGAAGCCGAAGTCGCCGCACACCGCCGAGGAAGACGAGAGCGCACCGCTCGGCGCCGAGCGCGCGCGCATCCTGCTCCGCTCGCTGACGATCCCGGGCTGGGGCCAGGCCACGCTGGGGCACCGCCGCAGCGCCACCGTGTTCGGCATCACCGAGCTCGGCGCGTGGACGGCGTTCACCGCGTTCCGGCTGCAGCAGTCGATGCGGGAAGGCTCGTTCGAGCGCACGGCCCGGCTGTTCGCGGGCATCGACCTGCGCGGCCGCGACGAGGAGTACCTGCGCAACGTCGGCAACTACCTGAGCAGCTCCGAGTACAACCTGTTCGTGGTCTCGCGCGACGCGGCGAATCTCTACCTGACCGACCCGAACCAGCCCGACATGGACGGCTACCGCGCGTACATCGCCGCGCACTCGATCGGTGGCGCGGACGCGTGGTCTTGGTCCGACATCGAGAGCATCCTGCGCTACCGCGCCCAGCGGAAGGACGCGCAGCGCGCCGGCCTGCGCGCGAACACCGCGCTCGCCGTGGCGGTGGCGAACCGGCTGGTGAGCGCGCTGCACGCGGCGCGGATCGCGGGGCATCCGGGCGAGCCCGGCACGTCGCTCCGCCTGCAGGTGTCGCCGCACCCGGACGATCCCGCCGGCTTCCGCGCCGGTCTGCACGCGGACTTCTGATCGCGCGCGGGAGGCGCTGCATGCGGGGTTCGACAGTCCTCACGCGTTGGGCCGGTGCGCTGCTGCTGGCGTGGGCCGCGGTCGCGCACGCCGGGACGCCCGCGCCGCCCGAGGCATACGACACGCTGCACGTGGTGGTCGAACTGCCGTTCGCGTTCGTGTCGGCCGGCGAACTGCAGCCCACCGACGCGGGCGGGCGGATCGCGCAGCCGGCCGGCGTCGCGACCGACGCGTTCGGCCGCGTGTCCGTGAGCGACGCCGGTGTGAACGCGCTGCTGCGCTGGGGCGCGCGCGGCGAGTGGCTCGACGTCACCGGCGGGCTCGGCAGCGAGGCGGGGCAGTTCCGGCGCATCGCCGCGGTGACGCGCCAGGGCTCGGCGGGCATGGCGGTGCTCGACGTCGAGAACCGGCGCGTCGTGTCGTACGACCTGCAGGGCCACCTGCGCGGCGTGCTCGTGGACCTGGCCGCGCTCGAGGGCGATCCGTTCGTGGGCCGCGTGCGCCCGGTGGGCATCGCGTGCGACCGCGGCGGGGCGCTGTTCGTGGCCGACGGCGATCGCGACCGGGTGGTGAGCTTCGACTTCACGGGCCGCTTCCAGCGCGTGATCGGCGGCTTCGGCCCGAAGCCGGGCTCGTTCCAGCGGCTGGCCGGCGTCGCCACGGGCCCGGACGGCGCGCTCGTGACGAGCGAGCATCCGTCGCGCCCCGCGCGCAAGGCCGTCGCGCCGGCGCCGGCGGTGCGCGTGCAGCGGCTGGACGCCTCGGGCCGCCCGCTCGGCGCGTGGATGGTGCCGGTGGGCAGCGCGCGCGCCGAGGGCGAGCTCCCGGTGGCGGTGGACGACTCGTCGCGCGTCGCGCTGGCCGACGAGCGCGGCGGCGACGTGTGGCTGTTCGCGCGCGAAGGTACGCCGCTCGCCACGATGGACGGCCTCGCGGGCCCGGTGGCGCTGGCGTTCGCACCCGACGGCTCGCTGCTCGTGGCCGAGGCGGCCGCGGGACGCGTGCGTCGATTCCGCATCGAGCCGGCCGGCCGGAACCGATGATGCCGCGCGGCGCGGCCCGCGCCGTCGCCCTGTCGATCGCGCTGGGGGTGGCCGCGCGCGCCGGCGCGGTGCCGGTCCGCGACCCGTCGTGCGCGGTCACGCGCGTGGTGCTGACGCCGGGCACGAGCGTGTTCCGGCTGCAGCCGTTCGTGCGGGCGGGCAGCGATTCGGTGTGGTCGCGCCGCGGCGCGTGGGTGCGCGGGCAGGACTACGCGATCGACCTGCTGCGCGGCGACGTGCGACTGCTGCGCGCGCCGGCGGCGGGCGAGACGCTGTGGGTGGCCACGTGCCGCCTGCTCGCGCCGCCGCCGCTCGAGGTGGCGCACCTGCGCTACCGGCCGCCCGGCTCGCTCGCCGGCGCGGCGCCGGACCCCGACAGCCTGATCGTGCCGCCGGCCACGGCGCGCGCGTCCACCGCGCGCGATCCGTCCGGTGCCCCGCCGGGCGCGACGCTCGCGCTCACGGGCAACAAGACGCTCGCCGTGGAGTTCGGCTCCACGCAGGACGCGACGCTGCGCCAGTCGCTCGACCTGTCGGTCACCGGCACGCTCGCCCCGGGCGTGGAGCTGACGGGCGTGCTGTCGGACCAGAGCACGCCGCTGTCCGCCGCCGGCGCCACGCAGGACCTGCAGTCGCTCGACCGGCTGCTCGTGGAACTGCGCGGCCCGCAGGGCTCGGCGTCGCTCGGCGACCTGCCGCTGACGTTGGACCGCGGCGAGTTCGCGCGCGTGGAGCGGCGGCTGCAGGGCGCGCGCGGCACGTGGCATTCGGGCGGCGCCAGCGTGTTCGGAGCGGCCGCGAGCGCGCAGGGCGAATACCAGCGGATGCAGTTCAGCGGCGTCGAGGGCCGCCAGGGCCCGTACCTGCTCACCGGCCGCGACGGCGCCGGCGGCATCACGGTGGTGGCGGGCAGCGAGGTGGTCACGCTCGACGGCGCGCGGCTCACGCGCGGCGAGACGGCCGACTACGTGATGGACTACGAGCGCGCGCGGCTGACGTTCTCGAACCGGCGGCCCATCAGCTCGGCGTCGCGCATCACGGTGGAGTACCAGTACGCGGTCACGCGGTTCCGCCGGAACCTCGCGGCGGGCGGCGCCGAGTGGAAGCTCGGCGGGCTGTCGCTGTTCACGAACGTGCTCGCCGAGGGCGACGACCGCGGCCGGCCGCTCGACGCCACGCTCGGCGCGAACGAGCGGCTCGTGCTCGCGTCGGCGGGCGACTCGGCGTCGCGCGCGCTCGCCGCCGGCGTGACCGCCGCGGCCGGCGACTACGACAGCGTGCGCACGGCGACGGGGCAGCTCGTGTACGCGTGGGCCGGCCCCGACTCCGGCGCGTTCCAGGTGCGCTTCGCGCCGGTCGCGCAGGGCGCGGGCGACTACGTGGACTCCACGGTCGTGTCGGGCCGCACGGCCTACCGCTTCGTGGGCGCGGGGCTCGGGCGCTACGTGATCGGGCGCGCGCTGCCGCTGGCCGAATCGCAGCGGCTGTGGAGCGCGGGCGGACGCTGGGCGCGCGGCGGCCTGGCGGTGGAAGCCGAGGGCGCCGTGTCGCGGCTGGATCGCAACACGTTCTCCTCGCGCGACGACGGCGACGACGCGGGCGCGGCCGGGCGGCTGGCGCTGGCCTGGTCGCGCCCGCTCGCCGGGCGCTGGGGCCGGCTCGGCGTGGAGGCGGTCACGCGCGAAGTGGGGCGGCGGTTCGCGCCGTTCTCGCGGCTGGAGCGGCCGTTCGCCGAGGAAGACTGGGGGCTGCCCGCCGCCGCCGACCTCGAGCACCAGCGCCGCTCGAGCGCCGCCGTGCGCTGGCAGCCGGGCGCGAGAGGCGACGAGTTGCGCGCCGACGTCGCGCGGCTGGTGACGCCGGACGGCTATGCCGGCTGGCGGCGCGCGGCCGAATGGCGTGGCGGCGGCGCGCTGGGCGGCGTGGTCGCGATCGGACGGCGCCGTGGCCGGGCTCGCGTTCGGCGGCGCCGGCCGCGAGCGCTGGCAGGCCGACGTGCGCGCGGGCGGTGCGTGGGTGACGCCGACGCTGCGCTTCGAGAGCGACCGGCGCACGTTCGCCGCCGACACCGGCCGCGCCGGCGAACGCTTCCGCGAATGGGGCGCCGAGCTGGCGTCGGGCTCGCGCGTGCCGTGGCGCGTGTCCACCGGCCTCGCCACGCGGCGCGACGCCGTGCGCTCGGGCGAGGGCTGGTTCGACCAGCGCGACGTGCGCACGCTGCGCGTGGGGCTCGAGAGCCCCGCCGCGAGCGCCGTGAGCGCGGTGCTGCAGGCGCAGCGCCGCGACCTGCGGCCGCTCGGCGACCCGACGCGCTCGCGCAGCGACCTCGCGAGCGTGCGGCTGCGCGCCGAGCACCGCGAGCGCGGCCTCACGGGCACGTACAACCTGGAGCTGACGAGCGAGGGCGAGAACCGCCGCTCGCGCGAGCTGCGCTTCGTGGGCGCGGGCCGCGGCGGTTACGACGCGCTCGGCAACTTCGTGGGCACCGGCGATTACGACCTGGTGCTGGTGGTGAGCAACGACCTCGACCGCGTGGCGCGCGCCGCCGCGAGTGCGCGCGCGTCGTGGACGTTCGGCGCGTCCGACGCGTGGCGCGGTTCGCGGCTCGAGTTCGTGAGCGAAACCGAGGCGCGCCGGCGCGGTGGCGCGCGCGCGGGCGACGCGTGGCTGTCGGGCGGCGCGGTGCTCGCCGACGGGGCCCTGTCGCGCGGGAGCGTGCTGCAGCGGCTGGAGAGCGATCTCGCGCCGGGCTCGCGGGCCGCGTCGGTGTACGCGCGGCTCGAGCGGCGCGTGACCGGCGACCGCTCGTACTCGAACTTCGCGCAGATCACCGACCAGCGCACGGCGCAGCTGCGCTGGCGCGCGCGTCCGGCGGCCACGGTGACGCTGGAATCCGAGGGCGCGTGCAGTGGCAGCGCGCCACGCAGGCGCTCGCCGGCGGCGCACGCTACGAGCGGACGCTGGTGGAGCAGGGCGGGCAGGGCGTGGTGGCGTGGCAGCCGGCGCCGTCGCTGCGAACCTCCGGCGCGCTCGAGGCCACGTGGTCGCGTCCCGACGCCGGCTCGGCGGGCGGCGTCGCCCCACGACGCGGACGCTGCGCGTGGGCCCCGACGTGGGCCTGTCGGTGGGCGCGCGCGGGCGGCTGGAGTTCACCGCGCGCCGCGCGTTCGTGGCCGGGCCGCCCGCTTCGGGGCTGCTGCCCGCGGTCGATCCGGCGGGGCGGCGCGCTGGGACGCCACCGCGCGCGCCGACGTGCGGCTGCGCGACGCGGTCACGTTCGGGCTCACCGCCGCCGTGCGCGAGCGCCCGGGCCGCGCGGCGATCGCCACGGGCGCGCGCCGAGCTGAGGGCGTTCTTCTGATGGCCCGCCGATCGTGGCTCGTCGCGGCGTTCTGCGCCGTGCTCGCGTGGCCCGCCGCCGCGGCCGTGCGGCTCGACGCGCGCGGCGCGCCGCTGCCGACCCGCGAGCTGGAGGCGCTGTTCGCGCCGGCGCTGCGCGCGCCCGGCGACTCCGCCGCGCTCGCCGCCGCGCTCGGCCGCGTGGTCGGCCGGCTCAGCGACGACGGCTGGCTGGACGCGAACGCCGAGGGCGAGTGGCCCGACAGCGCCACGCTCGCGGTGCGCGTGACCGCGGGCGCACGGCGCCGCGTGGCGACGCTCGCGTGGGACCTCTCGCGCGAGGACTCGCTGCTGTTCGCGCCGGCGCTCGGCGTGCGCGTGGGCGACTGGGCGAGCCCGGCGTGGTTCGCCGCGGGACTCGAGCGCGCGGTGTCGGCGGCCGAGGCGGCGGGGCACCCGTACGCGCAGCTCGGCGTGGGCGGCTGGCAGTCGGACTCGGCGGGGCTGCACGTGCGATTGTCGGGCGCCGCGGGCCCGCGCGTGACGATCGACGCGGTGCGCGTGGACGGGCTCGACGCGGCGCAGCCGCGCTTCGTGGAGCGCAGCATGGGCCGGCTCGCGGGAATGCCGTACGATCCCGCGGCCGCCCGCGTGGCCACGTTGCGGCTGGAGCAGCTGGGGCTGTTCTCGAGCGTGGAGTACGCGGGGCTCGAGGGCGGCAGCGACTGGAGCCGCGGCCGGCTCGTGTGGCGCGTGCGCGAGCAGCGCGTGAACCGGTTCGAGGGCGCGGTGGGCGTGCAGGGCGAGGCCGGCGCGGTGGGACTCGCGCGGCTGGACCTGGGCAACCTGGGCGGCACGGGACGTGCGGTGGGGCTGGCGTGGCAGTCGCGCGGGCGCGGGCTCGCCGACTTCGGCGCGCGCTACACCGAGCCGATGGTGCTGGGCCTGCCGGTGCGCGCCGAGGTGTCGCTGGCGCAGCAACTGCAGGACACGCTGTACACGCGCACGCGCGTGGGCGCGAAGCTGCTCGCGTCGCTCACCGCGGGCGAGCGCGTGGAAGCCGGTTACGAGGAGGAGCGGGTGGTGACGCCGCAGGGAGCCGTGCAGCAGGCCGCGTATCAGAACACCACGCTGGGACTCGAGCGCGACGCGCGCGACGACGTGCTGCAGCCGCGGCGCGGCACGCGGGCGCGCGTGGCGGTGACGCAGGTGTTCAAGCGCGACCGCTTCCGCCCGGTGGCGGGCGTGGTGGGCACGCGCACCAGCACCGCGAGCGCGCTGGAGGGCCGGGCCGAGTGGCACCGCCCGCTCGCCGCGCGTACGGGCGTGACGTTGGAGTGGATGGGCGCCGGGCGGTTCGGCGGCGACCGCGTGCGCCCGGACTACGAGCGCTGGGCCGTGGGCGGCGCGGCCACGCTCCGCGGCCAGAACGAGGAGGCGTTCCGCGTCGACCGCTGGCTGCTCGCGCGCACGGAGTGGCGCTGGTTCGTGGGGGCGCGCGGCGAACGGCTGAGCCTGTTCTGGGACCACGCGTGGATGGAGACGCGCGTGGCCGTGCCCGCGCCCGCGACCGGCGACCGGCTGGATCGTGTGCAGAAGGACGGCGTGGGCTTCGGCCTGCGGCTGCCGGCCGCGGGCGGGTTCGTGGACCTGGACTACGGCCTCGAGCCGGGCGCGGGCGCGCTGGAAGGCAAGATCCACCTGCAGCTGGGGACGCTCTTCTGATGTCGCTCGCCGATCGCGTCGAACAGCTGATGGCGCCGGGCGGCCGGCTCGCCACGCAGTGGCCGGGCTGGGAGCGCCGCGACTCGCAGGCGGCGTTCGCACGCGACACCGCGTGGACGCTCGAGCGGGGCGGCGTGCTGATGGCCGAGGCGCCCACGGGCGTCGGCAAGTCGCTCGCGTACCTGCTGCCGGCCGTGCTGCACGCGTCGGCGACCGGCGCGCGCGTGATCGTGGCCACGTGCACGCGCTCGCTGCAGGACCAGCTGTTCGAGCGCGACCTTCCGGCGCTGCTCGACGCGCTCGACCTGCCGCTGGAAGTGGCCGTGCTCAAGGGCAAGTCGAACTACCTGTGCCCGCGCGCGCTCGAGATCGCCGAGGGCGAGGGCGCCGAGGAGACCGACGCGCTCGAAGCACTGCGCGCGTGGACCAGGCCTGCGCGACGCCGCGGGGACCTCGACCGGTTCGGCGGCGCCGACGCCGAGGCGTTCCGCCGCGTGCGCCCGCGCGTGGCGGCCGACCCGGCGGCCTGCGGCGGCGCCACCTGCCGCCGGGCGCGCGAGTGCTTCTGGGCGCGTGCGCGCCGGCGCGCGGCGGAGGCGTCGCTCGTGGTGGTGAACCACGCGCTGCTCGCGCGCGCCGCCGAGGCCGACGGCCTGCTGCCCGAGGCCGAGGTGCTGATCGTGGACGAGGCGCACCGGCTGGAGGGCGTGCTCGTGTCGCAGCTCGAGCTCGGCGTGTCGCGCCACCGCTTCGACGAGCTGGTGCGGCTCACGGGCTCGCTCACCGGCGGGCGCCGCGCGGGCGGCCTGCTGCCGCGGCTGCGCTCGCTGCTGCTGCCGCTGCTCGCCCCGGGCGAATCGCGCGAGGCGCTGTACGCCGACCTCGAGCGACTGGCGAAGCGCGGCGAGGAGACGCGCGAGTCGGCGCGCGACCTGTTCGCGCGCGTGGCCCCGCCCATGGAGCGCGCCGGGCGCTACGGCGTGCGGCAGCGCTACCGCTCGGCGGGCGAGCTGCTCGGCCGCGACCTGGGCCCGCTGCAGACGCTGATGGAGCACTGCGGCGTCTTCACGAACACGCTGCGCCGCGCCGCGTCCATGGCCGAGGCGGCGAATGCCGGGCAGCCGGGCGAGGAGCTCGCGGCGGAGCTGGAGATGGTGTCCGGGCGCTGGGCCGAGCTGGGGCTGGAGCTGGACCGGCTGGCGGCCGCCGACGACCCGGACTGGGTCTACTGGCGGAACGTGTCGGCGCGCGCCCAGAAGGCGGGCGGGGAGTCGCCGGGTGCCGAGTTGCGCGGGGCGCCCGTGACCGTGGCCGAGACCGCGCGCCGGCTGCTGCTGTCCCGCCCGCGCGCGGTGGTGCTGGCCAGCGCCACGCTCTCGGCGGCGGGGGATTTCGAATGGGCGGCCGAGCGGCTGGGGCTCGGCGAGCGGTACGGCCTGCCGTACGAGGGGATCTCGTACCCCTCGCCGTTCCCGCTGCACGAGCAGATGCGCGCGTACGTGTACGACTCCGACCTCGACGAGGCCGAGGCGGTGACCGAGGTGATCGCGGCGCTCGTCGACGCCGAGGAGAGAATGCTGGCGAGGCCCCGCAACGTGCTCGTGCTGTTCACCGCGCACGAGCGGCTGCGGCGCGTGCGCGAGCGCCTCGTGTCGCGGCTGCCGGCGTCGCGCCGGCTGCTCGCGCAGGAGTGGGACGGCCCCGCGGGACTGCTCGTGGAGCGATTCCGCGCGGAACGGGGTGCGGTCTTGCTCGGCGTGCAGAGCCTGTGGGAAGGTGTCGACTTTCCGGGAGAGGCTCTCGAAGTCCTCGTGGTCGCGAAGCTCCCGTTCTCGGTGCCCGACGATCCGATCGTCGAGGCGCGCGGCGAACGGCTCCGCGAGCGCGGCGTGGATCCCTTCCGCGGCGATGCGGTTCCCGAGGCCGTGCTGCGATTCCGGCAGGGCGTCGGGCGCCTGATTCGGCGCGCGGACGACCGCGGCGTGCTGGTGGTGTGCGATCCGCGTCTGGCGACCGCGGGATACCGGCGAGCCTTCGTGGATGCGCTGCCCGTGGAGCCCGAACGCGTGCGTTCGGCCGGAACGCTCGCCGCCGAGGCGGTGGGCTTCCTGGAGCGTCGGGATGCGGGCGTGGAGGAGGACGTGTGATCCGGCTGGGCCAGGACCGACTCGCACTCGACGACGTGGTGGCGGTGGCGCGCGAACGCGCCGCCGTGACGCTGGATCCCGAAGCGCGCACGCGCATGGCGGCCGCCCGGCGCGTGGTGGACGACGCGCTGCGCGGCGACCGCGCGGTGTACGGCGTCACGACCGGCTTCGGCGAGCTCAAGGACACGCGCATCCCCGCCGAGGACGCCCGCCAGCTGCAGGTGAACCTGGTGCGCTCGCACGCGGCGGGTGTGGGCCCCGCGGCGCCGCGCGACGTGGTGCGCGCCATGCTGCTGCTGCGCGCGGCCTCGCTCGCGCGCGGGCACTCCGGCTGCCGTCCCGAGCTGGTGGAGTTCCTGCTCGAGATGCTCGCGCGCGAGGTGACGCCGGTGGTGCCGCTGCAGGGCTCGGTCGGCGCGTCGGGCGACCTCGCGCCGCTCGCGCACCTGGCGCTCGTCGTGATCGGCGAGGGGGACGCGTGGCTCGGCGAGCAGCGCATGCCCGCGGGCCTCGCGCTGCGCGGCGCCGGGCTGTCGCCGATGACGCTGGAGCCCAAGGAGGGCCTGGCGCTGCTGAACGGCACGCAGCTGTCGACGGCGCTCGCCGCGCTCGCGTGCGCCGATGCGCAGCGCGTGTGGGAGGCGGCGCTCGCCGCGGCCGCGCTGAGCACCGAGGTGCTGCTGGGCTCGTTCGCGCCGGCGTCGGAGCGCGTGCAGGCGCTGCGGCCGTACCCGGGTGCGATCGAGGCCGCGCGTCGCCTGCGCGCGTACGCGCAGGACAGCCGACTCGTGGACCCGGCGCGCGACGCGAAGCGCGTGCAGGACGCCTACAGCCTGCGCTGCGTGGCGCCGGTGATGGGCGCCTCGTGGGACGCCATCGTGCACGTCGAACAGCAGCTGGAGATCGAGTTCAACTCCGTGAACGACAACCCGCTCGTGTTCCCCGAGGGCGGCGACATCGTGTCGGCGGGGCTGTTCCACGCGCAGCCCGTGGCACTGGTCGCCGACTACCTGAAGATCGCCGTCGCCGAGGTGGCGTCGCTCAGCGAACGCCGCGTGGACCGGCTCGTCGACCGCGCCAAGTCGGGCCTGCCGGCGGTGCTCGCCGCGAACCCGGGGCTCGAATCGGGTTACATGCTCGCGCAGTACACGGCCGCCTCGCTCGTGTCGGAGAACAAGACGCTCGCGCACCCGGCGAGCGTGGATTCGATCCCGACCGGCGCCGGCATCGAGGACCACGTGAGCATGGCCCCCATCGGTGCGCGCCACGCGCGCCAGATCGTGGACAACGCCGCGCGCGTGGTGGCGCTCGAACTGCTGTGCGCGTGCCGCGCGCTGGAGTTCCGCCGCCCGCTCACCGCCGGCGACGGCTGCGAGCGCCTGTACGGCGCCGTGCGCCGCGTGGCGCCCGCGCCCGAGGGGGACCGCCCGCTGTCCGGGCCCACCGAGGACGTGGCGCGCTGGGTGCTGTCCACCGCGCCGCTCAAGCTGGTCGAGGAGGTGCTCGAATCATGACCCCGGTGGCCACCGCCCGCGTGGTGCGCGCGCCGCGCGGCACGCAGCTCTCGTGCAAGGGCTGGGTGCAGGAAGCCGCGCTGCGCATGCTGATGAACAACCTCGATCCCGACGTGGCCGAACGCCCCGACGATCTCGTCGTGTACGGCGGCACGGGGCGGGCGGCGCGCAGCTGGGAGGCGTTCGACCGCATCGTGGCCGCGCTGCGCGAACTCGGCGACGACGAGACGCTGCTCGTGCAGTCGGGCAAGCCCGTGGGCGTGTTCCGCACGCACGCCGACGCGCCGCGCGTGCTGATCGCGAACTCGAACCTGGTCGGGCGCTGGGCCACGTGGGAGCACTTCCGCGAACTCGAGGCGAAGGGCCTGATCATGTACGGCCAGATGACCGCGGGTTCGTGGATCTACATCGGCTCGCAGGGCATCGTGCAGGGCACGTTCGAGACGTTCGCCGAGTGCGCCGACCGCCACTTCGGCGGCACGCTCGCGGGCCGGCTCGTGCTCACGGCGGGGCTCGGCGGCATGGGCGGCGCGCAGCCGCTGGCCGTCACGATGAACGGCGGCGTGTGCCTGGCGGTCGAGGTGGACGCCTCGCGCGCACAGCGCCGCGTCGAGACCGGCTACTGCGACCGCGTCACGCACTCGATGGACGAGGCACTCGCGTGGTGCCGCGAGGCCGTGGCGGCGAAGCGGCCGCTGAGCGTGGGGCTGGTGGCGAACGCCGCCGAGGCGATGCCGGAGCTGCTGAAGCGCGGCGTCGTCCCCGACGCGGCCACCGACCAGACGTCGGCACACGACCCGCTCGTGGGCTACATGCCCGCGGGACTGTCGCTGGAGCAGGCGGCGGCGCTGCGGAAGACGGATCCCGACGAGGTGGTGCGCCGCGCGCGCGAGTCGATGGCCACGCACGTGCGCGCGCTGCTCGGCATGAAGGCGCGCGGCACGGTGCTGTTCGACTACGGCAACAACCTGCGCGGCGAGGCCGAGAAGGGCGGGCTGCCGCACGAGCAGGCGTTCGGCTACCCGGGCTTCGTGCCCGAGTACATCCGGCCGCTGTTCTGCGTGGGCAAGGGCCCGTTCCGCTGGGCGGCGCTCTCGGGCGACCCGAACGACATCGCGGTGACCGACGCCGCGGCGCTCGAGGAGTTCCCCGACGACGCGCGGCTGCACCGCTGGATCCCGCTCGCGCAGAAGCACGTGCACTTCCAGGGGCTGCCGGCGCGCATCTGCTGGATCGGCTACGGCGAGCGGCACCGGCTGGGGCTGCGCTTCAACCGGCTCGTGCGCGAGGGCAAGGTGAGCGCGCCCATCGTGATCGGCCGTGACCACCTCGACACCGGCTCGGTGGCGTCGCCGTTCCGCGAGACCGAGTCCATGCGCGACGGCAGTGACGCGATCGCCGACTGGCCGCTGCTGAACGCGATGCTGAACGTGGCGTCCGGCGCGTCGTGGGTGAGCCTGCACCACGGCGGCGGCGTGGGCATCGGCAACTCGATCCATTCCGGGCAGGTGATCGTGTGCGACGGCAGCGCCGAGGCCGACGCCCGGCTCGCGCGCGTGCTCACGAACGATCCGGGCACCGGCGTGATGCGCCACGCCGACGCCGGCTACCCCGAGGCCATCGCGCACGCGAAGCAGACCGGCATGAAGCTGCCGGGGATCACGAGCGGGCCATGAGCAGCTGGTCGGCGTCCGATCCCTCGAGCAAGCCCGTCGCCGGGCGCACCGCGTACCTGATCCTGCACAACACCTCGGAAGTGGTGACCCCGTCCGCCGACGGTCGCACCGTGGTGCGTTACCCGCGCGGGGCGGTCGTGTTCCGCGACGGCCGCGTGCTCGAGGTGGGCCCGGCGGCCGACCTGACGCGCAGCCATCCCGACGCGCGGCCGCTGAACGCGCACGGCAAGCTCGTGACGCCGGGCCTGGTGGACTGCCACACGCACATGATCTTCGGCGGCCACCGCGCGCAGGAGTTCCAGAAGAAGATCGCCGGCGTGCCGTACGCGCAGATCGCCGCGGAGGGCGGCGGCATCCGCTCCACCGTGCGCGCCACGAACGGCATGAAGGACGAGCTGCTCGAGAAGGGCCTCGCGATCCGGCTCGAACGCTGGCGCGCGAACGGCTGCACCACCGTGGAGGTGAAGAGCGGCTACGGGCTCGTGCCGAGGCGCGAGCTGCGGCTGCTGGAGCTGATGGGCGGCGCCGCGATCCGCGTGCCCGTGCGCGTGCACCGCACCGCGCTGCTCCTGCACGCGCTGCCCGAGGAGTACGAGGGCAAGCGCGAGCAGTACGTGGAGGAGGTGCGGACGACGCTGCTCACCGAGATCCACCGCCGCGGCATGGCCGGGGCGATCGACGTGTTCTGCGACCCGGTCGCGTTCTCGGTGGAAGAGTGCCGCGGCGTGCTGAAGCGCGCCGTGGAGCTGGGCCTGCCGGTGAAGCTGCACGCGGAGCAGCTCGAGCGCAGCGGTGGCGCGAAGCTGGCCGCCGAGGTGGGGGCGCGGTCGGCCGACCACCTGGAGAGCGCGATCGAGGAGGACTGGCGCGCGCTCGCGGCCGCCGACGTGGTGGGCGTGCTGCTGCCGGGCGCGGCGCTGACGCTGCGCCAGAAGCTGCCCGACGCCGGCATGATCCGCGCGAGCGGCGCGCGGCTGGCGATCGCCACCGACTTCAACCCCGGCACGTCGCCCGCGCAATCGTTGCTGGAGTGCGCGGCGCTCGCGGCGCGGCTGTGCGGCTTCACCGCCGAGGAGCTGCTGCTGGCGATGACGTGGAACGCCGCGCGCGCGCTGGCCGCCGAGAGCGAAGTGGGGCACCTGAACCCCGGCGCGTGGGGTGACGCGGTGCTCTGGGAGTGCGAGACGCTGGAGGAGCTGCCGTACTGGATGCCCGCCGTGCGTCCCGACACCGTGTTCATGCGCGGCGCCGACCTGGCGCTGCCCGCGGTGGAGCGAAGGGTGTGGCCGTGACGGCTTGACCGCCGCGCGCGACGCGCGGCCCCGAAGTGATGAACCGTCGCCGGCTCCGCGCCGGCGTTTCGCCCGAGAGGATTCCATGTCCCGTCTGGTCGAGTGCGTTCCCAACTTCTCCGAAGGCCGCCGCCGCGAGGTGGTGGACGAGATCGTCAATGCCATCTGCACCGTGCCGGGCGTCACCATGCTCGACTGGGAGATGGACCCCGATCACAACCGCAGCGTGCTGACGTTCGCGGGCGAGCCCGAGCCCGTCATGGAGGCGGCGGTGCGCGCGGTCAAGCGCGCGTCCGAGCTGATCGACCTGAACCACCACTCCGGCCAGCACCCGCGCATGGGCGCCACCGACGTGGTGCCGTTCGTGCCGGTGGAGAACGTCACGCTGGACGACTGCGCGGAGATGGCGCGGCAGGTGGGCCGGCGCGTGGGCGAGGAACTGGGCATCCCGGTGTTCCTGTACGAGGCGGCGGCCAGCACGCCGGCGCGCAAGAGCCTGGCCGACGTGCGGCGCGGCGAGTTCGAGGGCCTGCGCGACGCGATCGGCAAGGACCCGGCCCGGAAGCCCGACTTCGGCCCGAACGCGATCCACGCCACCGCGGGCGCCACGGCGATCGGCGCGCGCAAGTTCCTGGTCGCGTTCAACGCGAACCTGAACACGGCCGACGTGCGCGTGGCCAAGGCGGTGGCGGCCGCGATCCGCGAGCAGTCGGGCGGCCTGAAGAACGTGCGCGCGCTGGGCTTCAGCATCGAGGGCGGGCGCCGCGCCCAGGTCAGCATGAACCTGGTGGACGTGGAGCAGACGCCGATCCACCGCGTGCTCGCGCTGGTGCGCGACGAGGCGGCGCGGCACGGCGCGGCGATCTCGGGCTGCGAGGTGGTGGGACTGGTGCCCGAGGCGGCCATGCTCGACGCGGCCGAACACGCGATGCAGCTGGAGGGCTTCAAGCGCGACCAGGTGCTGGAGCTGCGCCTGCGCCGTGCGCCGCTCACCGAGGCGGTGCCGATCGCCAGCTTCTTCGAGTCCGTGGCGGGCCCCACGCCCACGCCCGGGGGCGGCACGGTCGCGGCGTTCACGGGGGCGCTCGCCTCGTGCCTGGCGACCATGGTGGCGAACCTGACCCTGGGCAAGAAGAAGTACGCCGCGGCCGAGGGCGACATGACCGCGCTGAAGCGCGAGGCCGAGGGCCTGCGCCGGGACCTGCTGGCGCTGGCGCGCAGCGACAGCGAGGCGTTCGAGGCGGTGCTGCGGGCCCGCAAGCTCCCTCAGGCCACCCCGGCCGAGCAGCAGGCCCGGGAGGCGGCGGTGGCGGCGGCCGACCTGGTGGCGGCCCGGGTGCCGCTCGAGACGGCCGAGAAGTGCCTGCGAGTCTTGCACCTGGCGCTGCTGGCGGCCCAGAAGGGCAACACCAACGCCGTGACGGACGCCGGCGTGGCCGGGCTGCTCGCCAGGGCGGCCGGCGACGGTGCGCTGTGGAACGTTGAAATCAATCTGAAGTCCATTCCGGAGAGCGCCGATAAGGGAGCCATCCTGTCGGGTCTGCAACGTCTTCGCGCCGAACTCCACATGGCGGCGGAACGTTGCCGCGAAACCGTGCAGGTCGCCGTGAACGCTTGATAGGGACGGACCTTCTGCCGGCGCGAGGGGCGGGCCGGGGAGACAAGCCAACTTGGAAAAGGCGATCGAGATCAAGCGTCGCGCCCAGCGCTGCATCCAGAACGGAGATCTGGATGGAGCGCTGAACGAGTACGAGAAGCTCGTCGGCTCCGAGGACAGCGACCCCTACAACTTCGTGCTGCTCGCCGACCTCCTCTACAAGAAGGGGGATCACGGCGGAGCCTCGCACCGCTACCTCTCGGCCGTCGCCGCCTACGAGAAGGCCGCGCTCTACAAGAACGCCATCGCCGTCTGCAAGAAGATGCTGCGCCTGTCGCTGTCGGCCGCGCAGGTGGCGAAGCAGCTCGCCTCGCTGCACGCACTCGACGGCCTGTCCAGCGAAGCCGCGCTGTACTACGTGCAGTACGCCGAGTACATGGTGCGCTCGAACGAGCCGCTCGAAGCGGCCGACGCGCTGCGACGCGCGTACGATTCGGCGCCCGAGAACGTGAAGGTGCTCGAACAGCTCGCCGAGGCCTGGCTGCTGGCGGGCGAGAACGACAAGGCGCACGAGACGCTGAAGGAAGCGGCGGTCGCGTACAGCGGCCGCGGCCTCACGCTCGAGGCGCAGCGCGTGGAGCAGCGCCTGCGGGGCGCCAGCGGCATGATGCCCACGGTGACGGCGGGGTCGGCTTCGACCTCCATGCCGGCGCCGGCCGTACCGGCATCGCGCGTCACGTCGGAGCCGGCGTCGTCCGCGTCGCCGCGCCCGATCGAGATGCCGCGCTCGCTGCACGACATGCTGGAACCGGGCCGCGTCGACTTCGACGCGTCGGCGGCCGCGGCGGCCACGCCGACGCCGGCGTCGTACGACCTGGAGCCGGGCATCCGCTCGTTCGACACCGCTCCGAAGGCGGTCGCGCCGGAGCCGGTGGCCGAGCTCGAGCCGGAGACGGTCGCGGAAGCCGAGGTCGAGCCCGAGGTGATCGAGATTCCCGACGAGTCGCTCGCCGAGGCGATCGAGGCGGCCGAGTCGTCCGTGGAAGCGCTGCCGACGTACGACATCGACGACGCGCCGTCGGTCGAGGCCGCGCTCGCCGAGGTCGGCGCGACCGACGACGGGCCGGCGGACGTCTACGAGATCTCCGAGGAGGACGCCGAGGTCTCCTACGAGGCCGCCGAGCGCACGCTGGAGCAGCTGGCCGAGAGCACGCCGCCCGCGCCGCCGATGCACTTCGCGGCCGAGGAGCCCGCGGTCGAGGAGCCCGCCGTGGAGGCGGCTCCGACGCTGGCCGACGTCGAGCACCTGCTGGCGTCCGCGCAGGACCAGTTCCGGATCGGCGACCGTTCGCACGCGGGCGACCTGCTGGCACAGGCCGCGACCGCGTACGAGGCGCTCGGACGCTGGGAGAGCGCGGCGACCATCTACCGCAGCCTGGGCCGCAGCCCGCAGACGCCGCCGGCCGTGCTGGCGCAGTGGCTGGCGAACTGCGAGCAGCGCCAGGACCGCTCGGAAGCCGCCCAGGTGGCGTGCGAGCTGGGGGACCGGGCGCTGAACGACGGCGACGAGGTGGGGGCGCGTTCGTGGTTCGAGCGGGCCCGCGCGTTCGACGGCGACAACGAAACCGCGGTGCGGCGCCTGGCGCGCCTCGCGGGCGGCGCGGGTGGCGTGGACACGGCGGTGGCGCCGGGCGCACCGGCTCCGGCCGACGCTCCCGAGGGTGGCCGCGTCGAGGTGGCGGTGGGCCGCGGCGAGGCCGTGACGTTCGACCTCGGATCGCTCCTGGCCGAATTCCAGCGCGGGGTCGAGGCCCAACTGTCGGGCGACGCCCAGAGCCATTACGATCTGGGCATGACCTACCGCGAGATGGGCCTGCTCGAGCAGGCGGTGGACTCGTTCCGGGTGGCGGCGCAGTCGGCGCCGCTGGCGGCGCGCGCGCACGAGATGATCGGGCGTTGCTTCGCCGACCAGCAGCGACTGGCGGACGCCATCCTCGAGTTCCGCGCCGCGCTCACGCAACTGGGCGAATCCGCCGAGCTGGCCGTGGACCTGCATCACGAGCTCGGATGCGCGCTCGAAGCCTCCGGACAGTCGAACGAGGCGATCGAGCACTTCGAGAAGGTCGTGGCGGTGCACCCCGATTTCGCGGATACGGCTCAGCGCCTCGAGGCACTGCGCCGTCGGGAGGCCGCGTGACCAGCCGGCGGCCTGCCCCGCGGGGCGGCCGCCGGCTCGAACTGCACTCGCACACGCGCTACAGCGACGGCACGCTGACGCCCGCCGAGCTCGTGGACGCCGCCCGCAAGCTGGGCATCGAAGCGCTCGCGATCACCGACCACGACACGGTCGAAGCGCTGGCCGAGGCCCGCGCCGCCGCCGAGGGCGCGATCGAGATCGTGCCCGGCATCGAGATCTCGAGCGCCGCCGAAGGCTGGGACCTGCACGTGCTCGGCTACTTCCTCGACGATCGCTCGCCGGCCCTGCTGGAGCGGCTCGAGCAGTTCCGCGCCGAACGGCACGGCCGCGCGCACGCCATCCTCCAGAAGCTGCGCGAGCTGGGCGCCGAGGTCGACGAAGCGGAGGTGTTCGAGTCCGCCGGCCCGGGCGTGGTCGGCCGTCCGCACGTGGCGCACGCGCTGCTGCGCGAGGGGCACGTGCACACGATCGACGAGGCGTTCAAGCGCTACCTGGGGCCGCGCGGCAGCGCGTTCGTGCCACGGCCGGCGTTCCGTCCGGAGGAAGCGATCTCGCTGATCCGTGCGGCGGGCGGCGTCGCGGTGCTCGCGCACCCCGGCTCGTCGCTGCCGCAGCTGATGGTGGAGAAGCTCGCCGAGGCGGGCCTCACCGGCATCGAGATCTGGCACCCCGTGCACGGCCGCGCGTCGATCGAGCACTGGCGGCGCATCGCGCGCCAGCTGAAGCTGGTGGAAACGGGCGGGTCCGACTACCACGGCCCGTCACGCGGCGCCGGCCTGGGCGAGATGGGCGTGCCGTGGGAGGCGCTCGACCGCCTCCGCGAGGCCGCCTCCGCCACGCGCGCCTGAGCGCGGCGCACCGCGCGGTGTTGCGTCCGCGGGAAACGCGCCGCGTGACGCCGCCCCCGGGGCGGAGCGGTCCCGCACCGGCCCGGCGTTGACGCTGCGCCGGACGCGCCGATAGTCTGCGGCCTCCCCGAACACACACCCGACGGAGCCCGCCACCATTCCTCCTCTCGATCCGCGCCGACTCGTCGTGCTCGCGCTGGTGGGCACGGGCCTGCTGCTGGGCGCGCCGCGCGCGCGGGCGCAGGCCGACGATCCGCTCGACGTGAACTCGCTGAGCGCGATGTGGGCCTCGCCGGGCCGCATCGGCTGGACGCCCGACGGTTCGCTCGGCGTTCCCGGCGCGTGGCAGTTCGCGGGGCTCGTGCGCGGTGGCTGGGTGTTCGACTCGCCGCTCGACCGCGCGCCCACGGCGGGGCCGGGCGTGCGCGAGGCCGGCGCGCCGCGCGCCTGGTGGGACTCGGTCGCGGTCACCGTGGGCGAGGGCGGCGCGTGGCAGGGCTGGGACGGCGCGATCGCGCGCACGGAGGGCTTCCTGCTGCGGCCGACGCCGAGGCGCGCCCGGCTGCGCGCCACGGTGAGCAACGGCAGCTCCAGCCTCGACCGCAACGCGTACCTGTTCACGCGCGGCGACTCGCGCGGCTGGATCCGCGGCGCGGCCACCGGGGACTCGCACGAAGGCCTCGGGCCGCTGGGCCCGACGGGCGCGCACCAGTGGCACGCGAACGCCGGCTGGGTGCGTGGCGACCACACCGTCGAAGCGCTGTTCCGCCAGCAGGGCGCCGGCAACCACCAGGGCGTGGGCGTGGGCGAGTGCGCGCGCGGCGAGAACGGGCAGGTGTCGTGGCGCTGGTCGCGCGACGCACGCTGGTCGGCGGCGACGGTGCGGCGCGGGTGGGATCTTCGCGAATCGCAGGACGACGAGCGCGGCACGTTCCTCGAGCACTCGCGCCGCGACGCGCAGCGCACGGGGCTGGACGTGGAGGCGGGCCAGCCGGCGGCCGGCGGCCGGCTGTCCGCGCGCTTCTCCGCCGATCGCGAGGACGTGCGCCGACGCCGGGACGTGACGAGCTTCGGCGCGTTCCGCGCGCACGCCGAGCGCTGGTGGGCCGCCGTGCGCTGGCAGCGCCCGCTCGCCGGCGGCGGGCTCGACGCGTCGCTCGGCGCCGGGTGGCACTCGGCGTTCCGCGGCCGGGACGAAGCGCTGCAACTGGCGCCGGCGCTCGCGTGGCGGCGCGCCGGCGAGCGCGGCGAGCTGCGGCTGTTCGGCGAGCGCGTGCTGACGCCGGTGTGGAGCGACCTCACGGAGGACACCTCGCCGTTCCTGCAGAGCACGTGGCTCGCGGGCGCCGAGGGCGCGCTGCGCGCGCCGGGCGTGGCGTCGCTGCGCGTGCGCGCGCTGACCGGCGCCACCGCGCACGCCGCGAACGAACGCCGCTACCCGATCGAGGACATCGCGCTGCAGGTGGGGCTGGTGGCCGACGAGCGCACGCGCGACTTCTCGGTGTTCACGCTGGCCGGCGCCGCGAGCTGGAAGGCGTTCGCGGCCGAGCTCGAGGGCTACGCCGCCGCGAGCCGCGAGCCGGAGTTCGAGCCGCGATACGACCCCGAGCTGGGTGCCGCGGCGCGCCTCGAGACGGAGTTCCCCGCGTTCCAGGGCGACCTGCGCGTGCGCGTGCAGGGCGAGGCGGCGTGGGTGGGCGAACGCACCTCGCTCACCACCGACACGTTCGGCAATCCCGTGCGCACGCCTCTGGACGGATATCCCACGTTCAACGGCCTCGTGGCGCTCTCGGTGGGCGACGCGGTGCTGCGGCTGCGCGGCGTGAACCTGGCCGACGTCCGCCGCCCCGACGTGTGGGAGGACCTCGGCACCCGGCAGGCCGCGCTGGGCTCCGGGCGCCAGCTGATCTTCGAGCTGAGCTGGGTGTTCGAGAACTGACGCCCGCCGCACCCGCCCCCGCGGGAGAGTCGCGCTGTTCACGCCGTCGGAGCGCCGCGGCGCCACGCTCGTGGTGCTGCTGCTGGTGATCGGGGCGGCCGGGGACCTGTGGCGCGCCCATCACGTCCGCCGCGTGGAGTTGTCCGCGGCGGCCGAGCGGTCGCCCGGCCCGGGCCCGGCGCGCCCCGCGGCGGCCCCGGCGACCGGCGCGGTCGCGGCGCCGGCAGCCCGGCTCGACCTGAACACGGCCGACGAGCGCGCGCTCGACGGCCTGCCGGGCATCGGCCCGTGCTCGCGGCCAGGATCGTGCAACACCGTCGCGAGCACGGGCCGTTCCGCGACCCCGACGAGCTGCTCGCCGTGCGCGGCATCGGGCCACGCCTGCTCGAGCGGCTGCGCCCGCTCGTGGCGGCGTCGGCGCCGCAGCGCACGCGCTGACCGGGATCTGCGCGCACACGGCGCCCGGCAACGCGGACCGTGCGTTTTGCCCGGTGGCGCCGGAGCACGGCGTGCAGTTTTCGCTTCAGCCGATGACCCCGCCATCCCGATAACCGCCCCGGGTTGCAGCCCCGCATGCAGTTGGCGGCGCTCGCAATGCGCACTCTGCACGGCACGCGCGTTGCGATGGCCGGTCGGCTCGTCGGGGCGCCGTCCTCTCGGGACGGCAGGCAGGCGCCCATCCGTTGCCCGGCTCACAACGGGGAGACGTCGTGGTCGAAGATCTTGGACAGAAACTGCTCGAAGCGCGTCTCATCGACGAGAACGCGCTGACCAAGGCTGCCCTGCAGCAGAAGACCGCCGGGGGGACGGTCACGGGCAACCTGGTCAAGATCGGGGCGATCAGCGAGGAAGCGTTGCTCGACTTCCTGTCGCGCCTGTACGGCGTGCCCGCGATCGACATGAAGAGCTACGAGCCGGACCCGGCGCTGATCAAGCTGATCCCGGGCGACGTCGCCACCAAGTTCATGGCGCTGCCGGTGTCGCGCAGCGGCCGGCGGCTGGTCGTGGCGATGGCGAACCCGTCCAACATCTTCGCGATCGACGACATCAAGTTCATCACCGGCTACGAGGTCGAACCGCACGTCTCCACCGAGGCGGCGATCAAGAAGGCGCTCGACCGCGCCTACGACTCGGCCGGCACGATGGCCGACGTGATGAAGGGCTTCGAGGACGAGTTGAACGTCGTCGAGGAGGAGGAGTCCGCCCCCGAAGGCGACGCCGGCCTCGGACAGGTCAACGACGCCCCGATCGTCAAGCTCGTGAACTCGCTGATCGCCGACGCCGTGCGCAAGGGCGCGTCGGACATCCACATCGAGCCCTACGAGAAGACGATGCGCGTGCGCTTCCGCATCGACGGCGCGCTGTCGGAGATGATGGCGCCCCCGTACAAGTTCAAGGCGGCGATCCTGTCGCGCCTCAAGATCATGGCCGACCTAGACATCGCGGAGCGCCGCGTTCCGCAGGACGGCCGCATCAAGATCAAGGTGCTCAACCGCACGATCGACCTGCGCGTGTCGACGCTGCCCACGATCTTCGGCGAGAAGATCGTGATGCGTATCCTCGACAAGACGAACCTGAACATCGACCTGGGCAAGCTGGGCTTCGAGAAGAAGTCGATGGACGACTTCATCGCGGCGATCTCGAACCCCTACGGCATGGTGCTCGTCACCGGCCCGACGGGATCGGGAAAGACGACCACGCTCTACTCGGCGCTGTCGCGCGTGAACACGCCCGAGGTGAACGTGATGACCGCCGAGGACCCGGTCGAGTACAACCTCGACGGCATCAACCAGGTGCTCGTGAACGAAGGCGTGGGCCTGACGTTCTCCGCGGCGCTCAAGGCGTTCCTGCGCCAGGACCCGAACATCATCATGGTCGGCGAAATCCGCGACCTGGACACCGCCAGCATCGCCACGAAGGCGGCGCTCACGGGCCACCTCGTGCTCTCGACGCTGCACACGAACGACGCCCCGAGCGCGATCGGCCGTCTGATCGACATGGGCATCCAGCCCTTCCTCGTGGCCTCGTCGGTGAACCTGATCCTCGCGCAGCGGCTCGTGCGCCGCGTCTGCGCGGCCTGCAAGCGTCCGATCGAGCTGAGCGAAGAGGTGCTGCGCGAGCTGCAGATGACGCCCGAGCACGCGAAGGGCGGCACGTTCTACGAGGGCGAAGGCTGCGTGGAGTGCAACAACACCGGCTACCGCGGCCGCGCCGGCGTCTACGAGGTGATGAACGTCTCGCCGCGGTTGCGCGACCTGATCCTGGACCGCGCGTCGGCGCTCGACATCAAGCGCACCGCGATCGAGGAAGGCATGCTCACGCTGCGGCGCGACGGGCTCGAGAAGCTGCGCCGTGGTGTCACCACTGTGGAAGAGATTCTCAAGGAAACCGCCGCGGACAATCTGTGATCCGCGTCGTAACGGGAACGGGAGAGGAGAATCATGGCTGAGCTGACCCTCCGGCAGCTGCTCGAGGACATGGTGCAGCGGAAGGCGTCCGACCTGCACGTGACGGCGGGCGTGCCGCCCGAGTTGCGCATCGACGGCTCCGTGACGCCGACGGAGTACGAGGTGCTCTCTCCCGAGAAGTGCGCGCAGATCGCCTACAGCGTGCTCTCCGACGAGCAGCGGAAGCGCTTCGAGACCACGAAGGAGCTGGACTTCTCGTTCGGCGTGAAGGGCCTGGCCCGCTATCGCGCGAACGTGTTCCTGCAGCGCGGCGTCGTGTCGATGGCCATCCGGCAGATCCCGTACGAGATCCTGCCCATGGAGAAGCTGGGCCTGCCGCCGGTGGTGCGCGACTTCACGAACCGCCAGAAGGGCCTGGTGCTGGTCACCGGTCCGACGGGTTCGGGCAAGTCGACGACGCTGGCCGCGATGATCGATCGCATCAACGCGCAGCGTCAGAGCCACATCATGACGATCGAGGACCCGATCGAGTACATCCACCACCACAAGAAGTGCATCGTCAACCAGCGCGAGATCGGCGCGGACACGGAGTCGTTCCCGACCGCGCTCAAGTACGTGCTGCGCCAGGATCCCGACATCATCCTGATCGGTGAAATGCGCGACCTCGAGACGATCGAGGCGGCGCTGACGATCGCCGAAACGGGCCACCTGGTGTTCGCGACGCTGCACACGAACTCCACGTACGAGGCGGTCAACCGCATCGTGGACGTGTTCCCCGCGGATCAGCAGAAGCAGATCCTCACGCAGCTCGCGTTCACGCTCGAAGGCGTGGTGACGCAGCAGCTGATCCCGCGCAGCCGCGGCGCGGGCCGCATCCTCACGTCGGAAGTCCTCGTGTGCACGCCGGCGATCAAGGCCGTGATCCGCGAGGGCAAGATCCACCAGATCTACAGCCTCATGCAGGCCGGGCAGAAGTTCGGCATGCAGACCATGAACCAGGCGCTCCTGCAGGCGGTGCTCGACAAGCACCTGTCCGGCGAGGACGCCCTCGACCGCAGCACGGACCGCGTGGAGCTGGAAGGCATGCTCCAGAAGGTCCTGCGGTCCGCCGCCTGACCCGGAGGACACGATGCCCGTTTACACTTGGAAAGGTCGGACGCTGGCGGGCGAGGCCCAGGCCGGTGAAATCGAGGTCGGACGGCAGGAGGAAGCGCTCGAGATCCTGCGCAAGAAGCGCGTCCTGGTGACGTCGCTGCGGCCGAAGTCGGGAGGCATCACGCTTCCGAAGTTCGGCGGTGGCGTGAGCGTGAGCACGAAGGAGCTCGCGATCTTCACGCGCCAGTTCGCCACGATGATCTCGGCGGGTCTGCCGCTGGTGCAGTGCCTGGACATCCTCGCGAAGCAGTCGAGCAAGCCGTCGTTCGGCCGCGTGATCGGCGAAGTGACGCGCGAGGTCGAGGCCGGCGCCACGCTGTCGGACGCGCTCGGCAAGCACAAGTCGGTGTTCGACGACCTGTTCCGCAACATGGTCGCGGCCGGCGAGGCCGGTGGTGTGCTGGACGAGATCCTGCTGCGACTGGCGACCTACATCGAGAAGGCCGACGCCCTCAAGCGCAAGGTGCAGAGCGCCATGGTCTACCCGGCCGTCGTGCTCACCGTGGCGCTCGGCGCGACGGCATTCATGCTGATCTTCATCATCCCGACGTTCGCGAAGATGTTCATGGACTTCGGCGGGGAGCTGCCGCTGCCCACGAAGATCGTGCTCATGCTTTCGAACGCGCTCGTGAAGTGGTGGTGGGCCGGCCTGCTCGCGATGTTCGCCGGCGTGGTCGCGCTGCAGCGCTACTACGCGACGGAGAACGGCCAGCGCGTGATCGACGGGCTGCTCATCAAGTCGCCCGTGCTGGGCGACGTGCTGCTGAAGGGCGCCGTGGCGCGCTTCACGCGCACGCTGGGCACCCTGATCTCGTCGGGCGTGCCGATCCTGGCCGGTCTCGAGATCACCGCCCGCACCGCGGGCAACAAGGTGATCGCCGAGGCCATCATGACGGCCCGCGCCTCGATCCGGGAAGGTGAGACCGTGTCGGCGCCGCTCAAGCAGTCGGGCGTGTTCCCGCCGATGGTGGTGCAGATGATCTCGGTGGGCGAGCAGACCGGCGCCCTCGACGAGATGCTCACGAAGATCGCCGTCTTCTACGAAGCCGAGGTCGACACGGCCGTCGATACGCTCACCTCGATCATCGAACCGGTGATGATCGTGGTCATGGGCGGCATCGTCGGCGGCATGGTCGTGTCGATGTACCTCCCGATGTTCAAGCTGATCAGCGTGGTCTCGGCTCAGGGTTGATCGTGACCGACGCCCGCGCTCCGCACGTCCTCCGGGACTCCGCGCCACAGCCCGACCCGGGTTGGGAGGGACTCGCCGCACTCGTGCGGGTCCGCCTGCTCGTGGCGGCGCTGGCGCTGCCGTTCGGCATCCTGCTTCGGCCGGATCGGACGGCGGACATGGCCGGGGTGCTCGGAGCGTCGCTCGCGGCGGTGGGTGTGCTGTCGGCGGTGTTCCTGGTGCTGCTGCGCCTGCGCCGCGGGCTGTGGGTGCAGCAGCTGCTTCACGTGGCGGCGGACCTCACGATCATCACGATCGTGTCCGCCTGGACGGGCGGGCGCGACAGCCAGTTCGTGCTGTTCTACGCCCTGGTGGTGATCTACGGCGGCATCATGGCCGGCCTGTCCGGCGGCCTGTTCGCGTCGGCCGGTGCCTGTGCCGGGTTCGTGGCGCTGCCGTGGCTGGGTGCGCTGTGGACCGGGCGGCCGGAGAACGCCGTGGTGGGCTCGCTGCCGCGCCCGGAGCTGCTGGTGGGCTTCCTGGCGCTGGTGGGCGCGCTCGCCGGCGTGCTCGGCGAGCGGGCGCACCGCACGCGCGCCGACCTCGAGCGCACGGCGCGTGAGCTCAAGCGCGTGCGGGTGGACAACGACGCGATCCTGCGTCACCTGGCCACCGGCGTGTTCACCGTGGACCACGAGGGCATCGTGGCCTACCTGAACCCGGCGGCGGAGCAGGTGCTGGGTCTGCGCACGCTCGAAGTGCGCGGGCGGCACGTGTCGGTGGCGCTGCCCGACCGGCTCGCCGCGCTGCGGGCGCTGGTGCTCGACACGCTCGGCACGACCACCGGGCGCAGCCGCGCCGAGTTGCTCATGCAGGGGCCGACGGGGCGGCAGCTGCCCGTGGGCATCAGCACGAACGTGCTCATGCACGACGGCGGCGTGACGGGCGTGGTGGCCGTGTTCCAGGACCTCACGGAGGTCCGCGAGATGGAGCGCCGCGCGCGCCGCAACGAGACGCTGGCCGAAGTCGGCGCGCTCGCCGCGGGCGTGGCGCACGAGCTGCGCAACGGGCTCAAGCCCATCAGCGGCTCGGTGGAGTTCCTGCAGCGCGAGCTGCGGCTGGAAGGCGAGTCGGCCGAGCTGATGGACCTGATCGCGCGCGAGTCCGCGCGGCTGAACAAGTTCGTGAGCGACCTGCTGACGTACTCGCGCGACCGCGACCTGGCGCTGGAGCCGCTCGACCTGGGCGACCAGCTGCGCGAGTTCGTGAGCACGCTGCGGCACGACCCGCGCCGCGGCCCGCACGTGGACGTGCGGCTGGACTGCCCGGAGGACCTCGCGGCGCGCGTGTCGCTGGACCGCGAGCAGATGCGGCAGGTGTGGCTGAACCTGGCGTCGAACGCGCTGGAGGCCGTGGGCGAGCGGGGCTCGCTCGCGGTGCGCTGGCGCGCGCTCGAAGGCGACCAGGTGGCGGTGGAGTTCCAGGACGACGGGCCCGGCATCGCGGCGGAAGACCTGCCGCGCGTGGGCGAGCCCTTCTTCACGACCAAACGCGGCGGCACGGGCCTGGGGTTGGCGATCGCACAGCGGATCGTCGAACGCCACGGCGGCGTGCTGACGCTGGAGAGCGATGCCGGTGGCGGCACGTGCGCCCGGGTGACGATGCCCGGCGTGTGCGAGGCCGTGGCACAGGCTGCCTGATTTTCGACGAAACACCCCGGACACCCGCAACGAGGTGACTACGATGGCGGCAGAGAAGATTCTCGTCGTGGATGACGAACAGAGCATGACCCAGTTCCTGGGGATCGTGCTCCGCAAGGAGGGTTTCCAGGTCACCACGGTGAACAGTGGCCGGGAAGCGCTCGAGAAGGTGAAGTCCGACAACTTCGACGTCGTCATCAGCGACATCAAGATGCCGGGGATGGACGGTATCCAGGTGCTGCAGGCGATCAAGAAGCACGACCCGTCGATCCCGGTCGTGCTGATGACCGCCTACGCGTCCCAGCAGTCCGCCATCGACGCGGTGAATCTCGGCGCGTTCCAGTACCTGATGAAGAACGCGAAGAACGACGAGATCAAGCTGGTCGTGCGCAACGCCCTCGAGATGCGGCGCGTGCGCAGCGAGAACCAGTTCCTCAAGCGCGAGCTGAAGAAGGGCCACGAGGAGAAGGCCATCATCGGCTCGTCCGAGGAGATGACGCGCGTCTTCCGCATGGTCGACAAGGTCGCCGACAGCGAGGCGACGATCATGATCCAGGGCGAGTCCGGCACCGGCAAGGAGCTGATCGCCCGCGAGATCCACTACCGCAGCCGCCGCGCGAGCGGGCCGTTCGTGAGCATCAACTGCGGCGCCATTCCGCGGGACCTGCTCGAGAGCAACCTGTTCGGCCACATGAAGGGCTCGTTCACCGGCGCCGTGAAGGACTCGCCCGGCCTGTTCCAGGTGGCCGAGGGTGGCACGTTCTTCCTGGACGAAGTGGGCGAGATGCCCCTCGCCACGCAGGTGAAGCTGCTCCGTGCGCTCCAGGAGCGCGAGATCATCCCCGTGGGCGGCACGCAGCCGATCAAGATCGACTGCCGGCTCGTGGCCGCGACGAACGTGGACCTCGAGAAGGAGGTGGCCGAGGGCCGCTTCCGCGCCGACCTGTTCTTCCGCCTGAACGTGATCCCGCTGCGCATGCCGCCGCTGCGCCAGCGCCGGGACGACATTCCGCTGCTCGTGGACCACTTCCTCAAGCGCCACGCCAAGGGCGGCACGCCGAAGGTGGTGGGCAAGGACGCCATGGAGCTGCTGATGAAGTACGACTGGCCGGGCAACGTGCGCGAGCTGGAGAACGTCATGGAGCGCGCGCTGATCCTGGACGAGGGCGGCAACATCGGCGCCGAGGACCTGCCGGACAAGATCCGGTTCGGCCACAGCCAGAAGGGCAGCCTGGTGATCGACTCCCCGACGATGACCCTCGAGGAGCTGGAGCGGGAGTACATCCTCAAGGTGCTCAACTACACCCGCTGGCAGAAGAAGAAGTCGAGCGAGCTGCTGGGCATCAACGCGTCGACGCTCTACCGCAAGCTGATCTCCTACGGGCTCGAGAAGTCCGCTGGGGCGCGCGAGGAGGGCGATTTCGACGGCCATGCCCCGATGGAGTCGGGCGAGCAGGCGGCCTGATGGGCCGGGCTCCCGTGCAGTTCGCAGAGTGCTGAACGGGACCGGTCGGAAATCGCACGGTCGCCTGCAGCAGGTGGTCAAAAGCCACACCCGCGGCCGGATGCGCGAAGTCGAAGTGGCGCAAGTTGCTTGATGAAGCACGGAGAACCGAAAGCACCCGTGGCACCTGGGTTGCGATACCAGGAGCAGACGGGTCACCGAGCAGGTGAGTGGACCCAGACACCAACACCGGGAGGAGCAGGGACATGGTCAAGTCGCAGAAGGGTTTCACGCTGATCGAGCTCATGATCGTGGTCGTCATCATCGGTATTCTCGCGGCCATCGCGATTCCGAACTTCATCGCGATGCAGGACCGCGCGAAGGAAGGCAGCACGCGCGCCAACATGCACACGTTCCAGCTGTCGGCTGAGGACTTCGGTGTGCAGAACGACGGTGCCTACGCTGCTGGTGCCGACACGGTCGCCAGCCTGCTCCCGTCGGGCGGTGCGAACTTCAAGAACCCGTTCAACAAGCAGGTCGGCAGCGGCCAGGCGTGGGAGAACATCAACACGTGGGTGGCCAACGGCAACATCACGCCGGCGGCGACCGCGGGTATCGTGTCGTACTCCGACTCCGTGACGCTGAAGTACGTCATCGCCGGTCGTGGCAAGAGCGCGGCGCTCCCGCTGCGTCTGACCAGCGGTCAGTAGTCGAAGCTCGCAGCAAAGGCGGGAGGGATGCGCATCGCGCATCCCTCCCGTTCTGTTTTGGACTCCCCGGGGCTCCCCGCCGGGCATCCTGCACGAGTGGAGAGCACCCCGCCCGAACCCCCCGTGGAAATTCGCGATGCCGGACTGAAAGGATCGTCCCAACGTGCCGACAACACGTTGTGCGGAGCCGGCCAGGCCCGCCGGGCGATCCCGGGTACGCCGGAGGCACGGCGCATGCGAAGAACGGGCCCTCGTCCTGTGTTCTCGGCCTTCGAATCCCGCTCCCGAAGAGGGGGCACGGGAACGACTCGGAGGGCCATTCCGCCGGACAGCGGACGGTGGGGCTCGACGCACGAGTCCATGGGCGGCAGCCGCCGCTCGATGCAGAGGGGATGCGACATGATGCGGACGCAGAAGGGTTTCACGCTGATCGAGCTGATGATCGTGGTCGTGATCATCGGCATTCTCGCGGCCATCGCGATTCCGAACTTCATCGCGATGCAGGACCGCGCGAAGGAAGGCAGCACGCGCGCCAACATGCACACGTTCCAACTGTCCGCCGAGGACTTCGGTGTGCAGAACGACGGTGCGTACGCGGCTGGCGCCGACACGGTGGCCAGCCTGCTTCCGTCGGGTGGCGCAAACTTCAAGAACCCGTTCAACAAGCAGGTCGGCAGTGGCCAAGCGTGGGAGAACATCAACACGTGGGTGGCCAACGGCGCGATCAGCCCGACTGCGACGGCCGGTATCGTCGCGTACTCCGACTCGGTGGCCATGAAGTACGTGATCGCGGGCCAGGGCAAGAGCGCGGTGCTCCCGCTGCGCCTGACCAGCGGCCAGTAGTCCAGGCCGCCGGCCGCGCCCGGCGAGGCGGGACGGGAGGGGCCCTCCGGCTTCCTCCCGTCGATGCCCGCCCGCGGCCCGCCTCGCGTCCCCGCTCCGTTCGCTCGAGCGCGGCCGCCCCCCGCCCGGTGGCCACCTGACGGCTGCGTCAGCCCGTCGTGCACCCTGCCCGGTCGGGGCCATTTGCTTGCGGAGCGCACGGAGCACGGCGGCGGGCGCCGCACCCTGCACCGCCGTTCCGTCACTTCGCGCCGAAGTCCGCAACCCGGCCCGCCGATAACCCCGTGCGTGGCAACACTCCTTCGCACGGCCCGTCCGCGGGGGCTGCGTGGCACGCCGGTTGCGATGTATCGACTTCGAGAATGTTCGAAAGCGCCGTCACTCCCCCGTGTGGCGCTCTTCGCGAAAGTCCGGAAAGGAGCAGGTCATGCTGGGGTTCGACACGCGGCGTTCGATCGCACGTCAGGATGGTTCCGGAGCGCACGAAGCGCCGGTGTGCTCGCGGGTCGTCCGGTGGGAGCGCCAGCAGGGCTTCACGCTGATCGAGCTCATGATCGTGGTCGTGATCATCGGCATCCTCGCCTCGATCGCGATTCCCAACTTCGTCGCCATGCAGGATCGCGCGAAGGAGGGGAGCACCAAGGCGAACATGCACAGCGTGCAGCTGTCGGCGGAGGACTACGGCATCCGCAACGACGGCCAGTACGCCACCGGCATCGACACGCTGATCGCGCAGATGCCGCGCGGCGGTGCCAACTTCAAGAACCCGTTCACCAAGACCGGCGGATCGGGTGTCGCGTACGAGACCGCGGCCGCATGGGCGACACCGCTCGCGACGTCTGGGGTGTCGGGCATCGTGGCGTACAAGGACTCGGCGAACTACCGCTACCAGATCGTGGGCCACGGCAAGAACCTCGACTTCAACGTGGTGCTCACCAGCGGCCAGTAGCCCGTTCGCGTTTTCCGCGCCCCCCGTCGGCCTTCCGGCGGGGGGCGCGAGTGTTTCCGGGCACTTGTGGGCGGCACACCCGTTGCAATCGCGGGACGCGCGGCTCGCACTTCGCGAGGGCGGACGGCGCAAGACGTTGCGGGATCACGTTCCGCGCGCCCTTTCGGCAGGGCTTCCACTCCCGGGGACCATGCAAACTTCAGCCATCACCGCTGCAGACCGGTCAACGCCTGACCGTTCGGCCGTGCAGAACGCGCGCCCGGACGATCCGGCGGTGCTGGCCCGCGGCCTGACCAAGCAGTACCGGCACCACTGGACCGGTCGGCTGCGGGTCGGGCTCGAAGCGCTGGACCTGGAAGTCCGGCGCGGCGAGGTGTTCGGCTACCTGGGACCGAACGGTGCGGGCAAGACCACCACGCTGAAGCTGCTGACGGGGCTGATCCAGCCCACGCGCGGCGAGGCGTTCCTGCTCGGCCACCCGGTCACCGACCGCGAGAGCCGTCGGCGGCTCGGCTTCCTGCCGGAGCAGCCCTACTTCTACGACTACCTGACCGGCCGGGAATACCTCGAGTTCGCCGCCCGCCTGTCGGGCCTCGGTGCGCGGGATGCCGACACCGCCGCGCGTCACTGGCTCGGCCGCGTGGGCCTCGGGGACCGCGAACGGCTGGTCCTGCGCAAGTACTCCAAGGGCATGCTGCAGCGGCTGGGGCTCGCCGCGGCGCTCGTGCACTCGCCGGAACTGATCATCCTGGACGAGCCCATGAGCGGGCTCGATCCGTTCGGGCGTCGCGACGTGCGCGACCTGATCCTCGAGCAGCGCGAGCGCGGGGCCACGGTGCTGTTCTCGTCCCACATCCTTCCCGACGTCGAACAGCTCTGCGACCGCGTGGCCATCCTGCTGGAGGGCCGCCTGACGCGCGTGGCCACGGTGGGCGAACTCGTCGACGGGCATTCGACGCGTGTCGAGATTCGCTGCGCGGGCGATCCACTGTTCGAGCTTCCCTCCACTTGGTCGAGCGACGTGCTGCGCGAGCAGCGCGTGGGCGCCACGGTGTTCGTGCTGCGCGACGCCACGCGGCAGCAGGAAGTGCTCGCGTGGCTCGTCGGGCACGGCGTCACGGTGGAGTCGGTCACGCCCATGCGCGCGAGCCTCGAGGAACTGTTCATGGCCACGGCGGAACACGCGGCGATCCACTCGCGGCGCGAAAGGCGGAGCGCGTGAACGCCCTGCTCATCGCGCAGAACACGTTCCGCGAGGCGATCCGTGACCGCGTGCTGACGGGCCTGCTCGTGGCCGGTCTCGCGGTGCTGGTGGTCGCGCAGCCGCTGCGCGTGCTCGCGCTGGGCGAGGGCGTCCGGCTGACGGCGGACCTCGGGCTCGCGAGCATCTCGCTGCTCGGCCTGCTCGCGATCCTGCTCGTGGGCTCACACCTGGTGGCGAAGGAAGTCGAACGCCGCACGATCTTCAACCTGCTGTCGCGTCCGATCGCGCGCCCCACCTACCTGGTGGGCAAGTGGCTCGGCCTCGCGGGTGCGCTCGCGGTGTTCGCGCTCGTGCTGGGCGCGTGCCTGGGCGGCGTGCTGATGCTGCTCGGCGCCTCGCCGCAGGCACGCGCGCTCGTGCCCGCCGTCTACCTGGCCACGCTCGAACTGGGCGTGCTGTCCGCGGTGGCGGTCATGTTCTCGGCGCTGTCCACGCCGGTGCTGTCGGCGCTCTACACGCTGGGCCTGTTCGTGGTCGGCGCGTGCAGCGCGGACCTGCGCTCGTTCGCGCCGAAGTTCCCGGGCAGCCTGCGCGGCCTGATCGAGTTCGTGGCGAACGTGGTGCCGAACCTGCCGTTGTTCAACGCGCGCGCGCTGGTCGCCGGAGGGGCGGCCGTGAGCGCGGACCAGCTGCTGGTGGCCACGGGCTACGCCGTGCTGTACGTGGCGTGCGTGCTCGCGCTCGCGAGTGCGGCGTTCGAGACGCGGGAGTTCAAGTGAGCGCGGCGCTCGCGATCCGCGCGCGCCGGCTCGGTGCGAGCTGGGGCGTGGCGCTGGTCGCCGGCGCGCTGGCGTTCCAGCTCGCGGCGTTCGGCGCGCGTGCGCTGCCGCCGTCGCCGCCGCTCGGCGAGCTGGCCTACTACCCGTCGGGCCGCTTCCTGCAGCCGGCCACGCTCGGCCACGCGCCGCTCGTGGCCGATCTCGCGTGGCTGCGCGCGGTGCAGTACTACGGCGAGCACCGCCACAGCGACAACCGCTTCGAGCGCATGTACCACGTGTTCGACATCCTCACCACGCTCGTGCCGCGCTTCGAGGCCGCGTACGTGTTCGGCGGCTTCGCGCTGGCGCAGGAAGGCCGTGACTTCGCGCGCGCCGAGCAGCTGATGAAGAAGGGCCTCGAGGCCGACCCCACCAACGGCATGCTCGCGTTCGAGCTGGGCTTCCTCTACTACGTCAAGCCGGGCGGCCGCGACCTGAAGTCGGCCGCCGAGTACTTCCAGCGGGCGGCGCACCTCCCGGGCGCCCCGCCGAGCGCGGCGCTGTTCGCCGCCTACGCGCGCCAGAACACGGGCGACCTGGGGGTGGCGCGCGCGCTGTGGACCACGGTGCGCAACGGCTCGCCGAACGCGTATCTCCAGGACATCGCCGAGCGGGAGATCGCCCGCATCGACGAGGCCCTCCGTCGCGGCGACCGGGGCCGCGCGGTGAACCGGCTGTCGACCCCCGTCGTGGTCATCGGGGGGGGAGAAATTGCCGGGGGACCGGCACGATGATCCGGTCGGAGAACTCCGTGTTGCACAGGACCGTGGATTTCGCACTTCAGATCCCGTTCCGCCGGGCCGATGGAACGGTCGGCAGGCGGAGCGTCACCCCCACCCGGGGGAGCTTCGGCAGGTCGAGATTGCATGCGACGCACGTGGACTCGTCGAGCATGCCGGCCGGAAACCGCACCGCATTCAGGGAGTGAACCCATGCTCTTCGGCAAGAAGCAGTCGCTCGTCGGGCTGGACATCGGGAGCCACAGCGTGAAAGCCGTGGAGCTCGAGTCGCAGCCGAACAAGACCTACCGGCTCGTCAACTGGGGCGTGTCGCAGCCTCTGGCCGAAGCCATCGTGGACGGCGAGATCATGGACCGTCAGCTCGTGACGGATGCGATCTCGAACCTCCTCGAATCGCGCGGCATCCGCTCGCGCAACGTCGTGGCCGCGGTCAGCGGGCGCGCGGTGATCGTGAAGAAGATCACCATGAACAAGCTGTCGGCGGCGGACGCGCAGCAGGCGATCTACTGGGAAGCCGAGCAGCACGTGCCGTACGACATCAACGACGTGTCGCTCGACTTCGAGATCCTCGGCTCGCCGCCGGCCGATCCCAAGCAGATGCAGGTGCTGCTCGTGGCGGCCAAGAAGGACATGGTGATGTCCTTCAGCGACCTGATCCGCGAGTCGGGCCTGACGCCGACGATCGTCGACGTGGACTCGTTCGCGGCACAGAACGCGATCGAGGCGAACTACGACTTCGCGCCCGACGAGGTGGTCGCGATCCTGAACGTGGGATCGGAGATGACCAACATCAACATCGTCCAGGGCGGCGTGCCGTACTTCACGAAGGACCTGCAGGTGGGTGGCAACACGTTCGTGGAAGCCGCCCAGCGCAAGTACAACCTCAGCCAGGCCGAGGCCGCCGCGGCGGTGCGCGGCGAGTCCGGCGCGGGGTTGGACGTCGCGGCCGTGGTCGAGCAGGCCTGCGAAGGCATCGCGACCGCGCTCGAGCGCGCGCAGGCGTACCTGCGCACGGCGGGCGAGGCCGGCCCGATCAACCGCATCCTGCTGTGCGGTGGCAGCAGCCTGACGCCGGGCGTGCCGGAGTTCCTGAACCGGCGCTTCAACGTCCCGACCGAGATCGTGAATCCGCTTCAGCGCATCGCCTACGACCCCGCTCTGTTCGCGGGCCAGGACGTGATGAAGGTGGCGCCCCTTCTCACGGTGGGCATCGGTCTGGCCTTGCGCCGCCAGGGAGACAAGAAATGATCCGCGTCAATCTGATGCCGCGCGAGGAGAAGGCCCAGCGCAAGTCGCCGGCCATCGACCTCAAGATCGGCGACATGGTGATCCCGGCCGTGGTGCTGGGCGCCGCCGCGGTGGTGATCGGAACCACCGCCGTCGCGCAGCGCTCGCGCGTGTCGCAGCTGCAGCACTCGATCACGGAAGTCGAGGCGCAGTCGCGCGCCCTGGCGCCGCAGATCGCGCGCGTGAACCAGCTGGCGCAGGAACGCGCCGAACTGGACCTGCGCATGGGCATCATCAACCGACTCGAGAAAGGTCGCACGCAGAGCGTCCGGCTCATGGACGAGCTGGCTCGGTGCGTACCGGACCACCTCTGGCTGACGGGCACCACGCAGGATGCGGGGTCGACCCTCAGCCTGGAGGGGGTCACCCTTTCGAACCTCGTCGTCTCCGACTTCATGTCGCGCCTGGAGCGCTCGCCGATGTTCGCCGGCGTCGAACTGGACGTGGCCGAGCGCGGGCAGACCGGCGACAAGACCGTGGTCAAGTTCCGCCTCACCTGCCAGGTGACGCCGGACGACAGCGCCAACTAGGGAGGCGGCAATGGCGAATCTCGATCTGAAGAGTCCGGCTCTGCAGAAGATCCTGCTGGCCGTGCTGCTCTCGGGCGGCGCGCTCAGCCTGTATTTCTTCACGCACCTGCTCCCGTTTGGATACCCGAACACGCGCGAACAGCTCGGCACGCTGCGCGCGGACTACGAGAAGAAGTCCACCGAACTCGCGCGCGCGCGGGCGTCGGTGGCCGACCTGCCGCGGTTCGAGGCGGAGTACACCCAGCTGCACCAGCGCTGGGAGCTCGCGTCCGAGCTGCTGCCCACCGACCGCCAGATGGCGGCGCTGCTGCGCAAGATCACGCTCGCGGGTCAGCAGACCGGCGTGCAGTTCGTGGTCTTCCGTCCGGCCGCGCCGAAGCCGCAGCAGTACCACACCGAGATGCCGGTGCAGGTGCAGGTGCAGGGCGGCTACCACGAGGTCGGTTCGTTCCTCGCCGAGCTGGCGAACCTGCGCCGCATCGTGACCGTGTCCGAGCTTCGCCTCACGTCGAACAACAAGCAGGACGGTCCGACCACGGCCGCGGAGTTCACGGCTTCGGCCTACAGCCTCAACACCACGCCGACGGCTGCGCCCGCGGCGGACGACAAGAAGGGAGGCACCCATGCTCGCAAGTCGTGACCTTCGCCGCTCCCGCGTCCGCCGTCTCGCCGGGCTCGCGCTCGTGACCGCCGCGGTCACGGTGCTGGCCGGCATGGCTTCGGCGAACGACGCGAAGCCCACGCCGAAGGCGCCGACGTCGCCGACGGTGCGGGCGACCGCGAAGCCGGCCACGAAGCCCGCGGCCGCTCCGGTCGCGCGCCAGACGGACGGCGCCGTGTCGATGCCCGCCGGCAAGGCGGGCAAGCCCGCGAAGGCGGGCACGAAGGCCGCGTTCGCCACCGCGAGCGGCTCGGGTGCCCCGGTCGTCGTACCGGCCACGCCCTCGCCCACGCAGGCGCCGGGCGCGACGCTGGCCCATCTCGACGATCACCTGACGTACCAGTACAACGCGCTCGGCCGTCGCGATCCGTTCCAGTCGCTGGTCGACGGTGCGTTCGTGGCCGCCGACCAGGGAGGCAACACGCCGCCCGACATCGGTGGCGTGAAGGTGGTGGGCATCGTCTGGGGCGCGGCCGATCAGTTCGCGCTCGTCGAGGACGCCCGTGGCAACAGTTTCGTGCTTCGCAAGGGTGACAAGATCCAGAACGGCTACGTCGAAGGCCTCAAGCGCGACGGCGTGATCGTGAACCTCACGGCCGATGGCCAGTCCCAGACGGTGATCATTCCGTTGACGAAGAAGGGAGAGCAGAAATGAGCGCCAAGAAGGCCTTCCTGGGTCTGATCCTCGTGGCGGGCGTTTGCCTCGCCGCGGGCGTCGTGCCCGCGTCCGCGCAGTCGGGTAGCGCCATGTCGCAGGTCGGCATGCAGCGGACCGGCTCCGGGACGTTCAGCCTCGACGTGACCAACGCCGATCTGCGCACCGTGCTCCGGGCGATCTCGGAGTTCAGCGGCCGCAACATCGTCATGGGCACGAACACCAAGGCCACCGTGTCGATCCAGCTGCGCAACGTGGCGTGGCAGGACGCGCTCAAGGCCGTGCTGCGCTCGAGCAACCTCGACTACACCGAAGACGGCGCGATCATCCGCGTGGACGACGCCAACCGCCTCAACCAGGAGAAGGTCGAGCGCGAGCAGGCGAACGCCCGCACGATGGAGCTGGTGCCGCTCGAGACGCGCATCATCAAGCTCAACTACGCGAACGCGCAGGAACTGAGCGCGCCGCTCGTTTCGGGCCTCTCGAAGCGCGGCTCGGTGCAGGTGGAGCGCCGCACGAACGCGCTGATCGTCACGGACCTGCCGCAGAACGTCGAGACCGTCGCCCGCATGGCGCAGGACCTCGACTCGGCCACTCCGCAGATCGAGATCACGGCCAAGCTGGTGGACGTGGACGTGGCGTCGGTGCGCGACCTCGGCATCGAGTGGGGCATTGGCACGGAGAGCAAGTACTTCGTCGACAACGCCACCGGCGAACCGGTTCCGGGTCGGTCCCCGAATCCCGCCCCCGGCGTCGTGATCGGCGGGGACCACAAGACGCCGGCGAACGGCGGCCTGACGAACCTCCAGTTCGGCATCTTCCGCGACTGGGGAACCATCGAGGCCCAGCTGTCGACGCTCGAGGAGCAGCGCAAGGCGAACATCATCTCGAACCCGCGCATCACCACGGTCGACAACCGCGAGGCCAAGATCGTGGTCGGCCAGAAGATCCCGCTCATCACGCAGGACGTCGCCGGCAACCCGGTGTCGCAGCTGCAGACGATCGGCATTCAGCTCCGCGTGATGCCGCACCTGACGCAGGACCGCAAGATCGTGCTCGACCTGCACCCGGAAGTGTCGGATCTCTCGACGCAGTCGACGGTGCAGGGCGGCATCATCATCAACACGTCGGAAGCCGACACGCGCGTGATGGTGGACGACGGCCAGACCGCCGTGATCGGCGGCCTGATCCGTACGAACGAGTCGACCGTGCACCGCGGCTTCCCGTTCCTGAAGGACATCCCGCTGCTCGGCATCCTCTTCAGCGAGCAGAGCAAGGTCCGCCAGAACCGCGAGCTGATCATCTTCGTGACGCCGCGCATCATCGAGCCGGTCGCCACGCGCTGACACGTTCCGGACACCGACCGAGCCGCCGTCCTCCGGGACGGCGGCTCGCGTCGTTCCGGCGTGTTCTCCGCTGGCGATCGCGGGAGGGCTTCGCTACTGTGCCCCCGATGACTTCCGTCTCCCTGCGACCGATCGCGCTCGTGGGCCTCATGGGCGCGGGCAAGAGCGCCGTCGCGCGCGTGCTCGGCGAGCGCCTGGGCACCGCCGCGGCCGACCTCGACGCCATGATCGAGGCCATCGAGGGCGTGCCGGTGTCCGAGTTGTTCGAGCGCTCGGGCGAGGCCTGGTTCCGGCGCCGCGAAGGCGAGCTCCTGGAGCAGGCGCTGAGTTCCGGCGTGCGCGTGCTGGCGTGCGGCGGCGGCATCGTGGTGGATCCCGCGCGCCGCGAGCTGCTGCGTTCGCGCTGCGCGGTCGTGTGGCTGGAGGTGAGTGCGGCCGAGGCGGCCCGCCGCGTGGCCGCCGAGCCCGGCAAGCGCCCGCTGCTCGCCGGCGCGGCGCCCGAGCCGCGGCTGGCCGCGCTGCTCGCCGAGCGCGCGGCGCTCTACGCCGAGGTGGCGCACGTGCGCGTGTCCACCGACGGCCGCACGCCCGAGCAGGTCGCCGGGGACGCGCTGGCCGCCCTGAAGGCGCTCGCGTGATCGTTCGCCCGCGCCGCCGCCCCGCGGCGGGCTGGCTATGCCTGGTGGCCGTGGCGCTGCTCGCCGCCGGTTGCGCGCGCCACGTGCGCATGCCTGCGCTGGAGCTGGGCGACGTGCGCACGCGCTACGAGCAGGCGCTCGCGGGGCGCGTGAACGCCTCGTCGTGCGCGCTCGCCGATCTCGACGTGCGCGTGGAGGGCGCGACCCTGGGCCGGCTGCCGCACGTGGAGATGCGCGTGGCGCTGCAGTCGCCCGACCGCCTGCGGCTGCGCGCGAGCTGGCTGCTCGGCACCGCGCTCGACGTCTGCGCGCAGGGCGACAGCGTGCAGGCCGTGGTGCCACCGCGGCACCGGGCGTTCGTCGTGGGCGGCGGCCCGTCGCCGATCGGCCCGCCCGCCGGGCGGCTCCTGTGCGCGCTGCTGGCGCTGTGGCGGCCCGACAGCACCGCGTGGAGCACGATCGAGGCGGACAGCGGCCTCGCGCGCGTGCGCTGGCGGGAGTCGGGCGACTCGCTGTGGCTGTCGATCGACGGCGCCGGCCGCCCGGTGGCGCTCGCGTGGCGCGCGCCGAACGGCCCGCGCATGCACGTGCGCTACG
>JBGAMH010000188.1:0-9463 GCA_044223135.1 Candidatus Eiseniibacteriota bacterium | reverse complement strand
CGGGCGCGCGCCGGTGGGAGCGTGGTGGGCATGGCGGACCTCCCACGACCGTGTTCGCATGGAGCATTCCCGGCGTGCCGGTGCGGGCTCCACGCGGAGGCCGCGCGTGCCGACCGCGACTGGCGCGGCGATGGCGTGGCCGCCGCGACGCGGGCCGCGACGCCGAGCCGTCCCGCGGGCCGCCGGACTGCCAGTCCGGGCCGGGGGACGCCGCCAGTTCGGCAGGATCGAGCCCGGTGCCGGCGCCCGGACGCGCGGCGGTTCCGCGGCCGGATGCTACCCTCGGGCCGTGCGACTGCTCGACGTGCTCCCGGCCGCGGTCTACCGCGTCCTCCGCGTGTTCGTGCGGGTGGCGGTGCGCAGCTACTTCCGACGGATCGAAGTGCTCAAGCCCGACCGCGTGCCCGCGCGCGGGCCCCTGCTCGTGGTCGCGAACCACCCGGCGTCGATCGCCGACGTGCTGCTGCTGGGCGTGGCGCTGCCGCGGCGCCTGCACTTCCTCGCCCACTCGGGGCTGTTCCGGCCGTGGCCGCGCGGCCTGCTGCTGCGCCTGTTCGGCGCGCTGCCGGTGTACCGCCGCGAGGACGAGCCCGAGCGCGTCGTGCACAACGACGACACGTTCCGCGCGTGCCACGAGCTGTTCGCGCGCGGTGGCGCGGTGGCCGTGTTCCCGGAAGGCGTCAGCGTCACCGACCGCGAGGTGCTGCCGCTCAAGACGGGCGCCGCGCGGCTGGCGCTCGGCGAGGAGGAGCGCCGCCCGGGGCAGCTCGCGCTCGTGCCCGTGGGCCTGCACCTGGCCGAACGCAGCGCGTTCCGTTCGGACGTCGTCGTGTCGGTGGGCCGGCCGCTCGACCTGGCGCCGTTCGCGATGCAGGCGGCGACCGACGGCGAGGGGGCGGTGCGGGCGCTCACGCTCGAGCTTCAGAATTCGATCGCGCGCCGCATCCTGCGCGTGCCCGACGCGGCGCTGTCGGAACTGGTGCGCGACATCGAGCGCATCTACATGGAGGACCTGCGCGGCGCGCTGCCGGCCACCGCCGACTTCGCGCTGTCGCGCGGGCTCGCGGCGAGCGTCGAGCACTTCCGCACCACCGACCCGACGCGACTCTACCGCCTGTGGCGGCGCGTGGCGGCGTATCGCGAGCGGCTGGAACACCTGGGGCTCACCGATCCGGCGTTGCGCCATCCACCCGCGCCCTCGGTGGTGCGCGAGTCGCTGCGGCTGCTCGTGGCGGGCTCGTTCGTGGCCGTGGGGCTCGCGCCGGGCGCGGTGCTGAACGTGGTGCCGTACCGCGCGAGCGGCGTGCTCGCCGACCTGTTCGCACCCGACGTCACCTACCTGGCGTTCGCGCGCATCGCGGTGGGGGCGGTGGTGTTCCCGGGCTGGTACGCGTTGCTCGCGGCGGTGCTGTTCTGGGGACTGCACTGGCCCGCGGAGTGGGTGGCGGGCGTGATCGTGGCGGGCGCGCCGCTCGGCTTCCTCGCGCTCGCGTGCCGCGGCTGGCTGCGGCGGGAGCAGCAGCGACTGCGGCTGGCGCGGCTCGCCACGGGGCACCGCGAGGTGTTCGCGCGACTGCTCGTGGAGCGGCGCCGGCTCGTGCGCTTCCTCGACGAGGCCCGCGCCGACTATCTTCGCGCGGTGGAGGCGGGGCACGCGACGCCCGCCCGCGCGCCCGCCACCGCCACCGCCCGGCGGACGCGCGACGACTTCGCTCCGGAGGACGGACCTTGAGCGTGCTGCACCACCCGCGCGTGCAGGCCACGGCGGCGCGCCACCTGCTGTGCCGCGTCGAACACGCCTACGGGCGCTTCGCGCTCACGTTCGACGACGGGCCGAGCGCCACGTGGACGCCGCGCGTGCTCGACGTGCTCGCCGCGTTCGGCGCGCGCGCGACGTTCTTCCAGCTCGGCATGAACGTGCGCCGGCACCCCGCGCTGTCGCGCCGCGTGCGCGACGAGGGGCACGAGCTGGCCGTGCACGGCATGATCCACCTGCCGCCGCCGATGCTGCCGCGATTCGTGCTGCGCTGGGAGGTGGACCGAGGACTCGCCGCCCTGCACGAAGCGACGGGCGTGGGCGTGGAGCACTACCGGCCGCCGTTCGGGCTGATGCGCCCGAAGCAGGCGCAGCGCATGCGCGGGCGGGGCCTCACGCCCGTCCTGGGCGACATCTACCCGCGCGACGTGGAGCGGCCGGGCGCCGAGCGCATCACCCGGCGCGTGCTGGATCGCCTGCAGGCCGGCTCCATCGTCATCCTGCACGACGCGAGCGGCATCGGGGATGTGGACCGCAGCCAGACGGTGGAAGCACTGCAGCGCGTCCTGGAAGCGGCGCGCGGCTGGGGCCTCGAAGCCCTGAGCGTGCGCGAGCTGCGTGCGGCCGGGGCGCGGGGCGCGGCGGACGAAGCGGCCGGGAACGGCTCCGGCCCGCGCGGGGCTTCCGGGAGCGCCTGAGCGCAACCGGCGCGGCGGACGTCCGCAGGAACGCGCGACGGGGACCCGGTCGCCCGGGTCCCCGTCGGTGTACGGCTCGCCTCAGCCCGCGAGGCGTTCGTTCGAAGGCGCCTGGTCGCCGCTCGGAGCCGGAGCGTCCTGCGGCTTCGACTCGGCGTTCGACGGGAACGGCTGCTGCGAAGGGGACGCCGTCGGAGCCGCGGCCGGCTGCGCCGCGGTCGCGGGAGCGTTCCGGGTCAGCCGCAGGCCGAGGATGGCCAGGGCCGCCACCGCCACGAACAGCGCCACGTAGAGCGGGATGCGGTTTCCGGAGGGTGCGCTGGGTGCGGGGGACTGGGCCACGGCTCAGATCTCCTTCCATGAGAGGGTGCGCGCGATGGGACGGTCGGCGTTGAAGCGGTTCGTCGTCGGGTAATACGGCGGGATCAGGCCGCGCTTGTCGTAGTGGAAGTCGCGGGCGAATCCCGTCTGCAGCACGCCGGACGTGTTGAACGTGAAGAACGCGCCGTAATACTGGGTCACCATGCCGCCGCGCAGGTGGAACGTGCCGCGCGGACTGCCGGTGTTGTAGCTGTCGACGCAGAACTGGCCGGTGGCGCCGGTCGCCATGATGTAGGCGTCGAGGTTGCAGTCGTTCGGGGCGCCGGTGCCCACGCGCACGGAGCCGCCCGACGAGTAGATGCCGAGCACGTTCGTCTTCTTGTCGTAGCTGTCGCACGTGATGTCGCGCTGCACCACGATGTCGCCCGTGGCGCACACCAGCATCTGCGTGCCCTCGGCGAGCGCCGGCCGCACCACGCCCGAGGCCCGGTCGGGGCCGCGCAGGTCGGAGATGCCGGACGTGCAGAACAGCGCGCCGCGCGGTACGCCGTTGTACGTGACCGCGCCACCGCTCGGCGGATCGTACGTGGTCTGCCCGGTGGCCCGGTTCACGGTGATGTCCCACGTCGAGGTGCCCTGCGTGACGCTGTAGTACTGGATGTTCGACAGCGTGTCGCACCACATCTTGACCTGGTTCGCCGTGCCCTGGATGTAGATGCCGCCGGTCACGACGCCACCGCTGGTCGGCACGTACACGCCGTTCGGCGGCGCGGTGGTGCCGGCGCTCAGGCCGAGCCAGCCGCGGATGTCCGAGTTCGTCGGCGTGGTCGTGGGCGAGGTCGGGGCGCCGGCCGCCATGGCCTGCTGGTTGATCGTGTTCGTGGGCAGGGTGACGACCGCTTCGCCGCGGTTGAAGTGACCGCCGTACACCGGGTAGTCGTACGGGGCGTAGTTACTGGCGTTCGCCTGGCGCGGGTTGTTGTTGTTGTAGAACCACGCCTGCGAGTTGACGCTGGTCACGAGGTCGTCGAACCGCGGCTGGTACGCGAAGCGGAACTGGCCGTTCGTGTGCACGCGGCCGTCGAACCGCACGCTCGACGTGAACCACACGGCGCTGCCGTCGGCCATCGAGTGCGTGTTCGTGAACAGCAGGTAGTCGGCGAACGAGCCACGCTCGGCGCTCACGCGCAGCAGGCCCTGCGCCTGGACGCGGCGCAGGCCGGTCGCGCGGGTGTTGCCCGTGGACTGGATCGTGAAGAAGTAGTTGTAGACCTGCGACGTGTCCGTGACGCTGCTGTCCTGGAACGAGATCACGCCCGTGGCCGTGAACGGCGGGTTCGTGGCCGTGGTCGAGATGCCGCCCATCGGGAACAGCGCCGTCGGAGCGGTGATGATCTTCGCGTTCGGCAGCGCGCCGGCGTTCGTCCAGGCGGTGAGGCAGCTGTCCAGCTTGGTCTGGGCGATGTTCGCCAGGAACTGCTCGTTCACGCGGATGCCGGCGTCGGCGGCGTAGAGCGAGATCTTGGCCGTCTGGACGTTCGACGAGATCGAGCGTTCACCCGTGCTCGTGCTCATGAACGTGGCCACCATCACGGTGGACAGCAGCACGATCAGCACGGCTGCGATCAGCGCGATGCCCTTTTCACGGCGAGGTGCGTTGTCGTTTCGGATGGGGAGCATGGCGTCCTCTCAGAAGGTCCGCGGTCGGACGACCGCCCACGTGGAATCGATCGTCGTCGGCAGTCGCGAGTCGGCGACACTCAACCCGACCACGGGCGCGATCTTGTCCACGAAGTCCAGATCGTTGGGACTGCGCGTCCATGTGCCATCCTGCATCAGGTACCACACACGGAAGGCGTCGGCGTCGTAGGCCACCACCTGCGGAACCTGGCCGAACTCGCGCCGCATCAGCGCCGGGCGGCGGTACGTCGTCCGGTTCATGTAGTAGGTCGTGACGGTGGCCTTGTAGACACGCGTGGTGTTCGCCGGGTAGCCGCCGCTCGGCGGCCAGCTCGGGTGCGACACGCCGGCCACGTACACGTTGTAGAGGGACGTGGCCGCGTGCGCGAGCGTGTTGCCGGAGATGCCCGTCACCTGGAACAGGTGGGCGCGCTGGCCGTTCGTCAGGATGACGAGGTCGTTCACCGCGAAGCCGGAGGCGTCGGTCACCGTGAGCGCGGACGTCGGCAGCGCCATCGCCGCCGACAGCGTGGTGTTCGCCTGCCACGCACCGACCAGGCGAAGCGAATCGGACCGGCTCGAGGTCGTCGAGTCCGGGCCCGGCGTGATCGACTCCAGCGCCGCCGCCGCACCGTTGTTGCTGTACTCCACCGTGAGCCGGCCCCAGCCGGATCCGGCCATGCGCGTCTCGCGCTCGATCAGCTGGATCGCCGCGCGCGCCTGCTGGCGCTTCTCGGCGATGCTGGTCACGCGCGCCGTCTGGTTCTGCGAGCGGAAGAACGAGCCGTAGATGCCGGCGATGACCATGGCCAGCACCACGAGCGTGATCATCAGCTCGATCAGCGAGAAGCCGCGGGAGCCCCGCATGCGGTCGGGACGCATCACATGCCCCCCGATTCCGGCACCACGATGACCACCCGGGCCTCGGAGGCCCCGCTCGTGCTGTTGCGGCTGACGCGCACGGTGACCCGCTTGCAACCGGTGAGCGGCGCGTCCTCCTCGACGTCCCACTGCACGTAGTAGGCGCCGTCGTACGGATTCTCGGCGTCCACGTGGTTGCCGGCGTCGAGGTTGGAGCCGTCGTACACGGTCGTGAGCAGCTGCTCGGCACGCATGGCCGCGATCTGCGAAGCGCGCGTCTGCTGGCCGGCCCGGCCGACGCGGTTCGAGCCGGCGGGGATCACCATCGCCAGTCCGAGCACGCCCACGGCGAACACGACCATGGCGATCAGCACCTCGATGAGCGAGAAGCCTGCCGCGCGGCGGGCGCGGGAACGGATGTTTCGAGCGCGAGCGTTCATCGGCGGTAGGTCAGTCCCGCGGCCGACACCCAGAGGGTGTCCCGCTTGTTCTTGTCGTTCTTCATGATCAGCTGCCCACCCTGCTGTCCCGGCCACAGGATGCCGCTGATGTCGAAGGTCACCGTGTCCACCGGGGTCAGCGCCACCGTCGCCAGCTTCGTCTTCGAAGGCAGCGTCCGGCGGATGACGGTCTCGGTGGACTGGATGACGCGGTCGTTGTTCGAATCCACGTGCATCTGGTACGTGGTCACGTCGGTGGTCGTGGAACCGTTCGCAAAGCGCACGTACACCGGAGCCCGCCGGGTCACGGCCAGCTGCCGGGCCCCGCGCAGGTCGTTCGACAGCTGCGCGCGGGCCTGGCGCAGGGCCAGGGATTGGCGGAAGTTGGCGGTCGATGGGATCGCGATCGCGAGCACCACGCCCGCGACCACCACCACGATCATCAACTCGATGAGTGTGAATCCTCGCTGATTCATGTCGTCGTCCTTTGGAACGGTTTCCCCCGCAGGGCACAGCGCAAGACAAATGCCACGCGCTCCCGCGGAGGCGGTGCACACTCCTGCAACGAGTTCTCGGCCAAAACCCCCGTCACATGAGCGGCTTCGCCCGTGAATCCTGCACGGCGCCGGCGTGCAGATCGCGCGTCGCCGGACGGCGCGGGCGAGTGCCGGGAGCGCGCCGCGACCGCGTGCTCGCGCAGGTGCGGCGGCCAATTGCCGGGGCGCACGGGGACGCCCGGCGGGACGGCGCCGGGACGGAGAGGCGGGGCCGGCGCTCGCGCACCCCGAACCCGACGCGACGGGTTCGGCGGGCACCGTGCCGACGCGCTCCGATCCGCACGTGACCGAACCCACGGCGGGCGGCGAGCGCGCGCCCGGGGTCGCCCCACCGCCCCCGCGCAGCCGCGGCGGGGCCGGATTCCCCGTCCAGCCGGCGGCCCGTTCGGCCGACAACAAGGGGCGTTCTCCGGCCGGGCCACGCGCAGGGTTGAGCCCTGCGAGTCCCCGACCTTCGTGCTAACCTGCCGCGCCGAATCCGCCCCCTCGACCGCCACCTCCGGACCCACGATCTGCGCCGCTCCGTGCGCGCAGGTCCTTGTGCCGCTTGAGGACCCCATGCCCGGCCGTCCCGACTTCGCGAACCGAGCCAACGCCGAGTACATCGAGCAGCTGTACGCACACTGGCGGGAGAACCCCGACTCCGTGCCCGAGAGCTGGCGGCTCTTCTTCAGTGGCGTGGAGTTCGGCGAGCACCGCGACCCTTCGACTCCGGCGGGCTCCGGCGGTGTCTACGGCCTGGTGCAGGCCTATCGCGAGTTCGGCCACCTGGTGGCGAACCTCGACCCGCTCGGCGAGAACACGTTCGATCACCCGTTCCTCGACCTGGCGAACTTCGGGCTCGGCGCGGGGGACCTCGACCGGGACGCCGAGCCGGGGCCGTTCCGGGGCGAGTTCCGCGGCACGCTCCGCCAGCTGGTGGGGCGGCTGCGCCAGACCTACGGCGACACGCTGGCCGCCGAGTTCGTGGACATCTCCGACAAGGTCGAGCGCGACTGGATCGAGGAGCAGCTCGAGGGCGCCCGCGCGTCGCTGTCGGCGTCCGACCGGATCCGCATCCTGCGCGGCCTGCTGACGGCCGACGCGTTCGAACAGTTCCTGCACGCGCGCTACACGGGCCAGAAGCGCTTCTCGCTCGAGGGCGCCGCCACGCTGATCCCGATGTTCGAGCACCTCATCGCCGAGGCGGGCGGGCTCGGCGTGACGCGGCTCACCATCGGCATGCCGCACCGGGGGCGGCTGAACTTCCTCGCGAACATCATGAAGAAGCCGCTGGAGATGATCTTCAGCGAGTTCGAGGCCAGCGCGGCGCCGGCCGAAGTGCAGGGCCACGGCGACGTGAAGTACCACCTCGGCTACACCAGCTCGCACCCGCTCGCCGACGGCCGCACGATCCAGCTGAACCTGCACTACAACCCGAGCCACCTGGAGTTCGTGAACCCTGTCGTGCTCGGCTCGATGCGCGCGCTGCAGGACGTGATGCAGGACGCCGCGCGCGACCGCGGCATCCCGGTGCTGCTGCATGGCGACGCGGCGTTCGCGGGCGAGGGGATCGTGCCCGAGACGCTCGCCATGGCGCAGCTGCCCCCGCACGAGACCGGCGGCACGATCCACGTGATCGTGAACAACCAGGTGGGCTTCACCACCTCGCCGCAGGATTCGCGCGCCACGCGCTATCCCACGGCCATCGCACGCACGATCGACGCGCCGGTGCTGCACGTGAACGGCGACGACCCCGAGGCGGCGATCCATGCGATGTCGATCGCGCTCGCCTACCGCATGCGCTTCAAGAAGGACGTGTTCATCGACCTGGTGTGCTACCGCAAGCACGGCCACAACGAGATGGACGACCCCACGTTCACGCAGCCCGTGATGTACGCGAAGATCGCGAAGCACGTGCCGGTCGCGCGGGCCTACGCCGAGCGGCTCGTGGGCGAGCAGGTGCTGGACGCGCCGGCGCTCGAGAAGGTCGAGAAGGAGATCGAGACCACCCTGCGCGCCGCGCACGCACGCGCTTCGGCGGCCCCGCAGACGCAACCGCTGCGCGACACGCCGCGCGGCCTGTGGCGCGGTCTCGAGTGGGCGGGGCGCGACTGGAGCGCCGACACGCGCGTGCCCCGTGCCGCGCTGGAACAGGCGCTGCACGGCATCACGAAGCTGCCCGACGGCTTCCACGCACACCGCAAGATCGCGGCACTCGTGGCCGAGCGGCGGAAGATGTTCCTGGAGGACCGCGTCGACTGGGGCCTCGGCGAGGCACTCGCGTTCGGCACGCTGCTGCTGGAGGGCCGCGGCGTGCGGCTGACCGGGCAGGACTCCGGCCGCGGCACGTTCACGCACCGGCACGCCGCGGTGTACGACACCGAGAACGGCCGCCGCCACGTGCCGCTGCAGCACCTGGCGCCCGAGCAGGGCCGCTTCGAGGTCGTCGACACCATGCTCAGCGAGGCGGCGGTGCTCGGCTTCGAGTACGGCTACAGCACCACCGACCCGCACACGCTCGTGGTCTGGGAGGCGCAGTTCGGCGACTTCGCGAACGTGGCGCAGGTGTACATCGACCAGTTCATCGCGAGCGGCGAGTCCAAGTGGGGCCGCATGTCGGGCCTGACCCTGCTGCTGCCGCACGGCTACGAGGGGCAGGGCCCCGAGCACTCCAGCGCGCGGCTCGAGCGCTTCCTCGAACTGTGCGCCGACGACAACCTGCAGGTGTGCAACCTCACCACGCCCGCGCAGCTGTTCCACGCGCTGCGCCGCCAGCTGCACCGGCCGTTCCGCAAGCCGCTCGTGGTCATGAGCCCGAAGAGCCTGCTGCGCCACAAGGCCGCGATCTCGCCGGTGTCCGAGTTCGAGACCGGCACGTTCCAGCCCGTGCTCGACGACGCCACGGTGCGCGACCCCGGCGCCGTGCGCTCGGTGCTGATCGTGTCGGGCCGGTTCTACTACACGCTGCTCGACGCGCGCGCGGCCGCACACCGCGAGGACGTGGCGCTCGTGCGGCTGGAGCAGATGTACCCGTTCCCGGGCGAAGCCCTCGCGGCAGTGTTCGCGCGCTTCCCGAAGCTGGAGCGCGTGCGCTGGGTGCAGGAGGAGCCGTCCAACATGGGCGCCTGGCGCCAGCTGCGTCACCGACTCGTGGCGGTGACGCCCGCG
>JBGAMH010000187.1:0-10116 GCA_044223135.1 Candidatus Eiseniibacteriota bacterium | reverse complement strand
GTCGCGCGCGACAGCGTGCTCCCCGCCGGCGAGCTGGCCACCCACTACGCCGCGCTCGAAGCCCGCGCACGCGAGTACTGGGCCGCCGATGCCGGCCGCGACTACCTGGGCAGCCGCCCCGAGCGGCTGTTCCGCGCGCTCGAGCCGGCCGAGATCGGCGCGCACTTCTCGCGCGCGCACTTCCCCGCGGGCTTCGCCACCGCCGAACGCGCCCTGGAGACGGACGCGTTCGCCGAAGGCGTCCGCGCCGCGCTCGCGCGCGAGTCGCGCATCCGCTTCGCGCCGCGCCATCGCGTGGACGCGGTGGAACGCGACGGCCGCGCGTTCCGCGTGCGCGGCCACGCGCCGACCGGGCCGTTCGAACTTCGCGCGGCGCAGGTGGCGAACGCATCGTGGGAACGGCGCGTGGCGCTGGATGCCGGCGTCGGGCTGCCGGCGCCGCCCGACCTGCTGCACCGGCCTGCTGCGTGATCGCGCCTGCCTCGCGCCTGCCTGGCGCCGTCCGCCACCATCGTGCTCGGCCGCTACGGCGACGTGGTGATCCGCCCCGACGGCTTCGCCTACCTGTCGTGGTACCCGGCGGGGCTGCGCGGCTGGGCAACGCCCCGGAGCCGCCGCGCGCGTGGGACGCGGCGTGCCGCGGCGAGCAGCCCGAAGCGCTCTCGCGCGAGATCGGCGACGCCATCCGGGCCGCGATCGGCGAGCGCATGCCCGGCATGGCCGGAGCCGAGATCGTGCGCGTGGATGCCGGCGCGATCGTGGCCGTGGGCCGCAGCGACGTGGACGATCGCGCGAGCGGGCTGCACGACCGCTCGCACATCGGCGTGTTCAGCGACGGCGGGTTCCACTCGGTCGAGCCCGGCAAGCTCACCACCGCGCCGGTCTTCGCCGTGGAAGCCGCGGACCGCATCGAAGCGGGGCTGCGCGGCGGAGTGTCGCGCGAGTGACGGGCAGCGCCCGGCCGCGACTGACGGCGCTCGTGCCCACGTGGCGCGCGGAAGCGATCCTCGCACGTACGCTCGAGTGCCTGGCGGCGCAGACGTACGCGCCGCTCGAGGTGCTGATCTCGGACGACGCCTCCCCCGACGGCACGGCGGCGATCGCGGACCGGTTCGCGTCGCGCGAGGCGCGCTTTCGCGTGATCCGGCAGCCGCGCAACCTCGGCTGGGTGGGCAACGTGAACGCGCTGCTCGCCGCCGCGCGCGGCGACCTGCTGGCGTTCGCGTTCCAGGACGACCACCCGGAGTCCACGTACTTCGAGCGCTGCGTGGCGGCGCTCGAGGCGGAGCCCGACGCGATCCTCGCCTACTCGGACGTGCGCCTGGTGCAGGTGGACGGCAGCGCCGAGGTGAAGCACTACGCGCCGGGCGATCGCGTGCTCGCGCGTGCAGCGCGCGCGTCGATCGCCGCGCTCGACGGTTCGTGGTGGATCCCCAATCGCGGCGTGTTCCGCGCGCACGCCGCCCCGGCGATCGGCGGGCTGCGGCGTCACCGGGCCGGCGAGTTCTCCGCCGACTGGCCGTGGCTGCTGCACATGAGCCTGCTCGGCCCCTTCGTGCGCGTGCCCGAGGTGCTCGTGACCAAGATCTACCAGCCGGCCAGCCTGTCGCGCGGGTGAGCGCCACGGCGCCCGGGAGTGGCTGTCGGTGATCGCCGTGGCGGCCGGGGCCGTGCAACGCGCTGGGCTGCCCGCCGGCGAGGCGCTGGCGATCCATCGTGCGCTGGCCGCCACGGCGGTCGACCGCTGCGTGCGCTCGGCGCGGCGGCGCGTGCGCGAGGCGCGGGAACCGGCGCGCCGGGGCAGCGCGCCGCATCGCGCCGTCCGCCGGCCGCGCGCCGGCATCCGCCCCGGGACGGATCCGGGCCGCATGCGCCACTTCTCCCACGAAAGAACGGGGGCCCCGAACGGGATGCGCCGCATGTGAATCCGTGCGTGCCTTCTCGTAGACTGCGGCGGTCGGACGGCTCGCCCTGGGCGCGCCGGGTGGTGCGGCCGGGATGCCGCTCACGGGACCGAACATCGGGAGCGCGGGATGGCCGACTTCTCGCCGGGACGCCGGCGGATGCTGCAGGCAATCGTGGGCATCGTGCCCGTGGCGGGGCTGGCCGCCGCCGGCTGCGCGCCCGCCCGCCTGCCCCGTCCCGACGCCGCGCACGAGCTGCGCGTGCCGCTCGCGAGCCTGCCCATGGGTGAGCGCGTCTACCAGCACATGGGCACGCGGCCCGTGGAGCTGATCCGCGGCCCCGACGGCGTGCAGGCGCGCTCGCTGTGGTGCACGCACATGGGCTGCGAAGTGCGGTGGACGCCCGCCGAGCGGACCTACCGGTGCCGCTGCCACGAAGGCGTGTACGACGAGGACGGCGAGCCCATCGCCGGCCCGCCGCCGCGCAAGCTGCGCATGCTGCGCACGCACGTGGAAGGCGACGTCGTGGTGGTGCAATCGCCGGCGGCCGCGTCGTGAGCCTCGCCCCCGCGCGCCTCGGCCCGCGCCCGACGCTGATCGTGACCGGCGCTTCGGGCTTCGTGGGCCGGCACCTGCTGGAAGCGCTCAAGAACGACTTCGTGATCTACGGGCTCGCGCGGCGCTCGCAGGCGCGCGCCGGCGCCCCCGTGCACCCGAACATCACGTGGTTCCAGGTGGACATCGGCGACGAGCGCATGCTGGGGGCCGCGTTCCGCCAGATCGCCGCTCGCGGCGGCGCCGACGCGTGCATCCACCTGGCCGCGCACTACGACTTCACGGGCGACGAACACCCCGAGTACCAGCGCACCAACGTGGACGGCACCCGCCACGTGCTCGACGCGTGCCGCGCGATCGGCGTGAAGCACTTCGTCTTCTCGAGCTCGGTGGCCGCCTGCGCGTTCCCCCGGCCCGGCACCGCCATGGACGAGAACAGCCCGCCGGACGGCGACCACATCTATGCGCGCACCAAGCGCATCGGCGAGGCCATGCTCGCCGACTACGAGGACTCGCTGCACCCGGTCATCGTGCGCTTTGCCGCCATGTTCTCGGACTGGTGCGAGTACGCGCCGCTGTTCATGTTCATCAGCACGTGGCTGTCGACGGCGTGGAACCACCGCATGCTCGGCGGCCGCGGCGAGTCGGCGATCCCCTACCTGCACGTGCACGAGGTGCCGCCGTTCTTCCGCGCGCTGCTGCACCGGGTGCACGAGCTGCCCGCGCGGCAGGTGCTGATCTGCGGCGCCGACCGCGCCGTGTCGCACAACGAGCTGTTCCACTCCGTGATGCAGTACACGAGTGGCCAGAAGGTGAAGCCGATCCACATGCCGCGTGCCCTGTGCGGCCCCGGCATGCAGGTGATGGACCTGGTGGGCCAGCTGCTGGGCGAGCGGCCGTTCGAGCGCCCGTGGATGGCGGAGTACATCGACCAGGTGCTGGCGATCGACTCCACGCACACGCGCCGGCTGCTGCACTGGGGCACGCGCCCGCGGCTCGAGATCCTGCGGCGCATGCCGTTCCTGCTGGAGAACCTGAAGACCGACCCCGCCGAGTGGCACCGCAAGAACCGCGCGGCCATGAAGCTGGTGCGCGTGCGCAGCAACCTGCGCATTCACCAGCTGCTCGAGAAGCACGAGCTGGCGATCTCCGAGGCGTACGACGCGCAGCTGACCGCGCCCGAGAACCACGAGCGCTTCCCCAGCTACCAGGACGTGCCCGAGGAAGAGTCGGCGTGGAACCACCGCATGGTGCTGGGCAACCTGATGAACGCCGTGCGCACCCGCGAGCGGTCGGTGTTCATGGCGTACTGCCACGACCTGGCCGAGCGCCGGCTGGAGCAGGGATTCGGCGCCGAGGAGGTGGCCGGCGCGCTGGAGCTGCTGTCGGAGATCTGCACGCGCACGATCCTGGAGGACCCCGAAGCCGAGGGCCTGCAGGACCGCGTGTTCGACCACGTCACGATGACGATGCGCCTGGGCGTGGACCAGGTGCTCGACGTGTTCGACGCCGCGGCGCTGGAGCGCGAGCAGACGGCGGACTGATGCGCGACGGCCGCCACCCGAAGGTGGCGGCCGCCGTCTCTTACGCGATCACCGTGGGGCAGCTCACCGGTACAGGCTCTTCAGCTTTCCCCAGGTGGACGAGCGCGTGTCCACCGCGCACGAACCGATGATCGTGAGCGTGACGTCGTGCACGTTCCAGTACGTCCCGTGGTTGCCGATCACGTTGCAGTCGGCCGGACCGTGGAACGGCGGGAACGGGCCAAACAACGGGTTGAAGCCCACCGGCGTCCAGCCCACCAGTTCGGCGTTCGAAATCGCCAGGTCGTAGCAGCTCGTGTATCCGTCGATCACGCCACGGAAGCGGATGTTGGTCACCGCGCCGACGACCTGGCCGCCCACGTACTGCTTGTAGACGGTCGTGGTGAACTGATCGAGCGGCCCCGTGTAGTCCTCGGTGCCCGCGCCCCACGGCGCCGTGCCCGACAGCCACAACGTGCCGCCGCTGTACTGCGTCTGCCAGGCCCGCTGGCCGTTGCCGCTGCCGTCCACGTCGTCGAAGACCAGCACCGGCGCGGACGCGATCTGCGGACACATCACCTTCCACTGCGCGCCGAGCACGCTGGCCCCCCACGACTCCGCCCAGATCATGTTGCCGAGCTGGCCTTCGGCGAGGTCCGCCGGCATGGACTCGGTGGCCTTGCCGGGGAGGATCGTGCCGAACAGGGTCTTGTACGTACCCGCGGTCGGCGGCGTCGCGAACACGGACGTCGCGAGCAGTGCCACGGAGCAGACGGCGAGAAGAACGATGGCCCATCGTTTCATGGTCACACCTCCCGAGGTGTTCGGGGCCCGTCCGGGGAAGCCCGCTGGACTCCCCGGGCCCCATCCGAGTCGATGTGCGGTCCGGCCGAACGCCCGGAATACCCGGCGACGATTGGACGGCCGCGCGGCTTCAACGATCGCGATCGGGCGCAGTCCCCTGCATCGAGCAGGGACCGGGGGGAATGCAACCTCGTTCGGCGATGTCGCAGCCCGGGTGTGCACACCGGTCGGCGGCTTCGTCACCGAGTCGACGGGAGCCCGCGGGGCCGAAGCCGGGCGAACTCGCCCCCCGTCGCACCGCGCATTCTAGATCTGCCGTTTCGAGAGCAAGCGGATTGATCGCGTGACGATCTCCGGCCGAAGTACGCGTCCGGGCCGTTCCGTCGCGGCCCGGCTCACGTCGGCCGCGCGCACGCCGTGATCGAGAAGGCCCGCGGAGATCCGGCGTAACGCGTGCGGGATGGAGATGGGGCGCGGGATGGCGCGTGCGGGCGCCCCCCCACGCGGCGCCGAGCGCGGGTGGAGGCTCGACACCCTTCGCCACACGTGCGGCGGAAAGGTGTTGCGGCCCGGCCTCCAGCCCGACGCTCAGGCGCTCGCGCGTTGGTGCACCACCAGCACCACCAGCGCCATGGCGGCGTCCCCCGCGAGCGAGACGGGAACGATCCACGGCAGCGGCGCCAGCAGCATCTGCAACCCCAGGAACAGCACGGCGATGATCTTCGCGGTCAGCAGAATCGTGACGCCGCGGTAGCGCAGCCACTCGATCAGGTACGCGAGCGCCACCACCACGTGGAACACGCCCACCTGCCGCGCGAAGAACAGCGGCGAGGCGCTGCCGAACCCACCGAAGCGCACGCCCCACTCGGGCGCCACCATCGCCATCACGCCCAGCACGGCGCTGTGCAGCGCCACGAGCACGATCAGCGGCGTCTCGAGCCTCGCCCACAGGTTTCCGGGCGCGCGCAGCGTGGCGGCGTGGTTCACGGCTGCGCCTCCCACCACAGGTCGGGCGCCAGCGGCTCCGCGCGCTTCACGGCGGGGCTCCCCAGCCGCTCCAGCTCGGCCAGCACGCGCTCGATCACCACGGGCACGGCGGCCTGCACGGGCTCGCTCAGCCCCACGCGCATCTCGGTGTCGTGCGGCACCACGCCCACCAGGTACACCTCGGATGGCGCCTGCCCGGCCAGCTCCAGCGTGATCAGCGTCTCCTTCACGCCGGGGTCGTGCGGGCTCACGCGCGGCGGCGGCGCGTGCTTCAGGATCTCGTCGCGCCGGTGCGCGCGCAGCGTGCCGGGCGGCTGGTCGCCGCGCACGATGTCCACCAGCACCAGAGCCTTCACGTCGGCCACGAACGGCGCCAGGTCCAGGCCGGGCGTGCCCACGTCCTGCACCGACACGTCGGGCGGGAACAGCCAGCCGGCCTGCAGCACGCGCGCCACGTAGGGGCCGAACGCGTCGTCCCCCATGAGCACGTTGCCCAGTCCGAGGACCGCGACACGGGGTGCCGGCGGATGGGCCGACACCCCGTTCGTGTCGCTGGCGCTCACGTCAGCAGCCGCCCTGTCTCGTGTTCACCGTGGCGATGTCGTGGCCGTCCACGTCGATCGTGTGGATGGCGCAGGCGAGGCACCCAGGTCGAACAGGTGCGCGGTGCGCAGCGCCAGGCGGACGCTCGGGATCGGCGATCAGGTTGCGCAGGCGAAGGCCTCCATGCAACGGCGTCCCTGCTCGTCGCGCGGTCCGGCGTTCCACGTCGTGGGCACCACGGCCTGGTAGTTCTTGATCTTGCCGCCGTCGATCACCACCCAGTGCGACAGGGTGCCGCGCGGCGCTTCGTGGAAGCCGACGCCCTTGATCTCGCCCGAGGGGAACTTCGGCTCGTTCCAGATCGTCAGGTCGCCCTTGCCGATGTTGTTCACCAGCAGGCTCCAGTGCTTGTCGGCCATTTCGCACAGCACGGCGGTGCGGATGGCGCGGGCCAGGTGACGGCCCAGCGTCGAGTGCAGCACGCCGGGTCCGAGCTTGGTCTTGGCCACGGCGCCGGCCATGTCGAGCGCCTTGTCGGCCCAGCGCTTGGTCGGCTCGTGCCCGTTCGCGTAGCCCACCAGCACCTGCGCGAGCGGCCCCACCTGCATGACCTTGTTCTGGAACCGCGGCGACTTCACCCACGAGTACTTGCCGTCGGGCTGGAAGTCGGTGTAGTGCGGCTTGGTCTCGCCCACCCACGGATGCAGCTGCTTGCCGCCCTCGTACCACGAGTGCGTGGTGCCCTCGGTGACGCCGTCCCGGAAGTACTCGTCGTTGAAGCTGGTGATGGCCTTCGCCGAGGCGAGATTACCGTCGAAGATCGTACCGCCGGGCAGGTCGAACTGCGTGCCCTTGGTGTCCAGCGGCAGGTCGGGCACGGCGAGGTAGTTCTTCACGCCGCCGCCGTACGGCAGCCAGTCGGCGTACAGCGCGCCGATCGCGCACACGTCGGGCAGGTACACCTGCTCCACGAACGCCTTCATCTCGTCGAGCAGGCTCTTGATCTGGTAGAGCTTCGCCATGTTCAGCGTGGACTGGTTGTCCAGGTTGATGGCATTCGCCACGCCGCCCACGGCCAGGTTCTGGATGTTCGGCGTCTTGCTGCCCAGGATCGCGACGGCCTGGTTCGCCTTGCGCTGGTAGTCGAGCGCCTGCAGGTAGTGGGACACGGCGAGCAGGTTCACCTCGGGCGGCAGCTTCATCGCCGGGTGGCCCCAGTAGCCGTTCGTGAAGATGCCGAGCTGGCCGTTCTGCACGAACGACGCGAGCTTGTCCTTCACGGCCTGCAGCTCGACGCGGCCGTTGCGCGGCCACGGCGACAGGCTCTCGGCCAGCTGCGACGTCTTCGCCGGATCGGCCTTGAGCGCCGACACCACGTCCACCCAGTCGAGCGCGGACAGGTGATAGAAGTGCACGATGTGATCGTGCAGCGCGTGCGCAATCACGATGAGGTTGCGGATGTACTGCGCGTTCAGCGGCACTTCCAGCTGCAGCGCGTTCTCCACCGCGCGCACCGACGCGATGGCGTGCACCGTGGTGCACACGCCGCAGAAGCGCTGCGTGAACAGCCACGCGTCGCGCGGGTCGCGGCCCAGCAGGATCAGCTCGATGCCGCGCCACATCTGGCCCGAGGCCCAGGCATTCTTGACGTGCCCGCCATCCACCGACACGTCGATCCGAAGATGGCCCTCGATGCGGGTGACGGGGTCGATCGTGATCGTACGGCTCATGAGTGGCTCCTCGCCGGCGCCGCGGGGGCACCGCTCAGGATCGGGAAACGCTTGACGGCCGCGATGTACAGCACGACCTCCAGCGCGATGATGCCGAAAGTGATCAGCAGCTCGGGCACGGCCGGGAAGTACGAGTAGCGCTCGCCCGGCATGAACGCGATCAGGTAGGTGTTGATGCGGAACATCGCGCCACCCACCACCAGCAGGATCGCGGCGCGCACCTGCCACATCGCGCTGCGGCGCCGCGCGTCCGAAAACAGGACCAGCGCGCCGGCCAGGTTCACGAGCACCTCGGCCACGAACATCAGGCCGCGGCCGTTGAACGCGTAGGCCAGCTTGCCGGCGATCGCCATGTCGGCGACGCGGAACACCACCCAGAACAACGCCACGCCGGCGGTCACCTTGCCGAGCGCGGCGATCATGCTGGTCTCGCGGTGCCGCTTGAACGCCACGGCCGAGAACACGGCTTCGATCGTGACGATGGCATAGCCCAGCCCGATGCAGTTGACCAGGAACAGGAACGGCAGCCACGGCGTGAACCACAGCGGGTGCATGCGCGGCCCCGGCAGCAGCATCATCGTGCCGAGCGACGACTGGTGCATGGTGGGCAGCAGCAGGCCGAGCGCGATGATCCACACGGCGCCGCTCTCCAGCACCTTCAGCGTGCGCCGGGAGAAGTCGCTCAGGCCCCGGTTCGGGCTCTTCACCCATTTCTCGAGGAACGCCGGCGCGAGCTCCGCCACGAGCACGAAGTTGTACAGCATCACGCAGAGCGCCACCTCGAGCTGCGGCGAGTGCGACCAGCGCCAGAAGAACACGGGCAGCTTCCACAGGTCCCAGAAGCGCCCGAGGTCGGTGGCCACCGCGATCACCGCGAGCCCGTAGCCGAGCAGGCTGGTGAGCACGGCGGGCCGCACGAGCGGGTGGTACTGGCCGCGATTGAGGATGTACACGAGCAGCGCCACGGCGTACCCGCCGCAGCCCAGCGCCGTGCCCACCACCACGTCGATCGCGATCCACACGCCCCACGGGTAGCCGTTGTTCAGGTTGGTGACGCTGCCGATGCCGTTGATGAAGCGGAACACCAGCGCGATGGCGCCCACACCGACGATCGCGAGCAGGAACTTGAAGGTGGGCGTCATCAGCGGCCCGCCGACCTCCTCGTGTGCGATGGCGTGCGAGGTCATGAGCGGCCCTCCTTCTTCGCGGCCGGCTCCTTCGCCTTCTGGTTGCGCATCACGGTCACCGCCAGCGCGCCGTACAGCGCGATCGGGGCGATGAAGCCCTTGTAGATGCCTTCCTGGATCGTGTAGGCCAGGTCGGGCGCCGGGCGGTTGCCGAACTCCGGCAGGCCCAGCTTCGCGAACGCGACGTGCGAGAGGTACAGCACCTGCGTGCCGCCCAGCTCGGTCTCGCCGTACACCCGGTCCTCGTAGTACTTGCCGGGGCTCTCGGCGATGCGCTTCTTGGCTTCGGCCAGCAGCTCCTCGCGCGTGCCGTAGATGACGGCATCCCGCGGGCACACCTCGCAGCACGCCGGGCCCTGCCCGCGCGGGTAGCGCGTGAAGCCGGCGGCGTCGGCCACCGCCGGGTCCTTGACCCGGTGGCGGCACAGCTCGCACTTCACGATCTTGGGCAGCGCCTTGTGGAACTCGAACTTCGGCACGTTGAACGGACAGGCCATCTGGCAGTAGCGGCAGCCCACGCACCAGCGCACGTCGTACTCGACCACGCCGGTCTTCTCGTTCTTGTGCAGCGAGTGCAGCATGCACGCGCTCGCGCAGCCCGGATCGATGCAGTGCATGCACTGCGCCTTGAAGAACGACATCTGCTCTTCGTCCTTGTAGAGCTTGATGATGTTCTTCGTCTGGCCGTTCAGGTCGACGGGCGACTGGTACAGGTCGCCCGGGATGCCGCTGCGGTCGGCATCGAGTTCGTTCGAGTCGCGGCACGCGGACACGCACGCCTTGCAGCCGATGCACCGCGTGGTGTCGTACCGCATGCCCACCGCCTGCGCCGGGGCGACCTTGCGCTCCCGGGCCTCGGCGGGCCGCACGACCGCGGCGCCGA
>JBGAMH010000186.1:0-9651 GCA_044223135.1 Candidatus Eiseniibacteriota bacterium | reverse complement strand
CGTGACCAGCGCCCCGGTGGTGTTCGCGCTCGTGGGCGCGGCGATCCCGCCACGGCCTCGCTGCCCACGGTGGGCTTCTTCTCGCACGTCGACATCGCCCGCCGCGACGCGGCGGTCGCCGCCGGCGTTCGGCACGCGCTGCCGCGCAGCGCATTCACCGCGCGGCTTCCGCAGATCCTGCGCGGCGACCACGCCGCGCTCCCCGACGAGGACCCCGCATGAGCACCGGACGACTGCTGCAGAGCGAGCCCGAACTGGAAGCCGTGATCCGCTCCATGAAGACCGTGGCGGTGGTCGGCGCCAAGAGCGACCGCGACCCCGACGCGCCCGCGTACTCGATCCCGCGCATGCTGCAGGCCAGCGGCCGCACCGTGACGCCCATCAACCCGACCATCCCCGAGACGCTCGGGGTGAAGACGCTGGCCGCGGTCGGCGAGCTGCCGGAGGCCGTGGACGTGCTCGACGTGTTCCGCCGCCCCGATGCGCTGCCGGCGCTCGCCGACGAGCTGCTGGCCCTGCCGGCGGACCGGCGCCCGCGCGTGGTGTGGTTCCAGACCGGCATCCGGCACGACGAGGTGGCCGCACGGCTGGCCGCGGCCGGCATGGACGTGGTGCAGGACCGCTGCCTGGGCGTGTACGCGAACCGCTACCGCTGACGGGCGGCGGCGGCGCCCGCCGCGGCCGCCGGCTTCCCGCGCTCCCCACGCCTGCCTATACTCCCGCGTCCGTTTCCACCTTCGGTCCGGAGGATTCCATGTCGCAGCCCACCACGTCGCAGCCCGGCGCCGTCGAGAGCGTCCAGATCTCGTGCCCCGGCTGTGGCCGGCACAACTGGGTGAACTGGCCGGTCGGCAAGGACACGCTCACGTACACCTGCTTCAACTGCAGCAAGACGAACGAACTCCATCGTCACGGCGGACACTGATCCGCCACCCGTGTCTCCTCGGCCGCGCGTTCGCCGCGCCGTTCCGGTCGCGGTGCCCACTCGTCGCACCCAAGGAGCCCCGATGATCCAGCGCCTGTTCGCCGTGCTCGGATGCCTGGTCGTGCTCGCCTCGTCGTCCGCACCCGCCCGCGCCGCCGACGCGTCCGATCCCAGGGCGATCGCCGTGGCCGACCAGGTGATGAAGGCGCTCGGCGGTCGCGAGCGCTGGGACGCGCTGCCCGCGCTGCGCTGGTCGTTCGGCAACTCGGTCAACGACACGGTGCGCTCCACGCGCCGCCACGCCTGGGACCGCCGCACCGGCCAGCATCGCGTGGAGGGCGTCACGCGCACCGGCACGAAGTTCTGCTTCGTGCACACGGTGGGCGACACCACGCACGGCCTGGCGTGGATGGACGGCCAGAGCATCCAGGGCGATTCGCTGCACAAGCTGATCGTGCGCGCCGAGGCGCTGTGGGTGAACGACACGTACTGGCTGCTCATGCCCTACAAGCTGCGCGATCCCGGCGTGACGCTGAAGCTGGACGGCGAGGCCGTCGAGAACGGCGCGACGTACGACAAGCTCGCGCTGTCGTTCGCGGGCGTGGGCCTGACGCCCGGGGACCACTACTGGGTGTGGGTGAACCGCGCGAACCACCGGATCGAGCGCTGGGACATGGTGCTGCAGGGCCAGCAGCCGCCGCCCGCGTCGTGGACGCTCGAAGGCTGGGAGAACCACGACGGCCTGTGGTTCGCCACGTCGCACCGCCAGAAGAACATCAACGTGTTCACGAACGCGGTGGAGACCCCGAAGGAGTTCCCCGCCGGAACGTTCGAACGGCCCTGACCGCGCCGCACCCCGGCCCGTCGCCGCCTCGCACCGCACCTCGCCCAACGCCATGACCACGATCCGCGTCTCCGAGATCTTCCACTCGCTGCAGGGCGAAGGCCTGTCGGCGGGCACGCCCGCGCACTTCCTGCGCCTGCAGGGCTGCGACGTGGGCTGCCGCTGGTGCGACACGCGCTACACGTGGGACGCCGCGGGCGGCCGGGCATGCACGATCGACGCGGCGCTCGACGAGGCCCGCGCGCTCGGCGAGGCGCCGCTGCTCGTGCTCACCGGCGGCGAGCCGCTGCAGCACCCGGGCGTGGAGGCGGTGATCCAGGCGGCGCTCGCGCGCTGGTCACGCGTCGAGGTGGAGACGAGCGGCGCGTGCCCGCCGCCGCTGCGCGACGCGCGCCTGGCGTGGAACGTGTCGCCCAAGCTGCCGGGCGTGACGCCGCGCTGGGCCGACACGTGGAGGCACGCCGCCGCGTTCGCCGCCGACCCGGCGGCCACGTTCAAGCTGGTGGTGGGCGACGATCCCGACGAGGCGCAGGCGCTGCGGCTGATCGCCGAGCACGCGCTGCCGCGCGAGCGCGTGATGCTGATGCCCGAGGGCCTCACCGACGCGGCGCTGCGCGAGCGCGCCGTGCGGCTGGCCGAGACCTGCAAGCGGCACGGCCTGCGGCTGTCGCCGCGGCTGCACGTGTGGATGTGGGGCGCGCGCCGCGGCGTATGAGCGCGCACCCGCGCCGCCGGAGTTCCGGACCGGCGCCCGGACGATCGAACGGAGTGACGACACGATGAACGCACGACGCACCGCGGTGGTGCTGCTGTCGGGAGGGCTGGACTCGGCCACGTGCCTGGCGTGGGCGCGCGCGCAGGGCTTTCGCTGCGCCACGCTCGCGGTGGACTACGGCCAGCGTCACCGCGTCGAGCTGGAGGCCGCGCGCCGCGTGGCGGCCGCGCTCGGCTCCGAGGACCACCGCGAGGTGCGCGTGGACCTGCGCGCCGTGGGCGGCTCGGCGCTGACCGCCGACCTCGACGTGCCCAGGGGCCGCGACGACGCGGCGATGGCCGCCGCCGTGCCGGTCACGTACGTGCCGGCGCGCAACGCCGTGTTCCTCACCATCGCGCTCGGCCTGGCCGAGACGCTCGGCGCCGCCGACCTGGTGGCCGGCATGAACGCGATCGACTATTCCGGCTATCCCGACTGCCGTCCCGAGTTCGTGCGCGCGTTCGAGCAGCTCGCCCGCGTCGCCACGCAGGCCGGCGTCGAAGGCACCGTGTACCAGGTTCACACGCCGCTCATGGCACTCGACAAGGCGGGGATCATCCGGCTTGGTGTGTCCCTGGGCGTGGACTACTCGATCACGCACTCGTGCTACGATCCCGCGCCCGACGGACGCGCGTGTGGCGCCTGTGACTCCTGCCTGCTGCGGGCAAGGGGTTTTCGCGACGCCGCCGTCCCCGATCCCACGCGCTACGTGTGAGCCGCGCGATTCCCGAGCCGGTCTCGCGAACCGTACCGGCCAGCCCCCGAGGTCCTGACTTCCGTGCGTGTTGAACTCGTCAAGGAATTCCGCTTCGAAGCGGCGCACCGACTTCCCCGTGTGCCCGCCGACCACAAGTGCTTTCGACTCCACGGGCACTCCTACCGCATCGAAGTGGCCGTGAGCGGAGAAGTGGACCCCGAGCTCGGCTGGTTCGTGGACTTCGGCGAGATCGCCCGGCGTCTCGAACCGGTGCTCAAGTCCGAACTCGACCACCGCACGCTCAACGACGTTCCCGGGCTCGAGAATCCGACCGCCGAGGTGCTCGCGGGCTGGTTGTGGAAGCGCTTCCAGCCCATGGTGCCCGGCCTCGCGTCCATCACGATCCACGAGACCTGCACCAGCCGCTGCATCTACCGCGGCGAATGACGATCGCGCGGCCCGGACGGCCGCCGGCCCGGGGGAAGATCCCGCCGCGGGCGGCGTAAGTCCTTCCGAGCAGCGCGCCGGCAAATACAGCCTCAAGACGGCCCCGGGGGGGCCGATCCTTCGGGCGACCCGAGGAAGAAGAGGAGCGCCATGAATTCCCGCATTTTCGTCACCGGAGCCACGGGCTACCTGGGCAGCGCGATCACCGCGAGACTGGTGCGCACGGGCGCCGAGGTCTTCGGCCTCGCGCGCAGCGACGACAAGGCACGCGCCATCGAAGCACTCGGCGCCCGCCCGGTCCCCGGCAAGCTCGAAGCGCCCGCCGAATGGATCGGCCAGTTGAAGAACTGCGATGCCGTCGTGCACGCCGCGTCCGACTCGGCGAACGCCGCCGAGCAGGACCAGCGCGTGCTGGACGCCGTGCGCGAGTGCGCGCTCGACGGCCGCGTGCGCCGGCTGCTCTACACGAGCGGCGTGTGGGTGTACGGCCCGAGCGCCGGTGTCGTGCTGGACGAGACCTCGCCGCGCCGCCCGCTGGAACTGGTCTCCTGGCGCACGGCGCACGAGGAGATCGCGTTCGACCTGTCGTCGCACGAGGTGCAGACCGTGGTGCTGCAGCCCGGCATGGTCTACGGCGAGCACCGCGGCATCCTCGGCATGTGGTTCGACGAGGCGCGCCAGAAGAAGACGGTCACGTGCTGGGGCGACGGTTCGCAGCACTGGCCGATGGTGCACCGCGACGACCTCGCCGAGGCCTACGCGCTCGCGCTGGAGCACGGCCGTGCGGGCGAGCGCTACATCCTGGCCGACGAGTCGCACCACACGGTGAAGGAGATGGCCGACGCCGTCGCCACCGCCACCGGGGCGAAGGTCCAGCCGCTCCCCGCCGACCAGTTGAAGGCGGCCATGGGCCTGTTCGGCGCGGCGCTGCTGAACGACCTGCAGGTCAGCGCCGCCAAGGCTCGGCGCGAACTCGGCTGGGTGCCGCGTCACACGTCGTTCGTCGCCGAAGCCCCGGCGCTGTGGCGCGAGTGGCAGGAGGCTCGCGAGACGCCGGTCGCCTGACGCGCGATCGACCGCAGTCCGTCGAGGCCCGGGCCACTCGGTCCGGGCCTCGCGCTTTCCGGGTGGCCGCGCGGCCGGGTGACTGACTAACCTGTCGGACCATGGCCCGGCCGACGCCCACCCGATCGCGCGAGCGCGCGCGCCCCGCGGCGCAGGCGACGCCTCGGAAACCCGCGACCGGCGCGAGCACGCGCTTCGATGCGTTCGCGCCGCTGTTGATGCTCGCGAGCCTGGCGATGCTGCTCGTCGCCTGCCGCGGCGGCCGGCTCGGCGTCGCCGTGGCCGACGACTACGCGTTCCTCGCCTGGCGCGCGTTCCACCGGCCGTTCGACTGGTTCGGCACCATGGGCGCCGCCTACTACTGGCGGCCGCTCGCGCGGCAGGCGTGGTTCTCGGCGCTGTCGCCCTGGCTCGTGTCGGCGCCCGGCGTCGCGGCCACGCTGAACGCGGCGTTGCTCGGCGCGCTCGCGCTGGTGCTGTACCGGATCGCGCGCCGCGCCCTGTCGCCGTGGGCGGCAGCGGCGCTCGCTACGACGCCGCTGCTCACCGAGGCCGCGCGCGTCTGGCTCGCCTGGCCGAGCGCCGCGCAGCACCTGCTGGCGATGCTCGGCGCCGCGCTCGCCGTGCACGAGGCGCTCGCCGGCCGCGGCTGGACCGCCGCGCTCGCGGGCCTCGCCGGCGCGCTGTCGCACGAGTCGGTCGCGCTGGTGCTGCCCGCGCTGCCGCTCGTCGCATGGCTCCGCGAGCGGCACGCGCGCGCGGCGCTCGCGATGGCCGCGCCCGCCGCGATTGCGCTGGCGCTGTGGGCGGGCGGGTACGCGTTCGCCCGCGCGCACGGACTGCCGCTGCCGCCCGGGGGCCTCGCGTTCGAGCGCTGGCCCGCCGCCGTCGCGCACGTGGCGACGGCGTTCGCCGGCGTGGAGGACGCCGCGCCCGCCCCGCGCGCGCTCATGCTGGGCGCGCACGCGCTGCTGCTGATGGCGGCCGGCCTGTTCGCGTTCCGGCACGACGCGCGCCTTCGCCTCGTCGCCGCGGGGCCGGCGCTCGCCGCCGTCGCCGCGCTGGCGCTGGTCGCGGCCCTGCCGCTGGCCACGCTGCTGCCCGACTGGAACGCGTGGCGCGCCTCGCTCGCCATGCTCGCGGCGGGCCTCGCCGTGGGCGGGCTGCTCGCCGCCACCGAGCCGTGGCTGATCGCGGCGTTCGTCGCGCTGCGCGCCGTGGCGCTGCTGATGGCGCCGTTGCCGCTGCCGATCATCGCCCCGACACCGCCCGCTTCGGCCTCCGACCTGTCGTTCACGCGGCTCACGCGGCTGCAGATCGCGGCGGTCGAGCTGCGCTCCGAACTGCGCCTGCGCCATCCCACGCTGCCTCCCGGGGCGCGCATCTACACGTGGAGCTTCCCGACCATGATCGAAGTCGGGCTCCAGTCGCAGCTCGCGGCGCGCGTCTGGTACGGCGACTCCACGCTCACGTGGCGGCGCTTCGGCGGGATCGCCACGTACGATTCGCTGCCCGACGTGGTGCTCGGCATGAACCCGAACTTCCCCGACCGGCCGGTCGTCGTGATCGAACGGCGATCGAGCGAACTCACGCGCCAGGCCGTGCACGCGTTCGATGCCGAGCAGTACGCGCTCGCCGATTCGCTGTTCATGGCGGCACAGGCCGCGCAGCCGCGTCCGCTGTGGGAAACGGAAGCCACGGCGATCCTCAATCGCGCGATCTGCCGCTTCCAGCTCGGCGACTTCGCCCCGGCCGAGTCGCTGGCGGCGGTCGCACGCGAGCTCGCACCGGGCAACGGCGACGCTCCGGCCGTGCTCGCATGGGTCGCGCTGGTGCACGGCCAGCGCGACGCGGCCGCCGGGCTCCTGCGCGAGGCGTTCGCCAAGAGTCCGAACTCGGAGATCGCCCGCCAGGCGGCCGAGGCCTACGACCGTTCGGGCGCGCTCGCCCGTTGAAGCACCCGGCCGTTCCGGCCGCGTCGACCCTTCCCCGGAGCACAGCGCCATGGCCCCGATCGATCCCGAACGGCAGCTCGCCGGCTTCATCGACAAGTTCACGCCGGAGATGGCGGCCCGCATCCGCGACGCGCGCCGGCGCATGCGGAAGCGGCTGCCGAACGCGCTCGAGCTGGTGTACGACAACTACAACTTCTTCGTCATCGGCTACGGCCCGAACGAACGCACGGGCGAGGCGATCTTCTCGCTCGCCGCGCACGCGAACGGCCTCACGCTCTTCTTCCTGCAGGGCGCCGGGCTCCCCGACCCCGACGGCCTGCTGCAGGGCACGGGCAACGCAGTGCGCAGCCTGAAGCTGCCCGACGGCGGCACGCTGGACGAGCCCGCCGTCCGGCGGCTGATGGCCACCGCGCTCGATCGCGCCCGCACGCCGCTCGATCCGCGCGGCCGCCACCAGCTCGTGATCAAGTCGATCTCGGCGAAGCAGCGCCCCCGGCGTCCGGCCGGTTCGCCCGCCGGCGCACGCACGAAGAAGGCCGCACCCGCGCGAACCGCGGCGAAACGCGCGAAGCCCGCCGCCCGCGCCCTGTCGCCGCGAGCCGCGGCGCGCAAGGCCGCGCCGAAGGCCTCCCGCCCCCCGGCGAAGTCGAAGCGCCGGAGTTGACCGCCCGCCCGCGGCCACCGGCGCGGCCACGGGCCGATTCCGTGCCGCGCCGCACCACCGCTGCTATCCTGCGGCTCCCCATGAACCTTCCCGATCCGGCCCGTCGACCCGCGCTCTGGGAGTTCCACGTCTCCCGCGCGGCTCGCGAACGATGCGCCTTCGACGACGCGCTCTTCGCCACCAATGGCCACGTGATCTTCGCGTCGCCGCTCGCCGCGCGTACGTTCGCCGCGAAGCTCACCGCCGCGCGCGGCGGCTCGCCGCCGGCGTCGTCGGCCGACCTGTTCGCGATGGGGCTGCTCGACGAGGTCATGCACCTGGTGCTCGCGCGCTACCGCGAGCAGTCCGACCCGCGCGCGTGGACCGACGCGCTCGCGTGGTTCCAGGGCCGGCTCGGCGCCGACGCGCTCGACCACGCGCTGCTGGCGTTCTGCGAGGACTTCCCGGTAGTCGCGGTGCACCGCGGCCGGTTGTCCGCCGCGGCGTGGCTCGCCGGCGAGACGGCCGGCGTCCCGCATCGCGCCGTCGCGCTGGAAGAGATGCTGATGCTGTGGCTCGGCAACGCGAATCCCGCGTGCCGGCCGTACGCCGAACTGTTCGACGACACGCTGCTCGGCGAGCGCAGCGCCTATCGCGGCGTCACCGGCGCGATGCGCGAGTACTTCGACACGCGCCCGCGCTTCGGGCCGCAGCGCGCGAACCTGGTCGACTTCCTGCGCGCGCCCATGCTGGCCGCGCCGCTGTCGCTGGCGGACCAGCTCGCGTGGATCCGCGAACACTGGGCGTGGCTGCTCGGCGACTTCCTGGCGCGGCTGCTCACCGCGCTCGACGTGCTCGCCGAGGAGGCGCTGTACTGGTCGCGCATCGGCTGGGCGCTCGGGCCCGGCGGGCTCGGCGGCGACTCCAGCGAGAGCGCGGTGCTGCGCTTCGGCGCGCACGACGAGGAGTACGAGGCGTTCAGCCCCGACCAGCACTGGATGCCCACGTGCGTGCTGCTGGCCAAGAGCACCTACGTGTGGCTGGACCAGCTCGCGAAGACGTACGGCCGCGAGGTGAAGCGGCTGGACCAGATCCCCGACGAGGAACTCGACCGCCTGCGCGACCTGGGCATCAACGCGATCTGGTTCATCGGCCTGTGGGAGCGCAGCCACGCGTCGCAGCGCATCAAGCAGCTGTGCGGCAACCCCGAGGCGGCCGCGTCGGCGTACTCGCTGCACGACTACGTGATCGCGCACGACCTGGGCGGCGAAGAGGCGTACGCGCGGCTGCGCGATCGCGCCGCCGCGCGCGGGCTGCGGCTGGCCAGCGACATGGTGCCGAACCACATGGGCGTCGACTCGCGCTGGGTGGTGGAGCATCCCGAGTGGTTCCTGCAGCTGCCCGAGCCGCCGTACCCGGCGTACACGTTCGGCGGGCCCGACCTGTCCACCGACGGGCGCGTGGGCCTGTGGATCGAGGACCACTACTACGACCGCAGCGACGCCGCCGTGGTGTTCAAGCGCGTGGACCGCCACACCGGGCACGCCACGTACATCTACCACGGCAACGACGGCACCAGCTTCCCGTGGAACGACACCGCGCAGCTCGACTACCTGCGCGCCGACGTCCGCGAGCAGGTGATCCAGACGATCCTCGCCGTGGCGCGGCGCTTCCCGGTCATCCGCTTCGACGCCGCGATGACGCTGGCCAAGCGCCACATCCAGCGCCTGTGGTTCCCCGAGCCCGGCTCGGGTTCCGGCATCCCGTCGCGCGCGGGCCACGGGCTCACGCGCGGCGAACTCGACCACCTGATGCCGCAGGAGTTCTGGCGCGAGGTCGTGGACCGCGTGGCGGTGGAGGCTCCCGGCACGCTGCTGCTGGCCGAGGCGTTCTGGCTGATGGAGGGCTACTTCGTCCGCACGCTCGGCATGCACCGCGTCTACAACAGCGCGTTCATGAACATGCTGCGCGACGAACAGAACGCGAACTACCGCAGCGTGATCAAGAACACGCTCGAGTTCGATCCCGACGTGCTGCAGCGCTACGTGAACTTCGTGAACAACCCCGACGAGCGCACCGCGGTGGACCAGTTCGGCCGCGGCGAGAAGTACTTCGGCGTCTGCGCGCTCCTGGCCACGCTGCCGGGGCTGCCCATGTTCGGCCACGGGCAGTTCGAGGGCTTCGAAGAGAAGTACGGCATGGAGTACCGCCGCGCGTACCGCGAGGAGGCCGTGGACCAGGGCCTGCTCGACGAGCACCGCCGGCGCATCGCTCCGCTGCTGCATCGACGCGCGGTGTTCGCGGGCGCGCGCGACTTCCTG
>JBGAMH010000185.1:0-9674 GCA_044223135.1 Candidatus Eiseniibacteriota bacterium | reverse complement strand
GGCTGACGCCGCCGGGCCTGCGCGTGGCGGCGCTGGAGTGGCTGTCGCCCGACGGCGCACGCGCGATCGTGCGCGGATGGGGCGCCGACCCCACGCAGACGCGGCTGTGGCGGGTGGACGTGAGCCCGCGCCCGCGCGCGACGCTGCTCGCCGACGAGCCCGGCCTGCACGAGGTGGCGGTGGCGCGCGACGGTACGGTGCGCGTGCGCACGCGGACGCCCGAGTGGGGGGCCGTGCGGCGGAGCGTCGAGGACGCGAACGGCCGGCTGCTCGCGGAGCTGCGCTCGGTGGCCGAGGAGCCCGGGATCGAGCCGCGACCGGTGTTCGAGCGCGTGGGCCCCGACTCGATCTGCGCATACGTGCTGCGGCCGCGCGATTTCGATCCGCGGCTCCGCTACCCGGTGGTCGACGACGCGTACGGCGGCCCGCACTACCAGGAGGTGCAGCGCGCCGGGCGGCGATTCCTGCTCGGGCAGTACCTGGCCGACCAGGGCTTCATCGTGGTGGGCATCGACGGGCGCGGTACGCCGGGCCGCGGCCGGGCGTGGGAGCGCGCGATCCGCGGCGACCTGATCGGGCCCGCGCTCGAGGACCACGTGGCGGTGCTGCACGAACTCTGCGCGCGCCATCCCGAGATGGACGAGCGCCGCATCGGCGTCAACGGCTGGTCGTTCGGCGGCTACTTCGCGGCGCACGCCGTGATGCGGAACGCGAACACCTACCGCGCCGCCGTCGCGGGCGCGCCGGTGGTGGACTGGCGCGACTACGACACGTTCTACACGGAGCGCTACCTGGGCCTGCCCGGGCCGGACTCGCTCGCCTACGAGCGCAGCTCCGTGCTGCCGTTCGCGCCGAAGCTCGACGCTCCGCTGCTCGTGATCCACGGCACCGCCGACGACAACGTGTACTTCTTCAACAGTCTCAAGCTCGCCGACGCCCTGAACCGTGCCGGCCGCGCGTTCGAGTTCCTGCCGCTCCCGGGCCGCACGCACATCGTGGCCGACGAGCCGTACGTGCGTCGCATCCACACGGTGACCACGGAGTTCCTGCGGCGGGCGCTGGGCGGGCCGCACGACCCGCGGCCGCGATGACCGACCGCGCGGTCATCCCCATCGCGAGCCCCGAGGACCTGTGGACGTTCACGCAGCGCAACGTGCCGCTGTGGGACGTGCTGGAGTTCTTCCCGAAGGACGCGCTCGGGCCCCGCGGGCCCGCGGACGCGCCGCGCCCCTACGAGGTGAAGCCGGTCACGATCGAGACCGATCTGGGCTGGTCGTTCGAGACCGACATCCAGTGGGGCACGTGGGTGTTCCGCCCGCGCTCGCCGAAGCTGCCGGGCATGATGCGCTGGTGCCGCGAGCGCGGCCTCGAGGTGGGCGACGCGATCGTGTTCGAGCGCACCGGCGAGCGCACGTTCCGCCTGGCGCTGCGGAAGGCGGGCGACGTCGGCTGAGCGCTCGCGCGAACGGCCGCGGCCCGGAGGCCACGGCCGGCGCACGGGGCGACGCGTCAGGCGGGGATCTTCGCGAGCACCTCCTCGGTGTCCGGGAAGCGGCCTTCGGCCCGCTTCGAGAAGATCAGCGTCCCGTCCAGGGACACTTCGAACTCACCGCCGCTGCCTCGAACGATCGTGCTGTCGATGCCGCGCGCCTGCTTGATCTCGGCCGCCAACCTGGAGGCCCGGGGCAGGTAGCCTCACTGCCCGCAGTACTTGATCTCCAACGTCATCGTGCGTTCTCCCGGCGGGGCGACCACCGCCCTCGCGCGGCGCGAACATACCAGCCGCCGCGCGTTTGACCCACGCGGGACCGCCGGGCAACCTGCGCGCATGCCGACCCACGTGCCCACGATCGAGGAGCGCCTGCGCCGCGCGCTCGGCGACGGCCTGCTGACGCAGGAGCCGCTGCGTCACCACACCACGTTCCGGATCGGCGGCCCGGCCGAGTACTTCTTCTCCGCGCGCACGGCCGACGACCTCGTGGCGGCGCTGTCGTCGGCGAACGAGCTGGGCCTGCCCGTGTTCGTGCTCGGCTGCGGCAGCAACCTGCTGGTTTCCGACGACGGGCTGCCGGGCCTCGTGATCCGCAACGCGTGCGAGCGCGTGGAGTGGGACGGCCAGGCCGCCTACGTCGAGGGGGGCGCGGACTTCTCGGCGTTCATCGAGCGCTGCGCGGAGCGCGGGCTCGCCGGGCTCGAGCTGCTGGCGGGCATCCCGGGTTCGGTGGGGGGCGCGCTGTACGGCAACGCCGGCTGCTACGGCGTGGACGTGGGCTCGCTCACGATCGAGGCCACGGTCGCGCGCTTCGACGGCTCCGGCGTGGCCACGCAGCCCGCGGCGTGGTTCGAGTTCGCCTACCGCGACTCGCGGCTGAAACGCGAGCCGCACGTGATCCTGTCGGCGTTGATCCGCCTGCGACGCGGCGAGCCGGCCGAGATCCGCCGCGTGATCGAGGAGAAGCTCGAGGTGCGGCGCGTGAAGCACCCCGCGTGGCGGCTCGAGCCCACGGCGGGCTCGTACTTCAAGAACCTGCCGCCCGGTTTCCAGGCGCCGGGCCTGCCGCATTCGCCCGGCACGCATCGCGTGCCCGCCGGCGCCCTGCTGGACGCGTGCGAGTGCCGCGGCCTGCGGGTGGGGGACGCGATGGTGTTCGCGAAGCACGCGAACATCCTGGTGAACGCGGGCCAGGCCACCGCGCGCGACGTGCTCGTGCTGGCCGAGCAGATGAAGGCCCGCGTGCGCGAGAAGTTCGGCGTCGAGCTGGAGGAGGAAGTCATGTTCCTCGGCCGGCGCCCGACGCTCGCCTGACCCGCCCGCGGCCCGCCGGCCACCCGATCTTCCGCCGCCGCCCGGCCCTCGCCGAAAAATGTGTTGAAACACACGACTGGTCGGCGCATCCAAGGCAGCGGCGGTACCGCGCCGCCCCCGATCGCCTCCCGCGGCCGCGCCCACCCGAAGGAGTTCCCATGAAGCCGATCACCGTTCTCGTCACCGGCGCCACCGGCAACCAGGGGGGCGCGCTCGCGCGCCGCCTGCTCGCCGCCGGCCACCACGTCCGCGCGCTGACCCGCGACCCGAACAGCGTGCGCGCTCAGGCGTTGCGCGCGTCGGGCGCCGAGCTGTTCGCCGGTTCGTTCTCGGACGGCGCCTCGATCGAGCGCGCCGCCGCGGGCGTCGACACGCTGTTCGCCATGAGCACGCCGTTCGTCGCCGGCGAAGAGGCCGAGACGCGCGAGGGCCTGGCGCTGGTCGAGGCCGCGAAGCGGGCGGCGGTGCCTTACCTGGTCTACTCGTCGGTCGCGAGCGCCGATCGCCGCACGGGCATCCCGCACTTCGAGAGCAAGGTGCCGGTGGAGGAGGCCGTGAAGGCCTCCGGCCTGCGCTGGAGCATCGTGGCGCCGGTGTTCTTCATGGACAACCTGCTGTCGCCGTGGTGGCTGCCGGGCCTGCAGCAGGGCGCACTCATGATGACGCTGCCGGCCGACCGCAAGCTGCAGCAGGTCGCGGTCGAGGATCTCGGCGCGTTCTACGCGCTTGTCGCCACCCAGCCCGAGCGGTTCGCGGGGCGGCGCATCGACCTCGCGTCCGACGAGATCTCCGCGGCCGAGGTGGTGAAGACGATCTCCGAGCTGTCGGGACGTCCGATCGCCTACCAGCAGCTGCCGCTCGATGCCGTGCGCCAGCAGAACGAGGACTTCGCGATCATGATGGAGTGGTTCGATCGCGTGGGGTACAGCGTGGACCTGGCGGCGCTGCGTCGCGACTACCCCGAGGTGGGCTGGCAGTCGTTCGCCGACTGGGCCCGGCGCCAGGACTGGAGCGCGCTGCTGCAGCCGGTCGCGGGATGAGCCCGGGCGACTCGAGCGGACGGGGGGCGGAGCCGACGGCCGCTCCCCGTCCGCGCGCGGCGTCGCCGCGCCGGCGCCGGGCCGGGGGAGCCGCCGAAGGGGACGGACGCGTTGCACAGGGTTTGCGCGAAACGCGTGCCCGGGCGCATGCTGCACGGGCCATGGGAGAACTCCTCAAGAAGCGCCTGCTCCAGAGCAAGTTCCAGGGTGTGCATCACGAGGCCGTGCTGAACCTGATCGTGGCCGCGAACCACGTGCAGGGGCTGCTCGACGAGTCGTTCGCCGAGACGCGCATCACGTCCACGCAGTACAACGTGCTGCGCATCCTGCGCGGCGCCCTGCCCGGCGGCTACGCCCGCGGCGAGATCGCGCGGCGCATGCTGCAGCGGGCTCCCGACCTCACCCGCATGATCGACCGCCTGGTGAAGCTGGGGCTCGTCGAGCGCACGCGGTCGATCGAGGACGCCCGCCAGTCGATCGCCCGCATCACGCGGCGCGGCCAGCAGCTGCTCGAGCAGGTGCAGCCGGCGATGGACGCGAGCCAGGCCCGGTTCAGCGCCAGCCTCACGGCGCGCGAGGCCCGCGAGTTGTCGCGTCTCTGCGAGAAGATCTACGCCTCGTCCGTCGAGCCCGCCGACGAGTGAGTCCCCGGCCCGGCCGGGCACGAGCGCGGGTCACCCGGGTACGAGCGCGTAAATTTCGTTGAACGAACGCGGAGCGCGAGCGCATTCTCTGGCCAGACATGGCCGCGCTCCCCGCCCATTCATGTCCGCTCGTCCGTGCGTGCCCGGGTCCACCGGGGTCGCCGGACGCTGTCCGGGCTGACCGAGGAGGGTGCGTGCCGGGCCCCGGATGACGCCCCGCACGCGCCCTGCTCGCGTCCCCGCGCCCGGCTCGGCGCACCCGGCGCCGTCACGGGTGCAGCGCCTGCCGCGGTTGCTCGCCGACCCGCTGGCCTGGCTGGCCGCGCTGCCCGTGGCGCTGCTCGTCGCGCGGCTCGCGGGCGCGCCGCTCGGAGAGCCGGTCGCCGACGACTTCGGGTTCCTGCGTTCGCTGCACGTGATGCGCGCGCGACACCTCTTCGACGGCGGCGGCCTGCCCACGTTCTGGCGGCCCCTGTCGCGGCAGCTCTACTACTCCGTGCTCGGGCCGGTGATGCTGACGAATCCGCTGTGGGTGAGCGCGCTCCACGCCGCGATGCTCGCGGGCGCCGGCATGCTGCTGTTCGGCGCGTTCCGGGAGGCGGTCGGGCGCCGCACGGCGCTGGCGATCGCGGGCTTTCCGCTGCTCGCCGAGGGCGCGCGCGCACTGATCGCGTGGCCCGCGAACATGCAGGACGTCGGCGCCTACTTCCTGACCGCGCTCGCGTTCTATCTGCTGTCGCGCGGGCGGCGCGTGGCCGCGTTCGCCGCACTGCTCGCCGCGCTGCTGTGCAAGGAGGTCGCGGTCGTCGCGGTGGCGCTGGTGCCGATCCTGCCCGCCACGGTGCTGGGCAGCGCGCGGGTCGACCGCCGGCGACTCGCGCTCGGCTCGCTGGCGGTGCTCACGCTGTGGGGCGTGGGTTACGTGCTCGCGCTGCAGTGGGGCGGCGCGCGATTCCCCCAGGACCTGATCGACACGCCCGAAGCGCGTGCGGCGGGGCCGGTGGCGCGCTTCCTGTGGTCGCTGCGCTGGAGTCTCGGCGACGTGCTCAGCCTGGCCGGCGTGCCGGAAGCATGGGTGCTGCCGCTGGGCGGCGCCGCGGCTTCGCTCGCGGTGCTCGGCCTCGGGGTGGGCCTGTGGCGCGGACCGCGCGGCGCGCTGCTCGCTTCGGGTGCATGGGGCGCGGTGTGGTTCCTCGCCGTGGTCGGCCTGCACACGTCGCTCTATCCCTACTGGACGCCGTCGCGCACGCTGTTCGCGATGCTCGGGCTCGGCATCGGCGGCATCCCGCTGCTGGCGGCCGCGCATCGCACGCTGCCGCTGGCGCTCGTGGTGCTGCGCGCGCTGATCGTGCTCGCGTGCCCGTCGCCGCCGCCGGGTATCGCGCTGCAGATGGAGGACACGGGCGGCCGCAGCTACCTGGGGCAGCTCGTCCGCGTGCAACGCCTGGCGGCGGGCGTGCGCGACGAACTGGCTCGCGGGCCCGCGCTGCCCGCGGGCGCCCGCGTGGTGCAGCGCAACTTCCCCCGCCGCGTGGAAGCCTCGTAGTGGCCGCGGGAGATGCTCATCGTGTGCACGCGCGACACGGCCGCGCGCTGGGTGAAGTTCGACGACTGGCGCCGCGATCCGGCGGCGCGCGTGGACGCCATCCTCGAGTTCCAGCCCCGCGGCGACCGCTCGATCGTGCGCGTGGAGCCCGACGCGATGCGTGCGCTGTTCGCGGGCCTCTCGGCGCTGCGCGAACGCCGCACGGACGAAGCCCTGGGCCTGCTCGCCGCCGCCGATTCGCTCCAGCGCGACCGCGGCGCACGCGTGTTCCTGGCCACGGTCGCGGGCAAGCGCGCGCTCGTGCTGCTGGGCCGCCAGGACGCGGGCGCGGAGGCCGAGGCCCGGCGTGCGCTGGCGCTCGACGCGGACAACCTGGACGGCTGGCTCGCGCTGGCGGAAGCGCGGCTCGGCGCGGGCCACGTGGACGAATCGCTCGCCGCGCTCGACTCGCTGCTCGTGCGCAGGCCCGACGACGCGCAGGGCCTGGAGCTGCTGGCGCGGGCGACAGCGCCCCCGGTCGGGAAGCCGTGAAGCGCGGCGGCGTCAGCCGCCGATCGCGCTCATGCCGCGTGCGGGCTGCACGAATGCCGGCTGGTTGATGAGGTGCCCGGGCTGCTTGCGCAGTACCGCCGCCCGCAGGAGCTCCTCGATCCGATCGTCGTCGGCGCCTTCGCGCATGGCCTTGCGGAAGTCGTACTCGCGCAGCGCGAACAGGCACGTCCGGATCTGCCCGTCGGCCGTGAGCCGGATGCGGTCGCACGTGCCGCAGAACGGCCGCGTCACCGACGCGATCACGCCCAGCCGACCGCCGCCGTCCCGGTAGCGGTACGTGCGTGCCGGTGAACTCGGGTCCGCGCCCTCCTCGAGGTCGAGCGGGAACTCGGCCGCCACCTGCGCCAGCGTCTCGTCGGCCGGCACCAGCGCACCGCGGTCCCAGCCGCGCTGGAAGTCGAGCGGCATCCATTCGATGAAGCGCAGCTCGTGGCCCTCGTCGCGCGCCCAGCGCGCCAGCGGCACCGCCTCGTCGTCGTTCACGCCGCGCATGAGCACCGCGTTGATCTTGATGGGCGCGAACCCCACGCGCTTCGCGGCGTCGAGCCCGGCGAGCACGCTCTCGAGCTGGTCGCGCCGCGCGATCTGCTGGAAGCGGTCCGGCCGCAGCGTGTCGAGGCTCACGTTGACGCGCCGCAGGCCCGCCGCGCGCAACGCCTCGGCCTGCTCGGGCAGCCGCAGGCCGTTCGTGGTGAGTGACAGGTCCAGGTCGGGCGAGATCTCCGACAGCATCCGCACGAGCGCCGGCAGGTCGCGGCGCACGGTGGGCTCGCCGCCCGTGAGTCGCACGCCCGTCACGCCGAGCGACACGCACACGCGGGCGAAGCGGGCGATCTCCTCGTAGCGCAGGATGTCGGCGTGCGGAAGCCACGGCATGCCCTCGGCGGGCATGCAGTACACGCAACGCAGGTTGCAGCGGTCGGTGACCGAGACGCGGAGGTCGCGAACGGTGCGACCGTGCGTGTCGACGAGCGGTGGGCGGATGTCGGGCATGGCGATGGGAATCACGGTGGTCCAGCAACGGCCGTGAACAGCGGGCGGCGAGCGTACGCTGCGCCGCCGTGGGGCGGCAACGTTGACGCGTCCGAGGCGCCGGGCCTAGCGTGCGTGACGAGAACCGCGGCGCACGGGGCCGGAGCATCGAGTCCGCACGGGTTGGAGCCCGGCCACCGGCCGGAGGGATTCACGGGAGGGGGGCGCGTGTCGCTCGGCGAACGTCTGCAGCTCGTCCAGGCCGACATCACCACGCTCGAGGTGGAGGCCATCGTCAACGCCGCCAACGTGGCGCTGGCGCCGGGCGGCGGCGTGTGCGGCGCCATCCATCGCGCGGCGGGGCCGGACCTGGCCGACGCCTGCGAGGACGCGGCCCCCTGCCCGACCGGCGAAGCGCGCGCCACCAGCGGCTTCGGCCTGCGCGCCCGGTGGGTGATCCACGCGGTCGGCCCGGTGTGGCGCGGCGGCGGGCACGAGGAGGACCGGCTGCTCGCCTCGTGCTACCGGAACGCGCTCGAACTCGCGGCCCGCAAGGGCGTGGGCTCCGTGGCCTTCCCGGCCATCAGCACGGGCATCTACGGCTTCCCGCTCGAGCGCGCCACCGGCATCGCGCTGCAGGAGATCGCCGCCGTCCTGCGCGCGCACGAGCGCCCTGCGCGCGTGGTGTGCGCGTGCTTCGACGCAGCCACGCTGGCGGTCTACGAGGAGGAGCGTCGGCGGCTCGGGCTCTGACCCGACCGCGCGACGTCCTCCCATGGTGCGCTCGCCGATCCCGGCGGCTGCGGCTGCGATCGCGTTCGCGTGCGGCCTGGTCGCCGCCATCGCCTCGCCGTCAGCCGCGCAGCAGGTTCCGGACACCACGTTCGACGTGTCGGTGACGACGCCCGCGTACGCCCGGGACCGCGGGCCGCGACTGCTGGTCGACGAGGCGCACCACAACTTCCACACGTCGAAGGGGCGCTACCGCCCGTTCGCCGAGCTGGCGCGCAACGACGGGTACCGCGTGGTCGGCAACGTGGTGCCGTTCTCCACCAGCACGCTCGTGGGCCAGGGCGTGCTCGTGATCTCGAACGCGATGGGCGCCGAGGACATGTCCGACAGCGCCGCGTCGCGAAGCGCGTTCACGCCGGACGAGATCGCGGCGGTGCGCGAGTGGGTGCACGGCGGCGGCGGGCTGCTGCTGATCGCCGACCACGCGCCGTTCGGCGCCGCGGCCCGCGACCTGGCGGCCGCGTTCGGCGTGGACATGCGCAACGCCTACACGCAGGACAGGCGCCGCGCCGCGCGCGGCGGCCCGCCGAGCATCCTCACGTTCCGCGCCGGCGCCGGTCTCGACACCGCGCACGTCACGGTGCACGGCAGCGCGCCATCGGAGCGCGTGCGCGCCGTCACCACGTTCACGGGCCAGTCGCTGCTCGGGCCGAAGGGCTCGGTCGCCCTGCTCGCGTTGTCGAACGGCGCGGAGGACGTCAACGTGACGCCGGCCGAGATGGCGGCGGGCGTCGATCCCGCGCACGCACCGCGCACGAAGGCGCGCGGCCGCGCGCAGGCGGTGGCGTTCACGCTGGGCCGCGGACACGTGGTGGTGCTCGGCGAGGCCGCCATGTTCAGCGCGCAGCGCGCGGGGCCCGACGGCAGGTTCCGCATGGGCATGAACGCCGACGGCAACGACAACAAGCAGTTCGCGCTGAACGTGCTGCGCTGGCTCTCGGGCGCGCTGCGCTGAGCCGCGGGTTCAGGCGGGCAGCGTGCCCGCCGCGAGCCGCACCACCCACACGCCCGCGAGCAGCACGCCCGTCGCGATCAGCGCGCCGAGCGTGACGCGGCGCGGCAGCGGCCAGCCGCCGCGGGCGATCGCGACGCCCCACAGCGCCCACGCCGCCGCGAGTTCCGCCGCCACGAGCGGCGCCAGCGGGTGCAGCGTCCACGCGTGCGCCCAGTCGCCGTGCGCGAGCGCCGCGAACGCGCGCGTGAGCCCGCACGTGGGGCAGGGCAGGCCGAACACGCGACGCATGACGCAGGTCGCGCCGTCGGGATCGTCGCCCGGCGTCCACGCGCGCAGGAGCGCCGCGGCGATTCCCGCCGCGGCGCCC
>JBGAMH010000002.1:0-58420 GCA_044223135.1 Candidatus Eiseniibacteriota bacterium | reverse complement strand
TGGCTTCGCGGCGCCTGCGGCTGCGGGACATCCTCGCGCGGCGGTTGTTCGTGACGCGCGTGGCCCTGCCGGCACGGTGGGCGCGCTACTACTGGCGGCAGGTGCCGACACGGCGGATCGAGCACTGCCGACAGCACCGCCGCCGCTACGCGTTCTGAAAGCTCCGGGGCCCCGTCCGCGAAGGACGAGGCCCCGGCAACTGCAATCTTCCGCGCACAACCTGTGCTTTGCGCGCCGGCAGGCACCCGAGCGCGGGCTCGTCCGGCGAGCGGCCGTGATTCGTTGATCAAAGCGGGCGCACCGTGCACGGCCCCCGGCCGCGCCGCTACCGGGTCACCAGCACCGTCGTCCGGCCGATCACCGCTCCGTCGGCCCGCAGCGTGGCGAAGTAGATGCCCGCGGCCACGCGCGCTCCCTGCGCGTCGACGCCGTTCCACCGCAGCTGGTGCGAGCCTGCGGCCAGCCGCGCGTCGATCGGCGGCGACACCCGCCGGCCCGCGAGGTCGAACAGCGACAGCGACACGCGGCCCGCCCGCGCGAGGCCGAACGCGAACGCGACCTCCGCCGGGGCGGGATTCGGCCACGCGCGCAGTCGCGCCGGCAACGCCGCCTCGGGACTCGCGAGGAGCACGTCGGCGCCCACGAAGACGAGTGCGCCGTCCACGCCGATACCGTTCGGGGACGCGGGCCCCACCGAGGTCGCGAGACCGGTGGCCTTGCTGACGGTGTACAGGTGGTTCTGCGACCCGGAGAAGCTGCCCATCGAGTACATGCTGCCCGTCGAGGGATCCACGGCCGGCCCGGCGTAGTTCATCTGTCGGCCCAGGGCGAGTCCGTGATAGCCGACGAGCGTGCCGACCCCGGAGCCCTTGTCGAGCGCGAACAGTGCCGAGGTCTGGTCCCAACCGGTGAAGCCGTTCGCGTAGAGCACGCCGGTCCTCGGGTCACACGCGAGGCCCGAGAGATAGGTGCCCGCCGGCCCGTTGTCGCCGATCGCGGTGGCGAGGCCCGTCGCCGTGTCGAGCTCGACGAGGCTGCTCCGCTGGTACGGAGGCTGGCCCAGGTCGCCGACCGCGAACAGCCGGCGGGTCGTGACGTCGAACGCGAGGCCGCCCGAGCAGAACGCGGCCGCGTTCGCCGGGAAGCAGTAGCCGATGCGCACCATCGAAGCGTTCGTGCGATCGATCCGGAACAGCGCGCTCGCGCTGGACGAATCGCAGCCGAGCGCGTACATCCGGTCGGTGTAGGGGTCGTAGGCGAGTCCGCCGTTGTAGATCGTGTTGTCGAAGCTGCCCGCGGTGTGCGGACTGCCCACCCGGGTCATGATCGCGGTGGCGGGGTCCACGGTGTAGAGCCCCGTCAGGCCACCGTCGGGCCCGGAGTTGCCACCCACCGCGTAGAGCACCGCGGCGCAGGCGGGAGCGGCGACGAGAGCCAGGGCGAACAGGACGAGCGAGACGCGGCGGGCGAACGGCCACGGGAACGCGTGAGACCGTGATGAGGGACCTCCGGGGTTCGGTGCTCGGGAAGGAACCCGGGGGGCATCGCACATCGAACAGTCCCACGTTCCGACACGAGCGTACGCCCCGGGGCTTCGATCGCACCGGGCTTTCTTCGTGGCGCGGTGGGGGGGGTGGCCTGGCCCGACGTCGGCAGATGGCGTGCCTCCCGTTCGCCCGGGCGCGACCCGCCGCGCTCGCAGACCTCCGGCGGGTGAGCGCGAGCGCATTCCCATCCTAGAGCGCCGCCTTCCGGCGCTGCTATGGTCCGACGCTGGAATTCGCTCACCACGACCCCCGCGTCGGCCCGGGCACGCCCATGAACTCTCGTCGCATCCTTCCGCTGCTGCTGCTGCTCTTCGTGGGCAGCGGCTGCACCGCGCTCATCTACGAAGTCGTGTGGTTCCAGCTGCTGGAGCTGGTCATCGGCGTGTCCGCGGTCTCGCTCGGTGTGCTGCTGGGCACGTACATGGGCGGGCTCTTCCTGGGCAGCCTGCTGCTGCCGCGCTTCGTGCCGCCGACCGTGCATCCGCTGCGCGTGTACGCCGCACTCGAGGCGGGGATCGGCGTCATCGGCCTGCTGGTGCTGGCGGTGGTGCCGCTGATCGCGGGCGTCTACTCCGCGTGGGCGGGGCCCGGCCCGCTGGGACTGGTGCTGCGCGCGCTCGCGGCGGCGGTGTGCCTGCTGCCGCCCACGCTGCTGATGGGCGCCACGCTGCCGGCGCTCGCGCGCTGGGTGAAGACCACGCCCGACGGCGTGTCGTGGCTCGGCGGCTTCTACGCCGGCAACACGGTGGGCGCCATGCTCGGCTGCCTGCTCGCGGGCTTCTGGCTGCTGCGCGTGTTCGACCTGACCACGAGCACGCTCGTGGCGGTGGCGCTGAACGCGATCGTGGCCGCCGCCGCGTGGGCGCTGGCGGGCGTCGCGCCGTACGAGCGCACGGTCGCCGGACCCGAACCCGCCGCGCCCGCTCCGGGCGCCGACGCGATCCTGGTGACCACGGGGCTGTCGGGGCTCACCGCGCTCGCGGCGGAGGTCGTGTGGACGCGGCACCTGGCGCTGCTCGTGGGCGGCACCACCTACACGTTCTCGCTCGTGCTCGCGGCGTTCCTGCTCGGGATCGGCGTGGGCAGCGTGGCGGGTTCGGCGATCGGTCGCAGCGTCGCGCGGCCGCGCGTGGCGCTCGGCTGGTGCCAGGCGCTGCTGTGCGTGGCCATCGCGTGGGCGGCGTGGATGCTCGGTGCCTCGCTGCCGTGGTGGCCCGTGGATCCGTCGCTCGCGAGCAGTCCGTGGCACCAGTTCCCGATCGACTTCGTGCGCAGCCTGTGGGCCGTGCTGCCGGCCACGCTGCTGTGGGGCGCCAGCTTCCCGCTGGCGCTGGCCGCGCTCGCCGCGGAGGGCCGCGACGCCGGCGTGCTGGTGGGCCGCGTCTACGCCGCCAACACGGTGGGCGCGATCGTGGGCGCGCTCGCAGCGAGCCTCGTGCTCGTGTCGTGGATCGGCAGCCAGGACACGCAGCGCCTGATGATCCTGCTCTGCGGCATGTCGGCGCTGTTCGTGCTCGCACCGTCGCCGGGCACGCCCGAATCGGATCGCGCGTGGCAGCGGTTCGGTGTCGCCGCGCTCGCGATCCTCGCGGTGAGCGGCGCGCTGATGGCGATGGCGGTGCCGCCGCTGTCGGGTCACCTGGTCGCGTACGGCCGCTTCACCGCGCGGCAGGGCCGGCAGGGCGACGTGATCTACGCGGGCGAGGGGCACAGCGCGTCCGTCGCCGTGACGCGGCTGCCGAACGGCGTGCTCGCGTACCACAACTCCGGCAAGGTGCAGGCTTCGAGCGCGCTCGGCGACATGCGCTTCCAGCGCATGCTCGGCCACTTCACCACGCTGGTGGCCGCGAACCCGCGCTCGGTGCTCGTGATCGGCTGCGGTGCGGGCGTCACCGCGGGCGCCGTGTCGATCGATCCCGCCGTGGAGCGGCTGACGATCGCCGAGATCGAGCCGCTCGCGGTGAAGACCGTGTCGCGCTATTTCAGCGCGCACAACTACGACGTGGTGCAGAACCCGAAGACGCGCGTGCACATCGACGACGCGCGGCATTTCCTGCAGACCACGCACGAGACGTTCGACGCCATCACCGCCGACCCGCTGGACCCGTGGGTGAAGGGCGCGGCGATGCTCTACACGTCCGAGTTCTTCGACCTCGCGAAGCGACACCTGAACCCCGGCGGCGTGGTCACGCTGTTCGTGCAGCTGTACCAGTGCAGTGAACAGTCGGTGAAGAGCGAGATCGGCACGTTCATGCAGGCGTTCCCGAACGGCGTGGTGTTCGCCACTTCGGTCGACGGGATCAACTACGACCTCGTGCTGGTGGGGCAGGTGGAGCCGCGCGCGTACGACGTGGACGCGTGGGAGGCGAAGCTGCGCAGCCCGCGCTACGCGCAGCTCGCGCAGTCCCTGCGCGAGGTCGGCTTCGAGTCGGCCGAGCAGCTGCTCGCCACCTACCTCGGGCGCGGGGCCGACCTGGGCGGCTGGCTGAAGGACGCCCAGATCAACCACGACCGCGACCTGCGGCTGCAGTACCTGGCGGGCTTCAGCCTGAACGTGCGCGAAGGTCGCAGGACCTACGAGAACATGCTCGCGTACCGGCGCCCGCCCACGGGGCTGTTCGTGCGGAGCGGCCCGCAGCCCTAGACGGACCGGTCGAAGTGCCCGGGGCCGGCACCCGCAGGCCCCGGGCCCACGAACAGGTCGGGCCCGCGGGGCAGGCGTTGCGTCGCGCGCGGCCCGCGAGCGCCCGGATGCCGCCGGGCGCCCGCGCCCCTCGCCTCACCGAACGACCACGACCCTCGTCTGCCGTGTCGTCGCGCCCTGCGTGAGGCGCGCGAAGTAGACGCCCGGCTCGCGCGCGGCGTCGTCGAAACGCGCCACGTGGTGTCCGGCGCCGAGGGCGCCCACGTCGCGAGAGGCCACGCGGCGTCCGCGCACGTCGAACAGCTCCAGCCGCGCGGGCGCCACGACCGGCAGCGTGAAGGCCAGCGTGAAGTCGCGCTGCACCGGGTTCGGGCTCGGCGCCTCCAGCGCCAGCGCGACGGCTCCGCCCAGCCACACCTCGCCTGCGATCACGTCGCCGTCCGCGTCGGGCACGCTCAGCCGCCAGCCGGTGCGCACGCCGTTCTGCACGCTCGCGTCCTCGAAGCGCACCATGCCGTCGCCGTCGGGGCTGCGCGTGGCCACGGGGGCCCATGCGCTCGACTCGGTCGCGCGCTCGATGCGCACCGGGCCCGTCGTGCCGACGTACCAGGCCAGCCGTGCGCGGCCCCCGTCGAGCGTCGCGCTCGCCAGCGAGACGAGCGCCGACGTGACGCCGTCCACCGCCCAGCGCACCGCGCCGTTCGCCTGCACGCGCTGCGCGACCACGTTGCTCGCGATGCCGTTGCGGTTGTCGGTCCAGCCCACGATCACGCCGCCCGTCGCGTCGGTGGCGAGGCCGCCGCCGTACTGCCCGCGCGCCGCGCCACCCACCACGATGCCGTCCACGGTCCACGCCGCGCTGCCGTTCGCCAGCAGGTGCTGCGCGTAGAGGTCGTACCAGCCGTGCCCGCGCGCATCGGCCCACGAGGCGAACACGCCGCCGGCACCGTCGCCGGCGAGCCCGGCCAGCTGCTGCCAGTCGGCCGCCACGCACAGCGGCGCGCCGGTCGCGGCCCACTGGATCGCGCCGGCGTCGTTCACGCGCTGCGCGTACAGGTCGAGCGTCCCCGTGCGCTCTTCTTCCCACGCCACGACGGCTCCCGCGAGCCCGTCGGACACCATCTGGACGCCGTTCAGCACCGTGCCCTGCGAGAACACGGTGGTGCCGATCGCGCCCCAGCGTGTCGTGCCCGTGGAGTCGACCCGCTGCAGCCGGAGCGAGTCCTCGGTCACGTTGCTCGTCGGGATCGGCCGGTACTGGGCATCGATCAGCACGATCGCGCCCTTCGCCCCGTCGCCGACCATGCCCCGGGGGAAAGCGCTCGTCGCGCCGTTCGTGGAGATCGGAGTGCCGTCCGCGGTCCACTGCGCCACGCCCGCGGCGTTCACGCGCTGCGCGTAGACGGCGTTGTTCGACGGCTGGCGGTAGTCGGCCCACGCGCACAGCATGCCGCCCGCACCGTCGGACACGAGCGCTCCCAGGTACTGCTGGCTCGTGACGGTGCAGACGGCGAGACCATTCGCGCCCCAGCGCAGCGCACCGGTCGCGTCCACGCGCTGGGCCAGGACGTCGTAGTCGGTGGTGTAGGCGGACCACGCGAAGAGCGCTCCACCCGCGCCGTCGGGCACGAGTTGCGGGTTGTTGTGGTACGCGCCCGGGCCCGAAACGACGACGCCGTTGGGCGTCCACCGGGGCGTGCCCGCGGCGTCCACTCGCTGCGCGTACAGCCCCCCGTCGGTCCCCTGCAGGTAGATCGTCCAGCCCGCGATCAGTCCACCCGAGCCATCGGCGATGGCACCGAAGCCGTACTTGTCGCCCGGCGCGTCGCTGAGCACGACGGTCGCGCCCACCGGCGAACCGGTGGGACCCAGGTGGCGTGCACGCAGTTGCTGGCTGGTCCCGAACTGCTCCACCCACACGATCCACGCGCCGTTCGCGCCGTCGTGCACCGTGAGGCCTCCGCGCTGAACGCTGGTTGCACCCGGCGTGACGCGCACGCCGCCCGCGGCCAGCTGCGGCGCACCCGACGCGTTCAGCCGCTGCGCACGCACCGACGGGTCGTATTCGGAGTAGTCGGCCCATGCGAACAGCGCACCCCCCGAGCCGTCGGCGGTGGGCTGGATCTGATCGGCGAGCGCGCCCGGTGCGGACAGCAGGAGCCCGTTCGCCGCCCACTGTGCGACGCCCGCCGAGCTGATGCGCTGCGTGTACGAGGGCCACCAGTCCACCGGGTCGTCCCGGCCGTCGACCCACGTCACGATCACGCCTCCGAGGCCGTCGCCCGTCGCGTGCAGGTCGTACACTCCGCCGCCCGCGGCCACGCTCCGCACCACCACGCCGGACGTGTCCCACTGCGAAGCCCCCGTCGCATCCACCCGCTGCGCGTGGATGTCCATGTCGGGGCCCGCGAAGTCGGACCACACGGCCAGCGTGTTTCCCGATCCGACGGGCAGCAGCGTCATCTGGTACGCGGCCCCGCCCGTCAGCAGCGTGCGGCCACCGGCCGTCCACAGTTCGGCGCCGGTGCCGTCGAAGCGCTGCACCACCAGGCCGGGCCCGCCCGCCCACGCCGCGATCAGGCCACCGGCGCCATCCTCGCAGGCGGCCAGGGGTTCGATGCCGAACTCGCCCGTCGCGAGCACGATGCCGTCGGCGGTCCACTGCGCCACGCCGGCCGCGTTCACGTGCTGGCCCCAGAGCTCCTGGTTCCCGCTGCGCACGTCCCGCCACAGGAAGTAGCCGCCGCCCGTTCCGTCGCTCAGCACGCCCTGCGGAGACTGATACTGCGGCGCGCTGCAGAGGGGCGTGCCGTTCGCGTTCCATCCCGCCGCGTTCGTTCCGGCGGCGGTGAGCCGGTTGCCGACGATGTTCGAGCCGCTGTCCTCGCCCACGCCCCACACGGCCAGCAGCCCGCCCGTACCGTCCGGGCACACCCGCGCGTTGTAGTCCTGGTTCACGCCCAGCAGCACGCCGTTCGACGCCCACTGGGGGACACCGGAGGTGTTCACGCGCTGCGCGTACAGGTCGAGCCGGTCGATGCCGGCGCGGCCGTCCATCCACACCACGAGCACCCCGTTCGCACCGTCCGGGAAGAGGCCCACCGCGCCCTGGTCACCGGGTGCCGTGCACACGGCGACACCGCTCGCGGGCCAGCCGGCCGCAGGCGCGCCGCCCGCCGTGACGCGGATCAGGAGCAGGTCCTGGGTCCCGTCGCACGAGTTGCTCCACGCGAAGTACGTGCCACCGGCGCCGTCGGGCACCGAGCGCATGGGCGCGGCGCCGTCGGAGCGAGGAGCGGGCGTGGCGACAATCGATCCGGTGCCGGACGCGTGCGACGCGCCGGGGCGACTCGCCTGCGCGAACGCGGGGCGAAGGCGCGGCGCCGGGGGCGCGGCGCTCGCGGGCGTCGCGTGGCCCGCGGTCACGGCGACGAGGAGAATTGCGAACAGGGGCCGGACAGGGCGCACGGGGGCCTCGCTCGGTGGGAGGGGACATCGTCGGGAGTGGCGATGTCCTCTCGTACGTCCGAGCGAGGGCGGGCGAACGCGGAGGCCGGGACTCGCGATCCGTCGTTCTCGCTTGCCGGAATCTCGCACGAGGCGGTACCAGTGCGCAGTCACCGTCCACGCATGTCCCCCGGAGACGTCATGAACGAACTGCTGCAGGCCGCCGCCGCGCGCGCGGCCCGCTACCGCCGTGGGCTCGCCACCCGCGCCGTCGCGCCCACCGCCGATGCACTGGCCGGCCTCGCCCGTTTCGACGAACCGTTTCCCGAAGGCCCCACCGATCCGCGCGAAGTGATCGCGCTGCTCGACGACGCGGGCTCGCCCGCGACGATGGCGTCCGCGGGCGGGCGCTTCTTCGGCTTCGTGGTGGGGGGCACCCTGCCCGCGGCGCTCGCGGCGAACTGGCTGGCCGGCGCGTGGGACCAGAACGCGGGCCTCGTCGTGCTCGCACCGGCGGCCGCGCGCCTCGAGGACGTGGCGATCCGCTGGCTGCGCGACGTGCTCGGGCTTCCGGCCGAGTGCGGCGCTGGATTCGTGACGTGCGCCACGCAGGCGAACTTCGCGGCGCTCGCCGCCGCGCGGCACGCGTTGCTGGCACGCAAGGGCTGGAACGCCGAAACGCAGGGACTGTTCGGTGCACCGCCGATTACGGTGGTGGTGGGCGACGAAGTGCACGTGAGTGTGCTCAAGGCGCTCACGCTGGTGGGCTTCGGCCGCGAGCGCGTGGTGCGCGTGCCGGTGGATGGTGCCGGCCGCATGCGCGCCGACGCGCTGCCGCCGCTCGACGACCACACCATCGTGTGCGTGCAGGCGGGCAACGTGAACACGGGCGCGTCCGACCCCGCCGCGGCGATCGTGGCCCGGGCGCGCGCCGCGAACGCGTGGGTGCACGTGGACGGCGCGTTCGGGCTCTGGGCCGCGGCGGCGCCGGCGCGAGCGCACCTGGTGGCGGGGTGCGAGGGCGCCGACTCGTGGGCGCTCGACGCGCACAAGTGGCTGAACGTGCCGTACGACAGCGGGCTCGTGTTCGTGCGCGACCCGCGCCACCTGCATGCGGCCATGACCACGAGCGCGCCCTACCTGGTGGTGGGTGAGGCGCGCGAGCCGCACCAGTGGACCGCGGACTTCTCGCGCCGCGCGCGTGGTGTGGAGGTGTGGGCGGCGCTGCGTTCGCTGGGTCGGCGCGGGCTCGCGGAGATGATCGAGCGCTCGTGCCGGCAGGCCGCGCGGTTCGCCGAAGGGCTGCGCGCGGCGGGCCACGAGGTGCTGAACGACGTCGAGCTGAACCAGGTGCTCGTGGCGTTCGGCGACGCCGAGAGCACGCGTCGCGTGATCGCCGCGATCCAGGCGGACGGCACGTGCTGGGCGGGCGGCACCGTGTGGCAGGGCCGCACGGCCATGCGCATCAGCGTGTCGTCCTGCGCCACCACCGACGAGGACGTGGAGCGCAGCCTGGCCGCGATCGTGCGCGTGGCCGCGCAGGCACTCGGCACGCGCGCGTAGCGGCGGTGTCGAGGGGCACCCGCCCACCGCCGCCGGCCTCGGTTGCTTGACCGGACGCAGAGAGCGGTGGACCTTTGCGACCGGCCGTCGATGCGCTGCGTCGCGCGCGACGGTCGCTTCACGATCCGAATGGAATTGCGCACCGCCCTGCCGCGGGTCACCGGGCCCGGTGATCGCCGGTCGGAGCGATGCACGGGCGCCAGACCCCCGCTCGCGGCCCGCGGGTCGTTTCGTTCGATGGAACGCTGGAGGGGGCAGATGGCCGCAGGTCCCGTTCCGTTCTCGCGCCGTCGCGCGTGCCGCCTGTCGTCGCTCGCGGGGATCGCGTTCGCGATGCTCGCTCCGCTCGCGAGCCTCGCGGAGCCCGCGTCGCACAAGCCGCTGGCGCCACTCGCGCCGTGGATTCCGCTCGTCGACGATCCCGCCACGGCCGACTCGGCGTACGCCGGTGTGCTCACCGTGATGCCTTCGCTGGCCGACAGCTTTCCGCGCAGCTTCGCGTGGTACCTGCTGTACTCGGCCGCCCAGGCGAAGGGGCGCGTGGACGCCATGCAGGCTGCCGCCGAGTCGTCGTTCGCGCTGCAACCGTCCGACCCCTCCGCACTCCGGGAGTTCGGTACCTGGCTGGGCCGGCGTCACGAGCGCCTGGAACTCGCCGAGGGCCTGCTGCGACGCACCGTGGAGATCGTCGAGCACGACTCCACGAAGGGCTCGCTCGTGGGTGACCTCGCGTGGCTCGGCGAGATCCAGTCGCGTCGCGGCCACGACGACGCGGCGGTCGTGACGTGGGAGCGGTGCGCCGACGAGGCGAAGGGGAGCTACCCGTACGTGCTGTTCGAGCTCTCCGACGCGTACGCCAGGCGCGGCGACGTGGCCCGCGCCATCCGCCAGCTCGTGGCCGGGCTGTCGGTGTTCACGCCCGACACGTCGAACACGGCCGAGGCACGGGGCAAGCTCGACTCGCTCGCGGGCGTGCACGGCTGGTCCCGCGACTCGTTGCACGCCGAGATCGCCGCGGCCCGGTCGCGGTCCCACCGGGAGTTCTACCTGGAGCGGTATCGCACCGACCGCCCGGCGCCCCGGCAGGCGATGACGGAGCTGGAGACCGGGCGCAGGGTGGTTCCGGTTCCCGCTCGCGGGATCACGGTCGCCTACTGCTGGGCCACGTGGTGCGGACCCTGCCGCCATGCGTTGCCCGTGCTGCAGGAATGGGCGAAGCAGCCGAGGACCACTCCCGTTCGAGTGATCACGGTGAACATCGAAGGAGAGCCACCCGCGGAAGCATCCCGCCTGGCTCGGAGCTTCGTCGACGAACACCGGCTGGCGCTGCCGGTCTTCGTGGCGGACTCCACGGCCGCCGTGCGCTGGGGGGTGCAGTCGTTCCCCACGACGTTCGTGATCCGGGACAGCCGCATCGTCTATCGCGGGCACGCGGGCGAACTCGTGGAGGGGCTCGACGCTCAGCTCGAGTCGCTCGGCAGTCGCCGTGCGGCGGCCAGCGGAAGGAAGCCGCGGCACGATTGAGGGACGCCGCCCTCTCCGGCACCGATCGGCCACGAGCCCACCACGACCTGCGCTGCGACCCCGGAGGGCCGGGGCCGACGCGCTGCGTGGTTCGCGGGTGAGCCGCGAACGTCAGGACCGGTTTCCTTGCCGGCGTCCCGCGGACCGAGACCGCCACGCACCATCCGTCGCAGTCGCCGTCGGCATCGGGCACGTCTCGCGCCCGCCGCCGCCCCGGCTCATCCGGGCGCGGCCACGGCTCCGGTGTAGAACGGTTCGCAGGGCGGTGTCCGCAAGAGCCGGCCCGCACGCTGGACGAGACGAAGCGCCGGGCCCGCGAGCGAGCCGAGCAGGCGCGGCTTCTCCACGACGGGTGCGTCGAACGGCCCGCGCACCACCTGGCGCAGGGCCGCGCAGCCCCGCGCGTCGATCACCGCCAGCGTGACCTCCGCGAAGCGGCCGTGCACGAAGTCGAGATCGCCCTGCAGCGCCATGCGGTTCTTCGGGGTCGCCAGCGCGACGTCGCGTGCACGCGCCACGCCGCGCTCGACCCGCCATTCGGAAACGAGTCGCGTGATCGTGGTGCGTCCGCCCGTCCCGTGGAACAGGGACGCGAAGTCATAGCCCTTCGTGGCCGCGACGCCCAGCGGCCCCGCCAGGAACAGTGCGCCCACGTCCAGCAGGCTGAAGTTCTGGCTCGATTCGAAGCGCGCGAAGCTGCGGTCGAGGTCTTCTCCCAGCAGCACCAGGTTCTCGCCGCGCAGCGACAGCACACCGCCGGCGCTCGCCACCACGCCGGCCCAGCCGGCACCGCGCGCCTGGAGATCGGCCGCGAAGTCCATCGTGCCGGTGGCGCCGACGTCACGCGACAACGCCTGGAGGAACTCCTCGATCCGGAAGCGCGGCAGCGAGCACTGCACGCGCCACGCGGGAATCGCGCCGGTGAAGTCGGCGTGCACGCTGCCCGAGGCCTGCGCTCCGAAGAGCCTCGCGCCGATCGGCCGAATCTCGAACACGCCGTTTCGTCCTTCGACCGAGAGTTCGAGCGCGGACAGGGCGAGGCGCCCGCTGCGGACGGACCGGCAGGCGACGTTGGCGCGCAGCATCGCCTGCCGGGCGAAGTCGGCGCCGCTCGCCCCCTCGAAGCGCACGCCGCGCGCGGCCACGTCGAGCCCCGCGGCCTCGACGACCGTGCCGGAGCGCCGGTTCGCGAAGCGCACGCTGCCGTCGGTCAGCGACACGCTCGCCCCGTCCAGCAGGCCGAGCAACGCGAACGACCGGTGCAGTCGCGCGAGGTTCGACCGGCCGTCGGGACCCTGCTCGATCGACAGCCGCGGCTGCGTGAGGGCCAGCGCGCTCACGCGGACCTGCCGTTGCAGCAGCGCCCGCCAGCCGATCGCCACGTCGACCTTCCGAGCGGAGGCCACCACGGCCCCGCGCTCGTCGAGGATCTCGACACTCGCCGCCGACACGTGCGGTCGCGGAACGAAGCCCGCGGACAGGCGTCCGCCGATGCGAACACGCATGCCCAGCGCGTCGGAGGCCATCGCTTCGGCCCGCGGCTTCCAGCGATCGGCCTCCGTCGACAGCAGCGCGGCGGCCCCGAGGGTCAGGGCGAGCACGCCGGCAGCGACACCGATCGCGAGACGGTGGCGCTTCCAGTTCCAGGACATCGAACGTCTCCCATTCCGGCCGCGCGCGTCACGACACCGCGGTGTCCGGCGCTCGAGCGGCCCGTGCCGTTCCATCGGCATCGCGGTGATCGATTGAAAAGCGGGCGCCCGGTGGCTGCGCCCGCTTCCTATGGAACAGCGACGTGACGATGGCGGTTGCGAACGGAAGGATTGCGACCGCCATGTTCCGTCGGCGGGTTGCCGCGATGGCGCTGGCCTTCGGACCGGCCAGCCGGGTCGTTGCGCTCGGCGTCGCGCGTGGGAAGCTCAGTGCCCGTGGCCGCCGGGACCGCCGCCGGGGCGATGGGAGTCGTTTCCGCGGCGCCGCGCGGAGCGCCATCCGTTCGGATGATTGCGCCAGCGGTACTCGTTGTCCTTCACGTAGAAGACCTGGCGTGGGACGCGGCGCGCGTCCACCGAGACGAACGGTCCGTCGACGTCGTGCGCGTGGTACCAGTAGCCGCCGTTGTAGAGGTAGTAGCTCTCGCCCGAGCGGAACAGGTCGTATCCGAAGTTGTCCTCGGCGATCACCGAGATCTGGCGATCCTCGAGATAGCGGAAGCGCGGGGCGCCCCGGAACGCCAGGTTCGGCGGCGGCGGTGCGCGGCGCACCTGCGTATCGGGGGACGTTCCCATCGACGCGCATCCCGACGTGGCCAGTGCCGTGGCGCAGAGCAGGCCGACGAGGAGTCGTTTCATGTGGAGCGTCCTTTCGAGACGGGTCCGGGCGGCGAGCGCGCCGGTGTCGTGAGCACGATCGCGAGGGCTCGTGCATGCGGTGCGCGTTCTCTCTCGCCAGGGCGTGGCGGTGCTCCCATGCAACTGCACGCTTCGTGCCCCGAGTTCGGGCGGCAGGCCTGGATCCGCCAATCCGATGTGCGCGGCGGATCTCCGGTGGCCGCTCGCCTCCTCGCGCTGCCGTGCAGGCTCGACTCCGAGCGGTAGAAGTTTCACGCGGAGCAGATCTGGGACGCCGCGGCGCCGATCCCCGGCCCCGGCCCGGCGCGTCGGCCCGCCCACCCGGGTGTGTGCCACCCGACCGGCCGCGCGCCCAGTGATCCCCCGCGCCGGGATTCGACGCTCTTCCGGGCAGGAGGGGCGGCCCGCTTCGCGTAGCGGCCGCCCCGGGCCGGGCGCGGACGCCGCGCCCGACTCCCGAGCTCCATTCCGTTCTCCGCCGCCTCTCCCCGGGAAGCGGGCTCCTCAAAGGAGTGGTTCATGCACCGCGACGCACGCCGCACCCTTCCGACCCGGTTCGGGACGCTCTTCGCCGGCGGGTTCGCGCTCGCCCTCGCTCTCGGCGGCTCCGCTGTGCACGCGGGGCCGGCCGGCACCTGGGAGCGCATCTCGCCTCCGCCCCAGTTGGGTGGTGCCGCGGCGTACGACGGCGCCCGGCGGCTGTTCTACGTGTTCGGCGGTGACGGCACGAACGTCCTGCACGCCACGTCGGTGGACGGCCCGCCGAGCGAGTGGGTCAACGTGTCGACCACGGGCACCGCTCCGCCGCCGCTCTCGGGGTTGTCGCTCTCGTACGACGGTGTGAACGACCGGCTGATTGCGTTCGGCGGCCGCGACGCGGCGGACCACTCGACGAACCAGGTGTGGCAGCTCGAGCTGTGGAACTCGCCTCCGTCGTGGTCGCTCGTCGCCACCACGGGCCCGGCGCCGAGCCCGCGCTCGTCTTTCGGCGCGTGCTTCGACGAGTCGCGCCAGGTGCTGCTCGTGTTCGGCGGCAAGGACAGCCTCGGTGCGCCCTCCGCGGACCGGATCCACCAACTCGACCTCGGCGCGCCCACGCCCGCGTGGACCGCGATCGCTCCGAACGGCGACACGCCGTCGGCGCGGTACGGGCTCACGCTGTGCCTGGACGCGGCGCACGATCGCGCGATCCTGTTCGGGGGCAACGACGGCTCCTCCGACCTGAACGACGCGTACACGATGAACGGCACGACCCACGTCTGGACGGAGCTGGCCGTTTCGGGCGACGTGCCGGCGGGCTGCAGCAACCACTTCGGCGCCTACGACGCGGACGACGACCTGTTCCTGCTGTGGGGCGGCAACGGCAGCGACGACGAGGTGCGCTCGCTGTCGATGTCCACGCTCCAGTGGACGATCGAGCCGAACACCAACTGGCAGGCGGGACCGGTGGGGCACGCGCGGCCACTGGGCGTGTGGGTGCCCGGAGGGGCGCAGTTCCTGGTGCTCGACGGCCCCGAGGGCACGAACGTCTTCGAGTTCCACTACGCCCCGGGCAACAGCTACTGGCAGAACTGGCGCGATCCGGGCCTGCTCGGCGAACTGCGCGCGTCGTCCACGTTCGTGCTGGACCGCGCGCACGACGTGGCCTGGCTGGCGTGCGGGGCGAACGAGTCGGGGACGCCCGTGAACAGCACGTGGTCGTACTCGCTCGGCGGCCCGCGCGGCTGGATCAACGAGGGGGCCTGGCGCACCACGTTCGACGAGCCGCCGGCCGTGACGCGGCATTCCGCGGTGTGGGACGAGGCGCGCGGCCGGATGCTGCTGTTCGGCGGCATGGCCCCGGACTACAGCCGTTCCAACGCGGTGTGGGCCATGCAGACCGAGTACTTCCCGCTCAACCACTGGAACCTGCTGACGCCTTCCGGCACTCCGCCCACGCCGCGCTACGGCAGCGCAGCGGTCTACGATCCGATCGGTGACCGCATGATCGTGTTCGGCGGTTCCGACGTGAGCGGCTACCCGCGCGGCGACCTGTGGGAACTGCGCCTCTCGCCGACCCCGGCGTGGAGCCCGATCGTCGCACCGGGTGGGCCCACGGGCCGGCAGTACCACACGGCGATCTACGACGAGCGGAAGCACCGCATGATCGTGTTCGCGGGCACCGACAGTATCGGCTCCACGTCGGACAACGACGTATGGGCGCTGAACCTGCCCGCGCTCACGTGGACGCACCTGCTGCCCACCGGCACGCCGCCGCCGGGGCGCTACCAGCACACGGCCGTCTACGATTCGCGGCGGGAGCGCATGCTCGTGTGGGGCGGCGGGAGCCTGAGCATCCCGGACATGCGGGTGGTGTGGGAACTGGACCTCGCGCCGGCGACGCCGGCGTGGCGGGCGCTCGCGTCGGCGGTGACGGCGACGGGGCTTCCGATCCAGCGCTACACGCACGCCGCGGTCTACGACTCGACGGGCGATCGCATGCTGGTGTTCGGTGGCCTGATGCCGCCGTTCACGATCTTCGGAAACGACTACCCGCTGAAGGACCTGTGGAGCCTGCAGTTCGACTTCAGCAGCGGCCCCACGACCGCGGTGGACCCGGTGCCGGCGAGCGCCGCGCTCGCGCTGGGCGCGCCCGTGCCCAATCCGGCGCGCGGGGTCACGCGGCTGTCGTACACGCTCGCGCACGCGGCGCACGTGAGCGCCGCGATCTACGACGTGGCCGGGCGCCGGATCGCGGGGCTCGAGGACGGGGTGCGATCGGCGGGGCCGCACGAGCTGTCGTGGAATGGAGCCGACGCTGCCGGGCACACGGTGGGGACGGGGCTCTACTTCTGCCGCCTGGAGTCCGAGGGCCGCACGAGCACGCAGAAGCTGCTGCGCGTGCACTGACGGACGCAGGAAGCGGCCGCCGGTGGACGCCCGTCGCGCCGGCGGCCGTTCTCGTCCGGGTGAACACGCACTCGCGCACGCCATGGGCTACATTGCGCCCTCGCCGGCCGCGGACGCGTCGACCGTCCGGGCCCGCCACGAGCCGAGTCCGGAGGAACCCCGCGATGTCCGCCGAGCCCGTTCGCAGCGCCGAAGAGATCGAACGCGACTGGTACGAGAACGTCTACAAGGGCTCCGGCGACTCGATGCCGCAGCTCACGTGGCGCGCGATCATCATGGGATCGCTTCTCGGTTGCGTGATGAGCCTCACGAACATCTACGTGGGCCTCAAGATCGGCTGGGCGCTGGGCGTGGCGATCACCGCGTGCATCATGTCGTTCGCGATCTGGCGCGGACTGCGCGGCGTGGGGCTGGTCAAGACCGACTTCACGATCCTCGAGAACAACTGCATGCAGTCCACGGCGTCGGCGGCCGGCTACTCGGTGGGCGGCACCATGGTGTCGGCGATCGCGGCCATGATGATGATCACGGGCAAGCCGATGCCGTTCTGGACGCTGTTCTTCTGGAACGTGGCGCTGGCGATCCTGGGCGTGGTCATCGCCGTGCCGATGAAGCGGCAGATGATCAACATCGAGCAGCTCAAGTTCCCCAGCGGCACGGCCGCGGCCGAGACGCTGCGCAGCCTGCACGCCTCGGGCGGCGACGCGATGGCGAAGGCGCGCTCGCTCGGCATCGCCGGCGTGGTCGGCGGCGTGGTGGCGTGGATCCGCGACGCCACGTTCACGTTCATGCCGTGGAACATGCCGGCCAGCGTGCCGTTCGGGAGCCTGGCCATCCGCGGCATTCCGCTGAGCACGCTCACGCTGCAGTGGGACATGGGCCTCCTCCTGATGGCCTCGGGCGCGATCATGGGCTTCCGCGTGGCGTGGAGCATGCTGCTGGGCGCGCTGATCAACTACGCGATGCTGGTGCCGGCGGCGATCCAGCGCGGCGACATCGTGGCGTCGAACCCGGCCGTGGGCATCGGCTTCCGCGACATCACGCGATGGAGCCTGTGGACCGGTGTCTCGATCATGGTGGTGTCGAGCCTGATGCTGCTGCTGCTGAACGGCGGCGCGATCGTGCGCGCCTTCGCGGGGATCGGCGCGATGCTCGGCGGCAAGGCGCCCGCCGCGAAGGACCCGCTCGAGCACATCGAGGTGCCGACGTCGTGGGTGGTGATCGGCGTCGCGGTGTCCACGGCGATCGTGACGTACATGCTCGGCACGATCTGGCACGTGCACTGGTGGATGAGCCTGCTGGCCGTGGCGCTCACGCTGCCACTGTCGCTGGTGGCCTGCCGCGCGACGGGGGAGACCGACACCACGCCGACCGGCGCCATGGGCAAGGTCGTGCAGCTCACGTACGGCATGATCGCGCCGGCGAACATGACCACGAACATCATGACCGCGTCGGTCACCGCGAACGCGGCCGGTTGCGCGGCCGACCTGCTCACCGACCTGAAGAGCGGCTACCTGCTGGGCGCGAACGCACGCAAGCAGTTCATCGCGCAGGTGGCCGGCATCCTGCCCGGTGCGCTCGCGGTGGGAATCGGCTGGAAGTACCTCGTGCCCACGGCCGACGTGCTCGGCTCGGAGAAGTTCCCCGCGCCGCCGGCGCAGGTGTGGAAGGCCGTGGCGGAGCTGCTGTCCAAGGGCATCGACTCGGTGCCGCGCACCGCGCTGATCGGCGCGGGCATCGGCGCGCTCGTGGGGCTCGTGCTGCCGCTGCTGGAGCGCGCGTTCCCGAAGGCGCGGCCGTACATCCCGTCGGCGATGGGGCTCGGCCTGGCGTTCGTGGTGCAGGGCTTCAACTCGGTCTCCATGTTCGTGGGCGCGTTGATCGTGCTCGTGATCGAGAAGACGCGACCGAAGGTGGCCGACACGTACGTGGTGCCCGTGGCGTCGGGCCTGATCGCGGGCGAGAGCCTGATGGCCATCGTCATCACGGTGATGATCGCCTCGGGCATGGCGACCAAGTAGCGCATGAACACCGACGTCACCGCGCCTGAGCCGCCGCGCGCGGAGCCGCCGGCGGCCGCGCCTCCCGCCGAGCGACCGGGCGCGCCCGCGCTGGTGCTGCTGGCGGCGTGGCTCGCGCTGTTCCTGCTGGCGCCGGCGGCGCACAACGCGTTCTGGGCCGTGAACGGACTGCGCTCGGTGACACCCACCGTGGCGCTGCTGCTGGCGTTCGCCGCGGCGGGCGCGGCGGTGCTCGCCTGGCGTGCGCCGCGCGAGCCGTGGCGCCGGCCGTGGCGGCGCTCGCGATCGCCACCGTCGTGGCGTTCTGCTGCGCGAGATGCTGCACCTGCTGGGCGACACGGCCACGCGGCAGGGCGCGATGATCAACTTCGTGCGCGGCACGTACGCGCAGCCGCTGTCGGCGTGGGCGCGGCAGATCCACGCGCAACCCGTGGACCTGGCGATGAACCTGCTGCTGCCGGTGCGGCTGCTGCAGTCGACGAACTCGATCGCCACCACCGTGTCGATCGTGTCGTGGCTGCTCGCGGTGCCGGCGCTCGCGTGCGCGTGGGCGATCGCGCGGCGGCTCGACGCCGGCCGCGACGCGACGTGGGGCATGTGGCTGGCACTGGTCGCGTGGGGTGGCCTGCAGGCGTACGCGGGCTACGCCGAGTCGGCGGGGCTCACGCTGCTGACGGCGCTCGCCTGGTGGCTGGCGATGCTGCGGCCGGTCGCCACGCCGCGCGACGCGGCCCTGCTCGCGGGTGCATGGCTGCTCGCGGCGTTCTCGCACCGCACCGCGCTGCTGCTGCTGGTGCCCAGCGCGTGGCGGCTGCTCGGGCCGCCGCTGCCCGGCGACGCCACGCCTGCTCGCCGGCAGGCGCTGGGCCTGGTCGTGCTGTCCGCCGCGCTCGTGGTGCTCGCGGGGCTGCGCGCGGGCGGCGGCCAGCTCGCGGCCGACGCCCGCGAGCTGCTGCAGTGGCCCGCGCCCGACACGTGGCGCTCGCTGCCCACCGACCTGGTGAACCTGGCGCTGCTCTCGGCGCCGCTCGCCATTGCCGCGCCCGTGCTGGCGGGCGCCGAGGCGCGCCGTGCGTTCGTGCGCGATCCGCGCGCCGCGTGGCTGCTGATCACGGCCGTGCTGTACGTGCCGCTGGCGTTCCCGCTGCCGGTGGCGGGCAGCGGGCTGGGCGTGCATCGCGACTGGGACCTGAGCATCGTGCTCGGGCTCACGCTCACGCTGGCCGGAGCGGTGCTGTTGTCGCACCTGCCGGCCGCGCGGTTGCGCGGGGCACTGATCGCGGCGCTGCCCGTGCTGGTGATCGGCGCCGGCGGCTGGGTGGCCGTGAACGCCGACCTGCACGCGTCGCTGCGCCGCATCGAGGCGCTGGCCACGGGGCAGCCCGAACTGGGCGCCGTGCAACGCTCGTCCGTGTACCTGTTCTACGGCAACCGCGCGATGGACCAGGGGGACGCGCCGCTCGCCGCGCGGCTTCTGAAGGCGAGCTGGGACCTGGTGCCGTCGCCGGGGCGCGGCACGCACACGATCATCGCGTGGATGTACGCCGGGCAGCCCGACTCGGCGCGGCGGATGGTGGCGCGCATGCGGGCGCGCGGCGGGCTCGACGATCGCAATCGGGCCGCGCTCGACACGCTCGAAATGCAGATCCGCATGTTGGAGGGCGCGAACGGCCCGGAGTAGACTCCGCGGCGCTCCGCCCGTCCGACGCGATCCGCCGCCTCGTGCCCGAGGACCCCATGTCCGCTCCACTCAAGCTGTCCCAGCGCGCCGCCGACATGCCCGCGTCGCCCATCCGGCGCCTCGCGCCCTACGCCGTGGAAGCCCGCAAGGCCGGGCGTGTCGTGCACGGGCTCAACATCGGCCAGCCCGACATCCCGACGCCGAAGGAGATCCTCGCGCGCTTCGCCGCGTACAAGGACACCTACGTGCCGTACGGCCCGTCGCAGGGGCTGCCCGAGTTCATCGATGCGCTGCGCTGGTACTACGCGAAGTCCGCGGGCGTGCAACTGGCCGCCGAGGACGTGTTCGTGACCACCGCGGGCAGCGAGGCGATCGCGTTCACGCTCGCCGCGCTGTGCGACGCCGGTGACGAAGTGCTGGTGTTCGAACCGTTCTACACCAACTACAACGGCTTCGCGGCCATGCTGGGCGTGAACGTGGTGCCGGTGACCACGCGCGCCGAGGACGGCTTCCACCTGCCGCCGCGCGCGGAGATCGAGAAGAAGATCGGCCCGCGCACGCGCGCGATCCTGGTGTGCTCGCCGAACAACCCCACCGGCACCGTGTACGCCGACGCCGAGATCGAGACGCTCGCGGCGATCTGCCGCGACCGCGGCCTCTACCTGGTGGCGGACGAGGTGTACCGCGAGTTCACGTACGACGGCCTGAAGCACCGCTCGGTGCTCACGCTGCAGGGGCTCGACGACCGCGTGATCGTGGTGGACAGCGTGAGCAAGCGCTATTCGCTGTGCGGCGCCCGCATCGGCAACATCGTGAGCCGCAACCGCGCGTTCATGGACGCGATCCTGCGCATGGGGCAGGCGCGGCTGTGCCCGCCCACGCTGGAGCAGTTCGCGTGCACGGCGCTGACCGAGGTGCCCGACGCGTACACGCAGGGCGTCATCGCCGAGTACCAGAAGCGCCGCAACGTCGTGGCCGAGGGGCTCGCCGCGCTTCCGGGCGTGATCGCGCGCCGGCCCGAGGGCGCGTTCTACTCGTGCGCGAAGCTGCCCGTGGACGACGCGAACGCCTTCGCCATCTTCCTGCTGAAGGACTTCCACCTGGACGGCGAGACCGTGATGGTGGCGCCACTCGACGGCTTCTACGCCACGCCCGGGCTGGGCAAGGACGAGGTGCGGCTGGCGTACGTGCTCGAGGAGGCGAAGCTGCGCAGCGCGATGAAGGTGCTGGCCGCGGCGCTCGAGGCCTACCGGGCGAAGGTCGGGTAGGGGGCGCCCGGGCGTCCGCGTCCGGCGCGTCTGTCATCCGCTCGCGTCAGTCTGGCAGCAGGACGGGCCGCGCCTGGCGCGGGCGCGGTGCGCGTCCCCGTGGGCAAGTCGCAACTGGCGCGGAGTTCGCGCGCCGCATCCGCCGGCAGAACGCGGAAGGCCACGGGGCATGCGCGATGCCACGATTCGCCCCCGTGCCGTCGCGGGCTCGCCGCGAGTTCCGGCGCCCGGACGACGGACCTTCGCACGGAGGTCTTTCATGGCCACCACGCTGTCCAAGCAGGCCGACCTGGCCGGCCCCGGCATCAGCACGTACGAGGAAGTGGAGAAGATCCTCCCCTCCGACTACACCTCGCTGCTGAGCCCCAAGGAAACGCAGCACGCGCTGCACGCGCTCAAGCGCTACATCCTCGACAACCTGTGCAAGGAACTGAACCTGTTCCCCGTCGAAGTGCCGCTCATCGTGAGTCGCGAGAGCGGCGTGAACGACTACCTCGATCGTGACGGATCGCGCACGCCGATCGAGTTCCCCTGCGGACTCGGGCTCGAGAAGCGCATCGACACGCAGGTGGTGCAGGCGGCCACGAAGTGGAAGCGGATGGCCCTGCGCGAGTTCCAGTGCGAGGTGGGCGAGGGCCTGTGCACCGACATGCGCGCGGTGCGCAAGGACTACTTCCTCGACCACGACCACAGCGCGTACGTGGACCAGTGGGACTGGGAGAAACGCATCACCGCCGAACAGCGCACGCTCGGCACGCTCAAGGACACCGTGCGGCGCATCTGGAAGGTGATCAAGGGCGCCGAGGTGTTCATCCAGTCGGAGTTCCCCAAGCTCCGCAACCCGAAGTACCCGAACCTGCCCGACGAGCTCACGTTCCTCCATGCCGAGGACCTGCTCGACATGTACCCCGACCTGCCGCGCAAGCAGCGGGAGACGAAGGTGCTGTCGGAGAAGCACGCGGCGGTGTTCATCATCGGCATCGGCTGGGTGCTGAAGGACGGCTACCCGCACGAGATGCGCGCGGCCGACTACGACGACTGGGTGACGCCCACCACGAGTGACGACGGCCGCCCGATGCACGGGCTGAACGGCGACATCCTGGTGTGGAACCCGGTCACGAAGCGGCGCCACGAGCTGACGTCGATGGGCGTGCGCGTGACCAAGGACACGCTCAAGCAGCAGCTCGAGATCTCGAAGCAGCTCGACTTCCTGAAGCTGCCGTACCACCAGGCGATCCTGAACGACCAGATCCCGCTCTCGATCGGCGGCGGCATCGGCCAGTCGCGCACCACGATGCTGCTGCTGCGCAAGGCCCACCTGGGCGAAGTCAGCGTCACGGTGTGGCCGAAGCAACTCAAGGACATCTGCGCGAAGAAGAACATCCACGTGCTCGAGTAGGACGCAGGACCGGCGGCAGCGGCCGCCGAGGAGTCAGCGGCGGGCGCCGGGGGCAGAACCCGGCGCCCGTCGTCTTTGTAAGTCCTACACGGCCGAAGTCGCTTCGTACACGCGCGCCGCCTGCCGTTTCGTCAGCGGCCCCCTTTGCGCCCAAGCGGTTACGCCGAGCCGCCCCCGTGGACACGCGTGGCACGCCGAGTGCGTTGTCCTTCCCGCGGACTCCGGGCCGCATCGTCCGGGGTCCCGACACACACCATGGGGAGGGCGACATGAATCGACACCACGCGTTCGACCGCACGGCCGCCGCTGCCCGGGCACTCGTCGTCACTGCGATGCTCGTGATTCTCGGAACGTCGCCCGCCCGGGCGACGGACGCGGATGTCCGCGCCAGCATCTTCCCCGACGCGGATGCCGTCGGGCTGGGCGCCGGCGTGCTGACGCCGGTCGGCGAGGACGGTCACTGGTACTTCAATCCGAACATGGAAGTGGCGTTCGGCGACACGCGCGACCGCCTCGCCGTGAACGGTGATTTTCATTACGACTTCGCCTCGGGTCGCTCGACCTCGGTGTGGTTCGGCGGCGGTCCCGCGCTGATCATGACCGACCCCGACATCGGCGACTCTCACACGGACATCGGCCTGAACGTGCTCACGGGAGTGGGCGGCACACGCGGACGCGTGCGTCCCTTCGGCCAGGTGCGAGGCGTCTTCGGTGAAGACGGGCAGGTGGTGTTGTCGGGGGGTGTCCGCTTCTGAGAGTTCCCCGGTCCCGGTGGATGGCGCGGTTGGAGTGACGTGGGGAGAACCGTGACCATCCCCGGCCGGGGGCGACCGGGCATGCGAGCTGCGGCCGTTACGGGTGAACGCTCGGAAAGGATTGAGCCACCGCCCGGCGACCCGTTAGCTTGCGGGCAAGGCCCGCACGCCGAACGACGCGGTGTCGCTTCAACCCGACTCGCCGGGTACTCGGCGGTCGGGTCTTCGTGTACTCCTCGGGGGCCCCATGCCCAACTCCGGCCGATCGACCCCACCCGCTCCGCGCTTCGCATCGGACCTGCGCGGCTCCCGCACGCAACGTCGCGTGGCGTTGATTCTCATCTTCGTGCTCGGCACGGGCGGCACGGTGTGGGCGTGGTGGAGCACCATGCGGGACTCCCGGGCCCGTTCGGAGAAGACGCTCAGCGTGCTCGCCCACGAGATCCACGCGGTGCTGAACGTGCGCGTGGAGCGCCACGTGCAGGCGCTGCGCAATCTCGCACAGTTCTGGCAGCTCCACGGCCTGCTCAGCGAGGACGCCTGGGAGTTCAACTCCCAGATGATGCTCGGCAATTTCCGTGGCATGGAGTGGATCGCCTGGGTCAACGGCGCCAGCGGGACGCAGCGCTTCGCCGCGAAGGACTCCAGCGCCACGCTCGACACGAGAATCGCGGCCGAGGCCATGTCGCGCGTGAACCAGCCGGGCAGCGAGATGGTCTATCCCGACGCGTCCCGCCGCTCGCTCGTGCTGTTCATGCCGGTGCGAACGCCGGACGACTCCGTCGGCATGCTCGTGGCCGCACTGTCGCCGGAGAAGCTGCTGGGTCGCGAATTGCTCACGAGCGGCGACTTCATCTCGTACGCGATCGAGTCGGACTCGGCGCAGATCGTGTACGAGTGGGGCACGCCCGCGACTGCGCAGGGTCCCGGCATGGCGATCGACATGCCGCTACCGCAGGTGTTCGGGCGCATGTGGCTCGTGCACTACCGCCCCACCGAGGCGTTCATGGCGGGTTCGGTGTCCACCTGGCCGAACTTCTTCCTGCTCGCGGGCGCGCTGCTGTCGCTGGCGCTCGGCGCCATCGCGTTCCAGTTCTCGAAGCTGCGCGACTACTCGTCGGCGCTCGCGGCCACGAATAGCCGGCTCGACGCGCAGGTGACGGAGCTCTTCCAGCGCGACCAGACGCTTCAGAAGATGAACGACGAACTCGAGGCGCGCGTCGAGGCGCGCACCACGCAGCTGCTCGAGGTGGTCACGGAACTCGAAACGTTCAGCCATTCGATCTCGCACGACCTGCGGTCGCCCGTCGGCGCGATCCTGAACTACGCATCCATCCTCGAGGAGGACTATGGCAAGCGCCTCGACGAGGAAGGCCTGCGACTGCTGCGACGCGTGCAGGCGGGGGGCCAGTCGGCGATCCGGCTCCTCGACCAGCTCGTGGAGTTCGTGTGGATGGGCCGCGAAGACACCGAGCGCACGCAGGTCGACATGACGGAGATCGCCCGGGACGCGTATTCCGAGGTCGTGGTGGGCAGCGAGGATGCCCGCGACGTGGAGTTCCAGCTGCAGAGCCTGCCGCCCGCAAGTGGCAACGCGGCCCTGCTCGGGCGCGTCTTCCGCAACCTGCTGAGCAACGCGCTCAAGTACACGCGCGGCCGCGAACTGCGACGCATCGCCGTCACGGGCGAGACCCGCGGGTCGGAGAACGTGTACGTGGTCTCCGACAACGGCATCGGCTTCGATGCCGCGCAGGGGCAAGCCGTGTTCGAACCGTTCCGGCGGTTGCACACCGCGAAGGAATACGAAGGCGCCGGACTCGGGCTGGCGATCGTGGCGAAGATCGTGCGCAAGCATGGAGGCCGGGTCTGGGCCGAGAGCAGTGAGGACGGCGGAGCCACGTTCGGCTTCGCACTGCCGCACATGGGGGAGACGGCGTGAACGACAAGGTGACCACGATTCTCCTGGTCGACGATGACGAAGGACACCTGATGGTGGCGCGCCGGGCACTGGCGCGCGCGAGTCTCACGGTGGACGTCCTCACGGCCGCGACGGGTGCGGAGGCCTTGCGCATGCTCGGCCTGGCGGCGGACACCGCCGCCGATCCGGCGCGGCCGCGTCCCGTGCTCGTGATGCTCGACCTCTCGATGCCCGGGGTCAGCGGGTGGGAAGTCCTACGGAGGATCCGGGAATCCGATCGCACGAACCACGTTCCCATCGTGGTGGTGTCGTCCTCGAAGCGTCCCGAGGACGTGTTGCGCAGCTACGAGATGGGAGCCAACAGCTACCTGGTGAAGCGCTTCGAGGCGCTTCGCCCCGGCAGTTACCTCGCGGAGGCCGCTCGTTACTGGATCGAACTGAACGAAGCCCCCGGCGCCCAGGGCGTCCACTGACCCGGGGGCCCGTTCACGGGAGTGTTCGCCCGCGTGTCGTGTGCGTGCGAGACTGCACGCGCGATCCGCACCCGGCCCGCCGTCCACGGCGTCCGGACGAGACGATCGCGTCCGCATCGATGCCGTGGCTCATCCGACCCGCCGAGGGAACACCATGAGCCCCATGACCGCCCTGATTCTCGAGGACGATTCGAACTTCCGCAGCAGCCTCGCCCAGCTGGTCCAGCGCGAGGGCTTCGACGTGCTCGAGTCCGCGAGCTACGCGGACGCACTCCCGCGCCTGATCGAGAACTGCCCCGACGTGGCGCTGATCGACCTCGTGCTGCCCGACGGCGACGGCCTGGCGCTCATGCGCGACGAACGACTCGCCGACAAGTGCGAGTTCGTCGTGATCACGGGCAACGCCAGCATCGAATCCGCGGTGCAGGCGCTGCGCGAAGGCGCGCTCGACTACCTCACGAAGCCCGTGGATCGGGCACGACTCAAGAGCATCCTCGCGAACGTCGCGCGGACGCGACGGCTCAAGGCCGAGCTGCGGCACCTTCGCGACGAGCTGCGTGAGCTGGGTCGTTTCGGCCCCCTCGTAGGCCGGTCTCCCGCGATGCAGCAGGTGTACGACCTGATCGGCCGCGTGGCGCCCACGCGTGCGAGCGTGCTGTTGACGGGCGAGAGCGGCACCGGCAAGGAAGTGGCGGCCGAGACGATCCACCGGCTGAGCCGTCGCAGCGAGGCGCCGTTCCTGGCGGTCAACTGCGGCGCGATCGCGAGTTCGCTCATGGAGAGCGAACTGTTCGGCCACGAGAAGGGCAGCTTCACCGGAGCGGATCGCGTCCGGCAGGGCTACTTCGAGCGCGCCGAGGGCGGCACCCTGTTCCTGGACGAGGTCACCGAGATGCCGATCGAGTTCCAGTCGAAGCTGCTGCGCGTGCTCGAATCGTCCACGATCATGCGCGTGGGCGGGGCCGACGTGCTGCCGGTGGACGTGCGCGTGATCGCCGCCTCCAACCGCGACCCGGTGCGCGCGATCGCCGACGGCAAGCTGCGCGAGGACCTGTTCTACCGGCTGAACGTGTTCCCGATCCCGCTCCCGGCGCTGCGCGAGCGGGGCGACGACGTGGACCTGCTGGCCGACCACTTCCTGGAGTCCTTCAACGCGCGGGAGAAGACGCACAAGGTGTGGGCGGCCGACGCGCACGCGCGCCTGCGCGCACACAGCTGGCCGGGGAACGTGCGCGAGCTGAAGAACGTGGTGGAACGAGCGGCGATCCTCGCCGACAGCGTCATCGTGACCGAGCTGCTGCCCGAGCCCGACTCGGCGCCGCGCACCATGCCGTCCGCGAACGGAGGCACCGTGCTGCAGGTGCGGATCGGCTCCACGGTGGACGACGCGGAACGCCGCCTGATCCAGGCCACGCTCGCCGAGCTGCAGGGTGACAAGAAGCGCGCGGCAGAAGTGCTGGGGATCAGCCTCAAGACGCTCTACAACCGGCTGAACCTCTACGAGGCGGCCGGCCAGGCCACCGAGGACGTCGAGAGCTAGAGGCGCGCGGCCCGACTCGAGGTCGGCGGAGCCGCGCGCCCGGGCGTCAGAAGCGGAGCCCGAGGCCCAGCGAGAGCTGCCAGAAGTCGGGGTCGAACTTCTCGGGCACGAGGCGGCTCTCCTGGTCGCGCATCATCACGTAGCGACCGTTCAGGTCCACGGTCGCCGAAGGCGCCACCGGCACGCGCATGCCACCGCCCACGTGGACGCCGAACTCCTGCCGGGTCTCGTCGCGGATCGGCAGCGCGTCGTCGTAGTCCAGCGTGACGTTGTACCAGCCCACGCCCGCGCCCGCGTAGAGCGCGGGCACCGGCGTCAACCACAGCGACGCGGTCACCGGCCACATGCGGACGTGCAGCTGGTCGTCGAATCGCGATTCGCTGCGGTACGCCACGCCGATCTCACCGGCGAGCAGCGGTACGATCGGCGTTCGCAGCGCGAGCCCACCGAACGTGCGGGTGTCGTTGCCCCCGTCGATCGTGCGCGTGAGCCCGACGGATGGAATGAGCTCGGCCGCCCGCGCCGACGATGCGGCGAAGGCGAGCAGCGCGGCGAGCACGGCCACGACAGCGCGGGCTGGAACGACGGATCTCGGATGTCGCACGAAGCACCTCCTTCGATGGGAATCGCTTCGGCCCGGCCGCCGCGGTGCGCGGCCGATCGGGAATCGCGATTCGAGGTACGGCACGGGAACGGCCGGATGCGCCGAAGCGCCGTCGAAGCGGGGGGCAAGGCACGTGCCGCGCAGTCGCGCGGTTCGTCGCATCCGTCGCACGCGGCTGGACGCGTGCGCGATGGCGGAGGCCTGTCGAATCGTGGACACGTGCGCCGTGATGAGCGGCGTGTAGCCCTTACATGTCGCGAGGCGCGCCTTACACGTTCGACACGTCTCGCTTTGGACGCGGCTGCGTGAACTCGTTGCGGCGCTGCGCAGGCGACCCGTGGCATGGCGCCTGCAGTACGTGGGACTCGGAACCGGTTCACCCACCGCGTCCGTGCCACATCACGAGCGCGCTGATCCGAGAGGAGGCTCCGATGCTGTGGACGATCTTCGTAGTGCTGCTGCTGCTGTGGCTCGTCGGGATGGTGAGTTCGTACACGCTGGGTGGCTTCATCCACATCCTGTTGCTGCTCGCGATCGGCACGTTGCTCATTCGCGTCATCCAGGGGCGACGACCCGTCGCTTGATCCGCGGCGCGTCGCGGCATGCCGCCGTGGAGGCGATGCGCTCCAGCGGTCCGCCCGGAACGGACGCCGGAGCGACAGACGCCTCCACGTTTCCCCCGGGGGGTGGTGCAGGCGCGGCCACCCTCGCGTGCTTCTCCCCGCCCGCTCGGGGCTTCGACGAGGAGCTTCGACGGGGCGGAGGGGATCAGGCACGAACCTGGTGATGGTGCTGTGCGTGCGCGCGGGTGCGCGTCCGCTGGTGGACCCGGAGGCGCGCCGCTCCACGGAGCGCCCCGCTGAACGGAGGAGTGCCCATGCATGAGCAAACGGCAGTTTCCGAAAGCTCCAACGGCGGCCCGGTGGCCGTCGGCTTCCTTATCGGCGCCGCGCTGGGTGCAGGTGTCGCGCTGTTGCTGGCGCCGGCCTCCGGCAGTCGGACTCGCCGCCGTCTGGGTCGCGTGGCCGAGAACCTGCGGAGCGGGCTGGATCACGGACTCGACGAAGTGCGGCACCGCTTCGAGGACGCCCGCAGTGACGCGTCCTCCGCCTTCAACGCCGGTCGCGAGGCGTTCGGCAAGGCGCGGGACGCGCGGCACCGCGACGACGACACCTCGCCTCATTCCGCTACATCCTGAACGCGGGGCCGCCTCCGGGCGGCCACTGCCCCACACGAAGGAGACAGCCATGCGCGTACTCGCGACGATCCTGATCGTGGCCGGACTGGTGGCCATGGTCTACGGCGGCTTCACCTACACGCGCCGCGAAAAGGTGCTCGACGTGGGCCCGATCGAAGCCTCGGTCGACAAGCAGCGCACGATCCCGATGTCCCCGGTGGCCGGCGCGGTCGCGCTGATCGCGGGTGTGGTGCTCCTGGCGCGCTCGGGGCGGCGCACGGCCTGACGCGTGCGGACGACCCTCCCGGGTGGACACCGCTCGCTGCCGGTCCCCGAGGTCGAGACGACGGGACCGAGCGTGATGCCCGAGCACCGGCCCGTGACGGGCCCGGTGCTCGTGGTGTTCGCCCGCCGGGCCGGTCATGCCGAGGTCGAGCCGCTCGAGGCGGCGTGCGTCGCGGCGTTCGGCGCCGATGTCCTGCGCTGGTTCGAAGTCGCGCCCTCCGAGGATCTCGAGCCGCGCCTGGACGCTGCGCTCGACGCGCTGCTCGCCGAGGGCGGGGGGCGGGTGATCGCCGCAGGCGGCGACGGCACCGTATCGCTGGTGGCGGGGCGCCTCGCCGTCTCGCGGGCCCGCCGCGCGTTGCAGCTGGGCATCGTTCCGCTCGGCACGGCGAACGTGCTCGCGCAGGAGCTGGGCATTCCGCTCGACCTGGACGAAGCCGTGCGGGTGGCGGCGGAGTCGGCGCACGAACGCGTGATCGACGGCATCCGCGTGGGCGAGCGCTGCTTTCTCACGCAGCTGGGCGTGGGGCTCGATGCGCTCATGATCGACGGCACGACGCGTGAGGCTCAGCTCGCGCACGGCCGGCTGGCGTACCTCGCGGCGCTCGCGCGCTGCATCGTGGGGCACGGCACGAACCGCTTCTCGCTGGTGATGGACGGCCGTCCGATCCGGCTGGTCGCGCGGCAGCTCGTGGTGGCGAACGCCGGCACGCTCGGCGCGCCGCCGCTCACGTGGGGCCCGGGCATCCTGCCCGACGACGGCGTGCTCAACCTGTGCGCGTACGACGTCGCGTCGGTGTGGCACTGGCCGCGGCTGCTGTGGCGCGCGCTCGTGGGCAGCCACAAGCGCGACGAACGAGTTCGCTTCCTGCGCTTTCGCCGCAAGCTGGAGATCCGCACGCGATCCGCGTGGCCCGTGCAGGGCGACGGCGAACTGCTGGGACGCACGCCGCTCGTGGTGCGCGTCGCGCCGGGGCTCATCCGCATGGTCGTTCCGCCGCCCGTGGCACCCGCCGAGGCGCCGGCCGCGGCCGCGCCGCCCCGGAGCGTGCACCTGGCCGGCCGCGCGTGGCGGCGGCTTCACGACGCCGACAGCGGCATGTACCACTTCTTCAACCGGCACCCGGGCCACCGCGTGCTCGACCGCATCATGATCGCCGCATCGAGCCTGGTGGATCACGGCGAGATCTGGCTCGTCGCGTCACTCGCGCTCGGGATCGCGCACCCGGCCCAGGGCTGGCGGATCGCCGCGGCCACGATGCCGCCGTTGTGGCTCGCGATGCTGGCCGTGAACTACCCGATCAAGGCGCTGTTCCGGCGCCATCGCCCGTTCGTGACGCACGAGCAGGCGCGCGTGATCGGGCGGCGCCCCAGTGACACGTCGTTCCCCTCGGGGCACTCGGCCGGAGCCATCGCCGGCGCACTGCTGCTGGCGCCGCACGCCCCCGCGCTGAGCCCGGTGTTCTTCGCCTACGCGCTGCTCGTGGGCGCGTCGCGCGTGTATCTCGGCGTGCACTACCCGGGCGACGTGCTGATCGGCTGGGGGATCGGCGCATTGCTCGCCGTCGCGTTCGGCGCGGCGCGCGCGGCACTACCCGCGCTGGGATGAACGCGCGGCGCGGGGGACCTCCGCGCCGCGCTCGCTCCGCTCAGAGCTCGTCGTCGGCGAGCTCGGGGTCCCACGTCGCGCGCATGCTTCGTCGCCTCAGGTACAGGACACGATGGTGGCTGTGCATCGCGGTCTGCACGAGCCAGCGACGCACCGACTCGAGGCCCATGTGATCGAAATCCTCCTCGCGGAGGATCACGGTGCCGTCCTCCAGTTGGTCGCCGGTCCGGGCATCCGCGAGCGCCCGACGCTCCTCGCCCGAAGCCTCCCGCACCCAGGGCAGGAGGTGGAGCCATCCGGGACCGCGTGCTTCGTGCGATTGAAGTCCCTGCCGCATGTCGTCCTCCGGGTGTCCGTCGTCACGGGATGTGCACCGGCGCATCCGAACGCGGCGGGTCGCGCGCGCGGTTCCTGCAGGCGGCCTTTGGCAATCGTCGCGCCACGGGGCCCGCGAGTCGTGTGCACCCGCGATCCCACGCCAAAGCGTGGTCTCGGCGCGCCGCGCCCGCCGGACCGGCCTGCGCGTGAAGGAGCTACAAGGCACGTTGAAGAAACCTCCCACCGCGCGGAGCCGATCGTCAGGGCCCCGTGAGGTCCTCGAGCGCAGCACCCGCTGCCCGCGCGGGCAGCGCTCGCGCCGCGCCCGCTCCAACGTACAGGCAGGTCCACGTTTCGGCCCCCGCGCGAGAGGTGATCGAGGTTCGCGACAGTGGGACGGCGTCGGCGGCGCGGCTCTTGCGGAGTGGGGTGTGGACCGCACCGATCGAGGCAACGCTCGTCGCACCACCTGGGGGCCGATCCATGTTCCGACGGAATACCATTCGATCCGCATTCGCTGGCCTGGTTGCCGCCACCGCCGGCACGCTCGTGTTCACCGCGCTCGCCCGGGGCGGCGCCGCGACGATCCCTTCCGGCTTCTCCGACACCGCGCTCTCGACCTCCCTCGCGCTGCCGGTGGGGATCGCCGAAATCCCCGATCTGCCGACCGCGCTCGGACGACGCGTGCTGTTCGTCGAGCAGAAGTCCACGCGCGTCGGGCTGATCGCGGGTGGCGTCACGACCACCGTGGGCACCGTGCCCGGCGTGGTGACGGCCGACAGCGAACGTGGACTGCTCGGCATCGCCGTCGACCCGGCGTGGCCGCTGCGACCCTACCTGTACGTGCACTGCACCGACGGCCGCGTGGGCAACCGCATCGCGATCTCCCGCTTCACCGCGACCGGTGATCTCGCCTACACGGGCAACGGGCAGATCCAGTTCGCCGCGTCGTCGCGTTACGACCTGATCACCGATCTGCCCGATGCCGCCGGCAACCACAACGGCGGCACCGTGCGCTTCGGGCCCGACGGGCTGCTGTACGTGAGCCTCGGCGACGACGCCACGGGCTGCCCGGCGCTCGATCCGAACGTGCCCGTGGGCAAGATCCTGCGGCTCGACACGCGCCGCCTGCCCGCCACCGCGGGCGGACCCGCGCCGTACGCCCTGCTGGCGGCGGCCGGCAACCCGTTCGCGACGAGCGCCGACTCGAGTGCGCGGCTCGTGTGGGCCTACGGCCTGCGCAATCCCTTCCGTTTCCAGATCGACCCCGCGACTGGATCGCTGCTCGTGGGCGACGTCGGCGAAGGGACGTGGGAAGAACTCGACTGGATCGACCAGGCCGGCATGAACCTCGGCTGGCCGATGTTCGAGGGCCCGGTTTCGCATGGCACCTGCGCTCTGACACCACCTCGTGGCGCGACCGGGCCCATTCGTTCGTACGGACACGCGGAGGGCGTGGCGATCGTGGCCGGTCCGCGCTACCGCGCGGTCGCGGTCGGCACGTCGCGTTTCCCGGCGGAGTACGACGGCGACGGCTTCTACCTGGACTACTACGGCGGCTTCCTGCGTCGCGTGGAATGGAACGGTGCGTCCTGGGTCGCGCCGCCCGCGGCGCCCGGCCAGCCGAACGCGACCGACTGGGCCACGGGCTTCGACGGCGTCTCCGACATGCTGCAGCTGGCCGACGGCTCGCTCGTGTACTGCCGGCAGTCGCCCGGCGAGATCCGGCGCATCTCCTACAACTCGGGTGTCGCCGATGCGCCCATCGCCGGGACCCTGCTCGCCCTGGCCGCGCCGCGGCCGAGCCCGGCCCGCGGCCCCGTGACTCTCGCGTGGACGCAGCCAGCGCCGGCGCGCGTGTCGCTCGCGGTCTTCGATGCCGCCGGCCGCCGCGTGCGCGCACTGGTCGCCGACGATGAGCGTACCGCCGGCTCGCACGAAGCCACATGGAACGGCCACGACGAGGCCGGCCGCAGTGTGAACCCCGGGCTCTACTTCGTCCGGCTCGAAGTCGGTGACGAAATCCGCACCGCGAGATTCTCGCGTATCCCTTGAGGAGGCATCATGATTCGAAGCATCCGCACCGTCGTTGGCCACGCGTGCGTCGCTGCACTGCTGGCCGGCGTGGTGGCCGTTCACGTGTCGGCTGCGCCTGCGGCGGCGCCAGCCGCCCGGCGACTGGCCGGCATCCCGCCGTCGCTCGACTCCATGCCACGCCACCCGTGGCCCCGCGACACGTCGTGGCGCGATTCGGTCGGGCGCGACTCGATGGGACGTGACTCGGTCCGCCGGGACTCGGTGGGCCGTGATTCGGTGGCCCGTGACACGCTTCGGCACGACGCGCGTCCGGACTCGTCGCATCGCCGTCCGCCGCTGAAGCCGCGCCGCCCGCCGCGGTGAGTTCGGGCGGGGGGACGCCGGCTCAGGGGTGGGCCGGCGTCCCCCCGCGCTTCATCGCCACGTAGATCGCCATCGCCGCCAGGAAGCCCACGAACCACGCGAAGTCGTAGAGCACCTTGAGCGCGGGCACGAACGCGCCCACCCACGCGAGCGCGCAGCCCACGAGCGTGGCCACCACGGCCGGCGCGCTCCAGCCGCCGTACTCGCCGCCCGGCAGGTAGAGGTCGCGCAGGTTGAGCTGGCGCTTGCGCACGATCCAGTAGTCGGCGATCAGCACGCCGGCGATGCTGCCCAGGCCGCCCGAGTAGCCCACGAGCCAGGTGAAGATGTAGCCGCTCGGATCGGCGAGCAGCCGCCACGGCTGCATGAGGATGCCGAGCAGCCCCGTGATGAGCCCACCGGTCTTGAAGCTGATGTGGCGCGGGAACATGTTGGCGAAGTCGTTCGCCGGCGACACCACGTTGGCCGCGATGTTCACGGCGAGCGTGGCCACCACCACCGAGAACATCGAGAAGCCCACGACCCACGCGTTGTCGAACTTGCCCACGAGCTTCACCGGGTCCCAGATGGGCTCGCCGTACAGGATCGCGCTGGCGCTGGTGATGAGCACCCCCATGGCCGCGAACAGGAACATCGTGGTGGGCAGCGCCACCGTCTGACCGAGCACCTGCTCCTTCTGGCTCCGGCCGTACCGCGTGAAGTCGGGCATGTTCAGCGACAGCGTGGCCCAGAAGCCGACCATCGCCGTGAGCGACGGGATGAACACCGGCAGGAACTCGGCCAGCGTGTGGAACTTGCCCGGCTGCGACAGCAGCGGACCGAAGCCGTTCGCCGCCTTGACCGCCCACACCAGCAGCAGGCCCGTCACCACCAGCACGTACGGCGCCGACAGGTTCTCCACCACGCGCAGCAGGTTCATGCCCTTGTAGATGATGCCGATGTTGATGCCCCAGAAGACCAGGAACGACAGCCACTCGGTGGTGGTGTGACCCATGAACCCCGACCCCAGCAGCAGTTTCCAGCCCGGGATGAGCGCCGCGAAGAACGTCTGCAGCGCCTCGCCGCCGATCCACGCCTGGATGCCGAACCAGCCGCACGCCACGATCGCGCGCATCAGCGCCGGCAGGTTGGAGCCCGCGGTGCCGTACGCGGCGCGCGCGAACACCGGGAACGGGATGCCGTAGCGCGTGCCCGGGTGGGAGTTCAGCAGGATCGGCACGAGCACGATCGTGTTGCCCAGCAGGATCGTGATCAGCGCCTGCAGCCACGTCATGCCCTGCGCCATGAGCCCCGAGGCCAGCATGTAGGTGGGGATGCAGTGCGCCATCGAGATCCACAGCGCCGCGAAGTTGTACGTGCTCCAGTTGCGCCGCGACACGGGCACCGGGGCGAGGTCTTCGTTGTAGAGCGGGCTGTCCTGGATCGTGGTGCGGTCGCGCAGTTCCACGCGACCGTCGGCGTGCTGGATCGTGCTGTCGTCCGGGCGGCTCGTCATGCGGGGCTCCTCCGGGATCACGCCCGCCCGGACGCCTCCGGGCGCGGCTCGTGGCCTCCGCGCCGGAGCGCGGATCGGGGGAAAGTAGCCCGGCCGCGCGCCGTCCCGTGAGCGCAAAGTGTGGAGCGGCTGTCCCGGGCTTGGCGAGGTCCTCAACATTTCCAGACATGCGGCGGGCGTGCCCGCGGGTAGAGTGCTGCCTTCCCGTTCTTCCCCCGAGCCGGTCGCACTCGTCCGAGGAGAACCCGATGGCCGCCATCCTTCGGAAGCTCGCGCGCTTCGCCGCCGGCGCGGCACTGACCGCCGCCGCGCTCGCGAGCGCCTCCGTTCCCGCCGCCCGCGCCGGGGTCCCCTTCGAACCCACGAACGGCCGGCCGCTCCGGTTGTACCTGGACTGCGATTCGGATTTCTGCGACTTCGACTTCTTCAAGCGCGAGCTGGCGTGGGTGGACTGGGTGCGCGACCGCGCCGACGCCGACGTGACGGTGCTGGTGGCGACGCGCGCCACGACCGGCGGCGGCACCGAGGCGACGCTGTACGTGATGCGCGCACCCGGCGCGGGCCCCGCGGCCGACACGCTGCGCGTGATCTCGCCGCCCGCGGCCTCGCCCGACGTGGGTCGCCGGCTCGTGGTGCGCACGCTGGCCGCGGCGCTCGCGCGCGACCTGGCGGTGCGCCCCGAGGGCGAGCGGCTTCGCGTGACGATGGCGCCACCTTCCGAGGCGGCCGCGCCGGCGGTCCCGACTCGCGATCCGTGGAATCACTGGGTCTACAAGCTCGGCACGAATGCCTACGCGAACGGGGAGAAGTCGTATCACTTCCTGTCGCTCTACAGCTCCGTCACCGCGTCGCGCGTCACCGATCGCGAGAAACTGGCGCTCGGCCTCAGCCAGCGCTACTCCGAGAGCCGCTACACGTTCGACGACGGCTCGGGCTACACCAGTCTCACGCGCGGTTGGACCAGCAACGGGCAGTGGGTGCGCAGCCTGCACCCGCGCTGGTCGGCGGGCGCGTCGTGGGTCGTCTACTCCTCGAGTTACACCAACATGCACCTGAGCATGGGAGGCGGCCCGGCTGTGGAGTACGACGTGTGGCCGTACGCCGAGTCGTCGCGGCGCGCGCTCACGCTGGGCTACCAGGTGCGTGTCTCCCGAGCGAAGTACGAAGCCGTCACGCTGTACGGCAAGACGGCCGAGACGCTGATGTCGCACGCGATGGACGTGACGCTGGCGCAGAAGCAGACGTGGGGCACGCTGAACTTCGGCGTGTCGGGGAGCCAGTACCTGCACGACACCAGCAAGTACCGCGCGAGCCTGTCCACGAACGCCGACCTGCGGCTGGTACGCGGCCTGTCGATCGAGGGCTATGCGTACCTCACGGCCATCCACGACCAGCTCTCGCTTCCTCGCGGCGACGCGAGCGACAGCCAGGTGCTCGCCCGCCAGCGCCAGCTCGCGACCTCGTACGAGTACTACGCCTCGCTCGGCATCACCTACCGCTTCGGCTCGATCTTCGACAGCGTGGTGAACCAGCGGCTGGAGAACACGCTGGGGTTCCTGTAGGTTGTGCTCGGAAGAATGGTGATGGCGAGGTGCTTGCGATGAGCGGCCGGCATGACGACTGCGCCTGCCCCTCCGGCGCCCCCGTTCTGTCCCAATCCGGCCTGTCCCTACCACGTCGATCCCACGGGTTGGCGCTGGCAGCGCGACGGCTGGTACACGCGACTCGCCGCCCCGCACCGGATCCAGCGTTACCGCTGCTGTCACTGCCGGCGACGCTTCGGTGAGCAGACCTTCCGCTGCTCGTACTGGCTCAAGCGGCCCGAGCTGCTCGAACCGGTCTACCGGGGGCTCGTCGCCTGCTCGTGCCTGCGGCAGCTGGCGCGCTCGCTGCGGGCCTCGCCGCAGACCGTGCTCGGGCACGCCAACCGGCTCGGCCGCCACTGCCTGCTGTTCCACGTCCGGCTGCGGCCCGGCGGCCCGATCACCGAGCCGGTGGCGCTGGATGGCTTCGTGTCCTTCGAGTACAGCCAGTACCACCCGACCAGCGACCACCACCTGGTAGGGAGGAAGAGCCACTTCTTCTACGGGTTCACGGTCACCGAGCAACGCCGCAGCGGGCGGATGACCGCGGCACAACGGCGGCGACGGGCCGAACTCGAAGCGCGCCTGGGGCGCCCCGACCCGCGCGGTACCGAGAAGGACGTCGCCGCGCTCCTGCGCATCGCCTGCCCCGAGCCCCAGGCCCTGGACCTCGCCTCGGACGAGCACCAGGACTACCCGCGGGCGATCGCCCGGGTGCCACACCTGGAGGTGCGCCACCTGACGATCAGCTCGCGGGCGGCGCGCACCACGAGCAATCCGCTGTTCGCGATCAACCTGGTCGACGGTCTCAAGCGGCACAGCAGCGCGGGCTGCAAGCGCGAGACGATCGCGTTCGCCAAGCGCCGGCAGGGCGCCGCGTATCGGAGCTGGTGCTTCCTGTTGTGGCGCAACACGATGAAGTGGGTGTCGGAACGCCGGCACGCGGACACGCCGGCGATGCGGTTGGGGTTGCTGGACCGCAAGCTGGACGTGGCCGACGTGCTCGACCAGCGGCTGTTCGTGACACGCACGACGCTCCCGCCCGAATGGAGCCGCCACTACTGGGGGCAACTTCACACTCGCGAGATCCCCAGCGGCCGATCGCACCGACTCACCTACGCCGCCTGAAGCGCCCCGTGCGCGATGGCGGCAGCAGCCCGCCATCGCCCAAACCCCTCACCAATCTTCCGGGCACAACCCACCGCGTGCACTCCGGCGCCGGGGTGGGATTGGGAGTCGGGAGGCGAAGCCTCCGACCCCCGATCACCTCGGCCCTCGGAGACCCGTCATGAGACCTACGCTCCTCGCCAGTGCCCTGGCGCTCTGCACCGTGCTTTCCGCCGGCAGTGCAGGTGCCCAGTCGGGTGGCGCCTACAACCTCGAGTGGAACTCGCTCACGGGCGGCGGGCAGACGTTCGCCACCGGCGGGGCCTACGCGCTCGGCGGCGCCACCGGCCAGCACGACGCCGGCCGGCTCGTGGGCGGCGCCTACCTGCTCGACGGTGGCTTCTGGGTGCGCGACCCGGCGACGCTCGTGGGCTCGCCGGCGCTCGATCCGCTGCCGAAGGTGTTCGCGGTGCGCATGCACGGCTCGAACCCATTCAGCGCCGGCACCGCGTTCCAGCTCGACCTGCCCGCGCCGCGCCGCACGCGCGTGGCGATCTACGGCGTCGACGGCCGGCTCGTGCGCACGCTGCTCGACGGCGAGCGCGGCGCCGGCCGCCACACCGTGGCCTGGGACGGCGCTGCGGCCGACGGCCGCACCGCGCCGCCGGGCGTCTACTTCGCGCGCGTCCACGCCGGCGAGCACGCCCGCACGCTCCGGCTCGTCCGCATCCACTGATCCGATCCCACACTCACCTCGGGAGTCTCCGATGACGAATCCGATTCGCCGCCTTCTCGCCGTCGCACTCGCCGTGTGCGCGCTCGCGGTCCTGCTGCCCGCGGCCGCGCGCACCGCCCCCGTGGGCACCGCCTTCACCTACCAGGGCCGCCTGCAGATGAACGGAACGTCGTACACCGGCACGGCCGACTTCGTGTTCCGCCTGCACGACGACGTCGCGGCCGGCGCGCAGGTGGGCGGCGACGTGAGCGTGGCCGGCGTCAACGTGACCGACGGCTACTTCACCGTCGAACTGGATTTCGGCGCCGTGTTCGACGGCACCGCGCTGTGGATGGAGACCCTGGTGATGACGCCCGGCGACGGCGACTTCACGACGCTCGCGCCGCGTCAGTCGCTCACGGCCGCGCCCTACGCGTTGTACGCGTTGAACGGCCCGGCGGGCGGTGGCGGCGGCCAGTGGCTCGACGTGGCGAACGGCATCGAGTACTCGGCGGGCAACGTGGGCGTGGGCACGCCTCCGGGCGTGGATCGCAAGCTGTGGGTCGACACGGGCACGGCCAACAGCAACCCGCTCGTGGTCACCAACAACAACACCAACTACGCCGCGCTCGCCGTGCGCAACTTCGCGGCGAACGGCTACGGCTTCTACGACGGCGGCAGCACCCGTCACTACATCGCGGGCCGCTGGGGGATCGGCACGCTGAACCCGGGCTACTCGCTCGACGTGTACGCCAACCTCGCGCCCGCGGGGCGCTTCGTGTCGGTGGGCTCCACGCTGACGCCCGGCACGCATGCGGCCCTCTACGTGTCGGGGCAGACCGGCGGCGGGCTCTTCGGCGGCGTGTCCGACGGCATCTACTCGTCGTCCACCGACGGCCGGGCGGTTTCGGGCTGGAGCGCGAGCGCGATCGGCGTGTCGGGCGACTGCACGTCGGCCGGCACGTACGGCATGCTCGGCACGCCGAACGAGGGTGTGTACGGGTTCTCGCCGACCGCGCTGAAGCCGGCGGCGCGCTTCAACGCGCCCACCGGGGGCGTCGCGATCGAGGCGAACGGGCTGGCCAAGGTGAAGTCCCTGCAGATCATGGGCGGCGCCGACCTGGCCGAGCGCTTCGACGTGGCCGGCGCGCCGGAGCCGGGCACCGTGCTGGCGATCGATCCGGCGCAGCCGGGCCGGCTCGAACCGGCCGACGAGGCGTATTCGCACCGCGTGGCGGGCGTGGTCAGCGGGGCGAACGCGCTGGACGCCGGCATCGTGCTGAGCAAGGACGCTCGTGTCGAAGGGACGGCCGCGGTCGCGCTCACGGGCCGCGTGTGGGTGAAGTGCGACGCGAGCGAGACGCCCATCGGCGTGGGCGACCTGCTCACGACGTCGGCGCGTGCGGGCCACGCGATGAAGGCGGCCGACCGCGAGCGCGCACACGGCGCCGTGCTCGGCAAGGCGATGACGGCGCTCGACTCGGGCACGGGTCTCGTGCTCGTGCTGGTGAGCCTGCAGTGAGCGCGCGGCTCGGAGTGATGGCCGGGGTCGCGGCGGTGTGCATGGCCGGCACCGCGATGGCGGCGCCGGCCGACGCGCCCCTGTGGCGAACCACCACGGTGTCGCGCTCGTCCGGCGTGCAGAGCGGCGAGCGGGGCCGGCCCGCGCGCGAGGTGGACCTGGGCACGATCGAGATGCCGGGCGCACCGTGGATGCGCGTGGTGTTCGGCAAGTGCGCGCTGGGGGACTCCAGCCGCATCGTGCTGCGCTCGGCGTGGAACGGCGACTGGCAGACGCTCGACGCCCGCGCGCTGGAGGACTGGGGCAGCGTGTCCGCCGTGTTCAACGGCGACCGCGTGGACGTGAAGCTGGTCGTGGCGCCCGGTGACCGCGACGTGGAAGCGGTGGTGCGGGGCGCGGTGGTGGGCGTGGGCATGCCGCTGCGGCCGTTCACGCAGTGCGGCGCGAACGACGACCGCGTGGCGTCCACCGACAACCGCGTGGCCCGCATCTTCAACAGCGGCTGCACGGCCTGGCGCATCGGCAACGGCGCGTTCCTGACCGCCGGGCACTGCGCGGACTTCGACCCCGACGGCGCCGGTCCGCAGTTGCCCGACGGCATCCTGGACCTGAGCGGCGTCGTGGAGTTCAACGTCCCCGCATCCCAGAACGACGGCACGCTCGTGGCCGCCGCCGCCGCGGATCAGTTCCCGATCAACCTCACCGGCGTGATGTGGCGCTTCGACGGCGAGGGGCAGGGTCTCGGCAAGGACTGGTGCGTGTTCCGCGTGAACGCGAACGCGACCACCGGGCTGCTGCCGCACCAGGCATACGGCCAGCCGCTGCGCATCACCCACGAGCTGCCGGCGAACGGCGTCACGCTGCGCGTGACCGGCTTCGGCACGGATGTCGGCACCACGAACCAGACGAACCAGACCTCGACCGGGCCGTTCAACGGTGAATCCGTGTCGGGCGCGGACATCCGGCTGGACTACGCGGTGGACACCGAGGGCGGGAACTCGGGCAGCCCGGTGATCTGGGAGGCGCAGAACATCGCGATCGGCGTGCACACGAACGGCGGCTGCACCACGAGCGGCGGCAACAACGCCGCGACGTCGTTCGAGGTGGACGCGCTGGAGAACGCCATCAACGGCATCCTCGGCGTGGCGACCACGTACGTGGACCGCGGCCACCCGATGCCCGTGGTGGAGAGCGGCTCGCTCATGCGTCCGTGGAACACGTTCATGGAAGGGGTGAACGCCGTGGCGACCGGCGGCATCGTGTCGGTGTGGCCTGCCACCTACGGCGTGAGCACCGGGCAGACGCTGACGCGCGCCATGACGATCCAGGCCAGCGTGGGGCCGGTGACGATCTCCGCGCCCTGAACGCGGAAACGGCGCGGCCCGCCTCCGGGCCGCGCCGTCCTCGCACGGGTGCTGCGCCTCAGTCGTGCAGGCCGCCGGGCACGTGCGCGGTGCCCCTGGCGATGCGGTCGTTCCAGCTCTCGAACGGCTTGCCGCGCGTGTCGTCGACCATCGTGATGCAGCCCGGCACCGGGCACACGTGCGAGCAGAGGTTGCAGCCCGTGCACTCGTCCCAGTCCACCCACGTCACGTGGATGCCCGTGTCCTTCGCGCGCGCGATGGCGGCGTCGCGCGACGGCGCGCGGTGACCGGCGGGCAGCGGGTGCTCGCCCGTGTGGATGCAGTGCACCGACGTGTCGCGGCACGCCACCAGGCACAGGTCGCAGCCGATGCACTTCTGCGGGTCGATGCTGGCGGCGACCTTGTAGTTGAGGTCCAGATCGCCCCACTCGGTGAACGCGGGCAGCGCGCGGCCGCGCAGCTCGTTCACCGACTTCATGCCCTTGGAGTCGAGGAAGTTCGAAAGGCCGTCGATCATGTCCTCGACGATGCGGAATCCGTAGTGCATCACCGACGTGCACACCTGGACGCTGGTGGAGCCCAGCGCGATGTATTCCGCGGCGTCGCGCCACGTGGCGATGCCGCCGATGCCGGAGATCGGCACGGTCACGCGCGGGTCGCGCGCGAGCGCGGCCACCATGTGCAGCCCGATCGGCTTCACCGCCGGCCCGCAGTAGCCGCCGTTCGTGGAGCGGTTGCCCACGACCGGGTAGGGCACCATGCGGTCCAGGTCCACGCCCACGATGCTCTTGATCGTGTTGATGAGCGACAGGCCGTGCACGCCCGCCTCGACCGCGGCCACGCCCGGCACCGTGATGTCGCCCACGTTCGGGGTGAGCTTCACGAGCACGGGCAGCTTCGAGAACTCCAGCGCCCAGCCGGCCACGGTCTTGAGCACCTTCGGCTCCTGCCCGACGGCCGAGCCCATGCCGCGCTCGCACATGCCGTGCGGGCAGCCGAAGTTCAGCTCCAGCCCGTCGGCGCCGGTGTCCTCGACGCGGCGGATGATCTCGCGCCAGTCGTCCCTGGACTCCACCATCAGCGACACGATCACGGCGTGCTTCGGATAGCGCTTCTTGCACTCGGCGATCTCGCGCAGGTTCACGGCGAGGGGACGGTCGGTGATCAGCTCGATGTTGTTGAAGCCCACCATGCGCTGCCCGCCCACCTCGATCGCGCCGAAGCGGCTGGACGTGTCCACGATCGGGTCGCCGAGCGTCTTCCACACCGCGCCGCCCCAGCCGTGGTCGAACGCGCGCATCACCTGCTCGCCGCTGTTGGTGGGCGGGGCGCTCGCGAGCCAGAAGGGGTTCGGGGACTTGATGCCGGCGAAGTCGATCGAGAGATCAGCCATGCGGGGCTCGTCCTGGGCTCCGGCGGAGCGTGGCCGCGCGCGGGCGGGCGTTCTCCGACGGGGTCTGGCCGCGTGTACGGCCGAAGGTCTGGGGCTCACGGGCCCCCGAAGGTCATGGGCCGGGCGATGATAGCGCAGGCCACCGCGGATTCGATGGGGGAATCGGGCGGGGCGGCGGGCCCGGCCGTGCGGTTTGGAGGGCGCCGGGGATTGAGACAGAGGTACCTCGTGCCCGAACCCCGATCCGCCGAGTCCTCCGGAGGCCCCGCATGTTCCGTCGTCCGTCTGCACTCGCCCTGCTCGCCGCCCTGCTGGCGCCGGCGCTCGCCCATGCGGCGTGGTCGAACGACCCGTCCGTCAACACGACCGTGGCCCTCGGCGCCGGCACGCGCTACGGGGTGGTCTCGGCGTCCGACGGCGCGGGCGGCGTGTTCCTGGGCTGGGCCGACACCCGTGGCGGGAACGCCGACGTGTACGTGCAGCACCTGCTGGCCAACGGGGCCGCGGCACCCGGCTGGACGGCGAACGGCGTGGCGCTCACCAACGTGACGGGCAGCCAGCAGGCCGTGCAGATCCTGCCCGATCCGAGCGGCGGATTGTACGCGACGTGGATCGACGACCGCGCGGGGCAGGACGTGTTCGTCCAGCGCGTGCTCGCCAACGGCACGATCGCGCCGGGGTGGCCGGCGAACGGACTGAGGGTGTGGGACGGCCAGGCCTTCCAGCCGAAACTTTGCACCGACGGCGCGGGCGGAGTCTTCGTGTCGTTCGGCGAGATCTACAGCGTCAGCGACTACGACGAGTACCTGGCCCGCGTCACGCCGGCCGGCGTCGTCGTGACCGGATTCCCGGTGACCGTGGATTTCAGCGGCGGCATCCAGCAGAACGCCGAGGTCGTCGCCGATGGTTCGGGCGGCGCCTGCGTCGTCTACCAGAGCGAAGCGGGCGTCGGCACCGACATCATGTTCCGCCACTTCTCCGCAGGGGCCGGCCTGATCGGCACGTACGCGCTGCCGTACACGGGCAACCAGACGCGACCGCACGCGGTGGCGGACGGCCTGGGTGGAGTGATCGTGGCCTATACCGACGAGGGCACGTCACCGTCCGTGGTGGACGTGGTCTGCATTCCCTCGGCGGGCGGCGGCCTGCAGTGGGGCGCGCGCGGCGTGATGGGCAACGGCGGGGACATGTACGAAGCGCGGTCCATCTGCAGCGACGGCGCACGCGGCGCCTACGTGGTGGCGGCCCGGAGCTTTCTCACGGTGCGCATGCTCGCCACGCACGTCACCGCGGCCGGACTGCGGGCGCCGGGTTGGAGCACCGAGGGCAACGCGCTCTCCCCGAGCGCATTCCCGGCCATGGCGCCGTGCGTGGCCGACGGCCGCGGCGGCCTGGTCACGGGTTGGTACGACGGCATCATGGCTCCGTTCACGGTGCAGCGACTGCTCGGCAATGGCGCCGCACCGCTCGGGTGGCCCGCGCCCACGCTCGGCATCGTTCCAGGGCTCGCGCCGCTCCAGGGCGACTTCGCGCTCGCGCCGGACGGCGCCGGCGGTGTGATCGCCGCGTGGACCGACGGGCGCGCCTCCAGCTACGGCGTCTACGCGCAGCGCATCGAGCGCTTCGGGCGTCTCGGCAATCCCGAGCCGTCCATCGTCAGCGTGCGCGACGTGCCGGTGGACCAGGGCGGCAGGGTGCGGGTGAGCTGGACGCCGAGCTATCTCGACGCCGAGCCCGCGTTCGGCGTGGCGAGCTATCGCATCTGGCGGCAGGTGCCGGCCCGGCTCGCGGCGCAGGCGCTCGCCGCGGGCGCCGTGCTCGCCGCCGACGGCGGCGCCGGGGTGGAGGGCGCGAACGCCGCGAAGACCGGCGCGCGCGTGCTCCGCACGACGACGGACGCCACCGCCACGGTCTACTGGGAGCAGGTCGCCACGCAGCTCGCGAACGGGCAGGCGGGGTACAGCTTCGTCGCGAGCACCGAGGGCGACTCCGTGGGCGCGGGCAATCCGCGCACGCTGTTCATGGTGGAGGCGGTGGGCACCGACGGCGCGTTCTGGGACTCGGCGCCGGACTCGGGCTACTCGGTGGACAACCTGCCGCCCGCGACACCCGCGCCGTTCACCGGGGCGTACGCGCCGTCGTTCACGCACCTGTCGTGGGGCCGCAGCAGCGACGCCGACTTCGTGGGCTTCCGCCTGTACCGCGGCGCGACGCCCGGCTTCGTGCCGAGCGGCGCGACGCTGTTCACGTCGCAGCCCGACACGGGCTACGTGGCGCCGGGCGGGAACTGGTACTGGAAGCTGACGGCGGTGGACGTGCACGGCAACGAGAGCGCCCCGGCACTCGTGTCGCCGAGCGGCACCGTGGGCGTGGGTGACGCGCCGCTGACGCTGGCGTTCGAACGCACGGGTGCGAACCCGACGCGCGGTGCGAGCGTGTTCCGCCTGGCGCTGCCGCGCGCCGCGAGTGCGAGCGTGCGGGTGTACGACGCGGCGGGCCGGCAGGTGCGCGAAGTGGCGTCGGGCGAGTTCGGCGCGGGCGCGCACGAGCTGCGCTGGGACGGGCGCGACGCGGCGGGCGGCGAGGCGGGCCCGGGGCTCTACTTCGTGCGTGTGAGCACGCCGGGGCTCGAGCGCAGCGTGCGCGTGGTGCGGCTGTAGCGGGGTGGTGCCGGGAAACGACACGAGGCGCGGGAGCGATCCCGCGCCTCGCGCCGTTCCCGCCGTGCGTGCGTCCTACACGTGCCCCGCGTGCATCGGCGCGTCCTTGCGCACCGGGATGCCGAGCGCGGCCGCGATGCCACGGGACGCGCGCTTGCCGTCCTGCACCGCGGTCACCACCAGCTCGCCGCCGCGCAGGCCGTCGCCGCCCGCGAATACCTTCGGGTTCGCGGTGACGCCGGTCGCCGGATCGGCGGCCACCCGGCCCCGATCGTCGAGGTCGACGCCCGGGAAGCTGCGCACGAGCTCGGCGAGCTTCGCCTGGCCGATGGCGACGACCGCGAAGTCGCACGGCTCGTGGCGACCGTCGGCCAGCGTGATGCCCGTGAGCGTGCCCTGCGCGTCGCGCTCGAACGCCTTCGGCACCGCGTGCTCCACCAGCGAGATGCCGTCGAGCTTGCCCTGCTCCAGCTCGTGCAGGTAGCCGCTCATCTCGGCGGCCGTGCGCCGGTACAGCATGCGCACCGACGGCACGCGGAGCCGCGCCAGCGCGCGGGCCGCGTCGATGGCGGTGTTGCCGCCGCCGATCACGACCGCACGCCGCACGCCACCCACCGAGTAGCCGGGCTCCAGCTTGAGCCGCTCGATCCACGCGACCGCGCCCGTCACGCCGGGGCCGTCCTCGCCCGGCAACCCGAGCGGCGAGTCGCCGCCGAGTCCCAGGCCCAGGAACACCGCGTCGTGCTCGCGCAGCAGCTGCTCCGCGGTCACGTCGCGGCCGATCTCGACGCCGGTGCGCAGTTCCACGCCGAGCGAGCGCAGGAACTCGACCTCGGCGAGCGCCGCGTCGGCGTGCATCTTGTACGGAGCCACGCCGCTCACGTTGAGTCCGCCGGCGATCGGGCGCTTCTCGTACACGGTCACCTGCACGCCTTCGAGTGCCAGGTAGCCCGCGCACGCGAGCGACGCCGGCCCGGCGCCGACGCACGCCACGCGCTTGCCGGTGGCCGGGGCCTTCGCCAGCAGCGTCGAAGCGTCGCCGCCGGCGAGCAGCGTCTCGGTGGCGTAGCGCTGCAGCCGCCCGATCGCGATGGGCGGGCTGCGGTGCCAGGCGTTGTACACGCACGCGCCCACGCACAGCACCTCCACGGGGCAGACGCGCGCGCACGAGTAGCCGAGCAGGTTCGCCGACAGGATCGTGCGCGCGGAGCCGCGCACGTTGTCGGTGCCGATCTTGCGGATGAACGTGGGGATGTCGATGCCCGTGGGGCACGCCTGCACGCACGGGGCGTCGTGGCAGTAGAGGCAGCGGTTCGCCTCCGCCACGGCCTCGCCCGGCGTGTAGACGGGCTTCGCGTCGGACAGCTGGTGCTCGAGACGGCCTTCGGGAAGCTGGGTCACCGGTTCACCTCACGCGTCGATGGCGTCGAACGACTCGCCCAGCTTCTGCAGCGCCTCGTCCACTTCGGCCGCGCTCACGGTGAGCGGCGGCGAGATGCGCAGGCAGTTGCCGTTCAGACCGCCCTTGCCGATCAGCAGGCCGCGCTTCTTCGTCTCCTCGAACAGCGCGTTCACGGCCTGCGGGTTCGGCGTGCGGTCGTTCGCGGTCTCGTCCTTCACGATCTCCATGCCCTGCATCAGGCCCATGCCGCGCACCTCGCCCACGATGCGCGGGTGCTTGCGCTGGATCTTCTCGAGCCCCTCGCGCAGCTTCGCGCCCTGCACCGCGGCGTTGCGCAGCAGGCCGTGCTTCTCGATCACGTTCACGGTGGCGAGACCGGCCGTGGCGCTGATCGGGTTGCCGCCGTACGTGCTGATCTGCGACTTCGTGAACGAGTCGGCGATCGCCGTGGTCGCGAGCGTGGCCGACAGCGGCATGCCGTTGGCGATGCCCTTGGCCATGGTCATCATGTCGGGCTCGACGCCGTACTGCTCGCAGCCCCACCACTTGTCGCCGGTGCGGCCGAAGCCCGTCTGCACCTCGTCGCAGATGAACAGGCCGCCGTACTTGCGCACGATCTCGACCGCGATCTGGAAGTACTCCTTCGGCGGCGTCACGAACCCGCCCACGCCCTGGATGGGCTCGGCGAGGAACGCCGCGGGCTGGCCGGTGGTGGTGGTGCGGATGAGCTCGTCGAGGTCGCGCGCGCACTGCACGTTGCACTTGGGGTACGTGAGCTTGAGCGGGCAGCGGTAGCAGTACGGCGACAGCGCGTGCTTCACCGCCGCGATCTGCGTGGGCACGGCGCGGTACGGCGAGTGCGCGGTGAGCGCCTGCGCCAGCAGCGAGCGGCCCGAGTAGCCGTGGCGCAGCGCGATGATCTCGCTCTTGCCCGTGTACACCTGCGCGAGCGTGACCGCGGTTTCGTCGGCCTCGGTGCCGCTGGCCGTGAAGAACGCCTTCTTCAGCTGGCCCGGCGCGATGGAGACGAGCTTCTCGGCCAGTTCGACGATCGGCAGCGTGGGGTACAGCGTGGACACGTGGCCGAGCCGGTCGATCTGCGCCTTCACGGCGCCGTTCACCTCGTCGTTGCAGTGCCCCACCGACACGGTGAGGATGCCGCCGAAGAAGTCGAGGTAGTCCTTGCCGTCCAGGTCGCGCACGCGCAGGCCCTTGCCCTCGGACAGCACCACGGGCTCGGCGTAGAAGTTGCCCACGGACGGGAACAGGACTTCCTTGTGCTTCCGGCGCACGTCGGCGGAGGTCATCGGGGTCGTGCTGGCGTTCGGGTTCAAGGCTTCACCTCCGCGTGATGGGCGAAATGCGTGGGCTTGCGGGCGATGAAGCGACCCGCGCCGGTCTGCGTCATGAGCTTGCTGCCGTCGAACGCGACGCGCCCGGCGACGATGGTGCTGGTGATGCGGCCCTTCACGGGGCGGCCTTCGTAGATGTTGCGGTCGGCGCGCGAGAAGTGCGTCTTCGCGCTGCGCGTGCCGGAGCCCTTCGGATCCAGCAGCACGAGATCGGCGTCCTTGCCCACGGCGACCGCGCCCTTCGATTCGAGGCCGAAGATGCGCGCCGGGGCGGCCGAGCCCAGTTCGACCATGCGGCACAGGTCGAAGTGCCCACCCATCACGCCCTCGGTGTACATCAGCAGCAGGCGGTCCTCGATGCCCGGTGCGCCGTTCGGGATCTTCGTGAAGTCGCCGAGGCCCATCTTCTTCTGCTCGAACGTGAACGGGCAGTGGTCGGTGCCGATGGTGTCGAGCATGCGGTTGGAGAGCCCGGCCCACAGCGCCGCGTGGTGGCCCACGTGACCCGGGCGGATCGGCGGACTCATCACGTACAGCGAGCCCTCGAAGTCGGGCCTGTCGAACACGGTGTCGTCCAGCAGCAGGTACTGCGGGCACGTCTCGCCGTAGCAGTGCTGGCCCGACAGCTTCGCGCGCTCCAGCGCGTGCACCGCCTCTTTGCAGGTCATGTGCACGATGTACGCCGTGGTGCCGTGCAGGCGCGCCATCGCCAGCGCGCGCTCGGTGGCCTCGCCTTCGACCACGCTGGGCCGCGACACCGGGTGGAACTCGGGCCCGGTGCAGCCCTTGGCGATCAGCTCGCGCTGCAGGTGCCACACGGCGTCGCCGTTCTCGGCGTGCACGGTGACCACGGCGCCGAGCTTCCCGGCCTCCTCCATGATCTGGTAGAGCTGGCCGTCGTCCACCATCAGCGCGCCCTTGTAGGCGAGGAACACCTTGAAGCTGGTGATGCCGTGCTTCTGCACGACCTCGCGCATCTCGGCGGGCGTGTTCGGCCCGAAGTCGGTGATGCCCAGGTGGTACGTGTAGTCCACGCACGACTTCTTCGACTTCGCGTGCCAGTCCGCCACGGCCGCCGTCAGCGACTGCCCGCGGCCCTGCATGCAGAAATCGATGTAGCACGTGGTGCCGCCGGCCACGCCCGACGCGCCGCCCGAGTCGAAGTCGTCCGCCGACACGGTGCCCATGAACGACAGCTCCATGTGCACGTGCGGGTCGACGAAGCCCGGCAGCACGTACTGGCCGGCCGCGTCGATCACGGTGTCGCCGGTCTTCGGTTCGAGCCGCGTGCCGATCGCGGCGACCTTTCCACCGTCGCACCAGACGTCGGCGACGAAGCGCTCGCCGGCGTTCACGATCTCGCCGTTTCGGATCAACAGACCCACGTTCTTCTCCTTCACGCTCGGAGCGTGTTCAGTAGGTCGCCCAGGTTCCGGGCGTCACGAGTTCCAGCGAATGGCCGTCGGGATCGCGAAAGTAGATGCTGCTCCCGCCGCGTTCCCACCGATTGTGGCTCTCCACCGCGACGCCGTGAGCGCCCAGCCGAGCCAGCCACGCGTCGAGTTCGCCGGCATCGATGCCGAACGCCATGTGCAGCGGGCCCGCCCCGTCGTGGGGCGGGATGTAGCCGCCGTCCCAGCGCAGGCCGTCCCGCGTGCCGCCCCGCGCGAACAGCAGCAGCACGGTCGCGCCGCCGGCATCCATCGCGCACAGCCGCTCGCCGGACGTCAGTGGGCGAAGGCCGAGCACGTCGCGGTAGAACGCGACGGCACGGTCCATGTCGTCCACGTAGAGCGCGGTCTCGACGACGCGCTGGATGGTCGGCGCCGGGTTCACAGCGCGGTCAGCGGCCCGTACGTTTCGGGACGGCGATCGCGGAAGAACTGCCAGATGTTGCGGACCTCCTGGATCATGTCGAGGTCCATCTCCGCCACCACCAGCGCGTCGTCGTCCTCGTTGGCCTGCGCCACGAAGTTGCCGCGCGGGTCCACGAAGTACGACGAGCCGTAGAACTTGCCGATGTTCCAGGGCGCCTCGGTGCCCACGCGGTTGATGGCGCCCACGAAGTAGCCGTTCGCCACGGCGTGCGCGGGCTGTTCGAGCTTCCACAGGTACTGCGACAGCCCGGCCACGGTGGCGCTGGGGTTGAACACGATCTCGGCGCCGTTCAGGCCCAGCGCCCGCGCGCCCTCGGGGAAGTGGCGGTCGTAGCAGATGTACACGCCGACCTTCGCGTAGCGCGTCTGGAACACGGGGTAGCCCATGTTGCCGGGCTTGAAGAAGTACTTCTCCCAGAAGCCGCTCGTGTGCGGGATGTGGTTCTTGCGGTACTTGCCCAGGTAGCTGCCGTCGGCGTCGTAGACCGCGGCCGTGTTGTAGAGCACGCCGGGCATCTCCTGCTCGTACACGGGCACCACCACCGCCATCTTGTACTTCGCGGCGATCTTCGCCACCGCGTCCGTGGTCGGGCCGGGCACCGTCTCGGCGGAGTCGTACCAGCGCTTGTCCTGCCCGGGGCAGAAGTACGGGCCGTTGAAGATCTCCTGCAGGCAGAGCACCTGCACGCCCTTCTTGCCGGCTTCCTCGATCAGCGGCACGTGCTTGTCGAACATGGCCTGCTTGATCTTCGCGACGGGCTGGGACTCGTCGTTGATCGGGTTGCTGCACTGGATCAGACCGCCGATCAGCTTGCGCGGCATGCGTTGGATCTCCTCGGGGCCGGCCGGCCGCACCCGCGGCGTGGACCGGCGGAACGATGCGGGGGGCCTCACGGGGCCGCATGGCGAAGGGAAAGCGGCGGGGAGCATACACCGGCGGGAGGTCGCCCCGCGCCGGGAAAACGCCTTCGCAGCGCGCTCGCGCCCCGGAAACGCCGCGGCCGGCGACGCGCGGGGCGCCGCCGGCCGGTCGAGGATCGGGGGTCCTCAGCGGTACGCGAAGATCGCCGCGTACAGGATGCCGACGATCAGCAGGATGTCGAGCGACAGCGCGATGGTGCCGAAGATGCGCCACCGGCGGAGCATCCGCGGCTCGGGCGCCGGAACGAAGTGCTCCTCGAGCTTGCCGCTCCGGACCAGTTCCTCGTACTCGCGCGGCCGGTCCTGCTTGAACTCGTCCAGCGGCATGCCGCCCGTGAAGATCACCGTGTCCATCGGGAACTTCTCGGGGCGGAAGTGCGTGTTGAAGAAGTGCACCGTGAAGATGAAGCCCACCGCCAGCAGCGCTTCGTCGCTGTGGATGATCGTGGCCACGTTCAGCAGCCAGCCCGGCAGGATCTTCGTGAAGACCGTCGGGAACCACAGCAGCAGGCCCGACAGGCCGATCACCGCGACGCCCCAGAACACGGCGAAGTAGTCGAACTTCTCCCAGTACGTCCAGCGGCCGTAGGTGGGGCGCGGCCCCTTGCCCAGGAACCACTTGATCGAGCCGATGAACTCCTTGCCGTCGGTGGGGCTGAACATCATGCCGCCGGGGCCGAAGATGAAATCCTTCCAGGACTTCCGGCTCTCGCGCCGCTTCTTCAGCAGGTCCCAGACGTGGATGCCGAAGTAGGAGAACGTCACGAGCGCGGCCACGCGGTGGATGAAGCCCGCCGCCTCGAAGCCGCCGAGCAGGCGCGACAGCACCGACGCCCACGGCGCGTACGAGAACTTCAGCGTCATGCCCGTGATCGCCAGCGACAGGAAGCTGGTGATCACCATGATGTGCAGGTTGCGGTGCAGCGTGGTGAAGCGGCGCACGTGCTGCGGGGACTCCAGCGCGTGCGAGGTCTCCAGCATCCTGCGGTACGCCAGCGAACGCGGGAGCCAGGCGAACGTGTGCAGGCCCGCGACGATGAACGTGGTCGTGAGCAGCCCGGTCATGGCCCAGAACACGAAGAACAGGACCGGGTACTTCTTCGGCTCGTGGTGCGTGGCGTGCGTGAGGTAACCGGCGAACCGGCGGTTCGAGCCGGGGTGGCACTTCTGGCACGTGCCCACGATGTTGTCGTGCGACAGCCGGGAGCGCGGGTTCGACACCGGCAGGATGTCGTGCGCGCCGTGGCAGTCGTAGCACTTCGCGGTCTTGTCGTACCCGAGCTTGGACACCTTGCCGTGGTAGGTGTCGAAGTAGCTCTCGGCCAGTTCCTTATGGCAGTTGCCGCACTGCGTCATGATCGTGAGGCGGAAGTTCTGGAGATCCGCCCGGTTGATCGAGTGTGCGCTGTGGCAGTCGGCGCAGCTCGGCAGTTTCTTGTTCGTCTTGATGTTCCCGGGCGAGTGCACGCTCTCGGCGAACTGCTCGTAGACGCCGCGATGGCACTTGGCGCACGTGCCCGCCACGTTCTTCGGGTTCACGGTGGACCGGGGATCGCTCGCGGGCAGCTCGCCGTGCGGCGTGTGGCAGTCGGCGCACGTGGCCGTGACCACGAGGCCGCTCTTCAGCAGGCCCCGGCCGTGGATGCTCTCCTCGTAGTGCTCGAGGATGTCCTTCTGATCGCCCTTGTAGCGCACGGCGGCTTTCTTGCCGGTGCGATGGCACCCGCCGCACAGCGTGGGCACGTTGCGAGCGAACGTGCGCGATTCGGTCTCGTGCTTGCTCTTCACTCCGTGCGTGCCGTGGCAGTCGACGCAGTCGGGCGCGTCGGGGCTGCCCTTCGCCTTGAGCTGGCCGTGCGTGCTCGCGCGGTACACGTCGGAGACCTCGGCGTGACAGGCGGAGCAGTCCACCCGGGGCGCCACCGAGAAGCACGGCCGCGTGGCGGAGGGCGTCGCGCCGGTGTGGCACTGCGAGCAGGCGATCTTCTCGTGGCGGGAGTGGGCGACCTCGTCCTGGTTCACCCACATGGACACCTGCTTGCCGTCCTTCGTGCCGACGAGGTCCTTCTTCGAGTGGCAGAACATGCAGTCGCGGTCCGCCATGCCGCCGGCGTAGAACACGCGGCGGATCTTGTGCGGCTCGTGGCAGTCCACGCACGCGGGCACCTGGTTCGGCGCCTTCTCCCACAGCTCGCCGCGCACGACCTTCGCGTGCACCTGCTCGATGCGCACGTGGCACTGCTGGCAGGTCTTCGCCACGTTCGTGCGCGCGATGCTCGAGCGCGGATCCGTGTGCGGCAGCTGGTGGTGCGACGTGTGGCAGCTCGTGCAGACGGCGGTGGTGAGCAGGCCCTTCTTGAACAGGCCCTCGCCGTGGATCGACTCCTGGTAGTTCGTGAGGATCGAGTCCTGCGGGATGTGGTAGTACGACTGGACCGCCGAACCCTCGCGATGGCAGCGGTTGCACAGCAGCGGGATGTTCACCACGTACGTGGGCGCCGCGGGGTTCTTGGGGCTCAGCACGCCGTGCGTGCCGTGGCAGCTCTTGCACGTGGGCGCGAGCTTGTCTCCGCGCGCCGCCGCCTGGCCGTGCAGGCTCTCGAGGTGCTGCGCGAGCTCTTCCTTGTGGCAGCTGCCGCATTCGATCTTCTTGAGCTTCGCCGCGTGCGGGAAGTCGGTGACGTCCTTGAGGTCGGCGTGGCACTCGACGCACTTCACGCCCGCGTGGATCGACGACCGCAGCGCGGGGTCGAAGTTCGGCGCGTCGTCGGGGCCGCGCTTGGTGCTCGGCGCGCCCGGCTCGTGGCACATGCTGCAATCTTCGTTGCCGGCGAACGGCGCCTGCTTCGGCGCGGCCTTCGGCGAGGACGCGGGCGCGGCCCACGCGGCGAACGCGAGTGCCGCCGACAGCGCGATCAGCGTGAGCGCCACCACGCGTCGCACCGGTGATCGCCGCGCGGCGTGCGGAGTGGAGGTGGGCGCTTCGGTGGTCCGCACGTCGGGTACTCGATCCATGTCCGCCCCTGTTCAGTGCGCGAGACCGGGCGCCCATGCGGACCCGGTCTCGCGTGATCCCCCGGCGGGAAACGCTCCCGCCGCCTGATTGCGGTCTGGACATTTGCAATCCACAGGCCGCGCTCGTGGGGGCCGCTTCTCGCCTTTCGCGCCCGCAACTCCGTCGAAATACGGAGGTCGCCCCGGCGAGCGATCTGCCATCGGGGCCGGTCGGCTGACGCGAGGGGCGAGGCGCGTGTCAGCCTGTCAGGCGCACGTGTGGGGGGTGTGCCGGCCTTCGAGCCTCGAGCGACCCGGTTGCACGGCCCGCCGCCCCACCGTTCGCGTCGCGAATCGGCTCACGGATAGACGGTGTGCGTGGACGGGGATCCGGCCATCAGAAGGAAGCCGACGGCCGTACTCGCGCCCGCGACCAGGATCGAGCCGTACCACAATGTCAGCGCGGTCTCGGGTTCGAGATGGCCGCCGTCCCGTCCGAGGACGGCAGCAGTGCCCAACGCCGCCGCGCCGATGCCGAGACCGACGAGTGCGGGCCTGGCGCTGTGACCGCGGCCCGAGTCGATGCGCTCGACGTCGCTCCACCGGAGCAGCCGCTGCTCGCGCCCGAGCGTGTCGGCGCCGTGCGTCACGATGAGCGCCACGCGGCCGGGATTGCGGATCAGGCGCAGCCCCGTCGTGTCGGCCCGGACGCGCCGCGCCTCGAACGTGCCGCGGCGCGCGAACACGCGCACGAACGTCGCGCTGTCGAGTGCCGCCGACAGCGCGCGCAGGCGCGCGGGCGACGGCGCGGCGTCGGTCGCGGCGAACGTCGGCGTCGCGGCGAGCCGCGCCGCGAGCAGCAGCGTGACGCGTGCGGCGCGACCGATCGGGGAGGCGGCGCGCCTCACGGGTAGACCGTGTGCACGATCGGCGAGCCCGTCACGGCCAGGCCCACGATGGTGCTGATCACCGCGACCGCGCCGACGCCGTAGAGGAGCGGGGCCGTGCCTTCGGAGACGGTGCCTCCCTGGGAGCCCGCACGCGCCGCCGCGATGCCCACCACGAGGCCGCCGAGCGCGAGCCCCGCGAGCGCGGGTCCCATGCCGCGCGAGCGCCCCGCCTGGATGCGTTCCACCTCGCTCCACGCCAGCAGCCGCTGCTCGCGGCCCGTCGTGTCGGCGGCGCCCATCACGATCAGTCCCGTGCGGCCACCGGAGCGCAGCACGCGGACGCCCGCCGTGTCCGCGAACGCGCGCGGCACCTCGAACGTGCCGCGCCGCGCGACCACGCGCACGAACGTGGCGCTGTCGAGCGCCGCCGACAGCGCGCGCAGGCGCTCCGGCGACGGTGCGGCGTCGGAGGCGGCGAGCGCGGGCGTCGCCGCGGCGATCACGGCGGCGAGGAGCATCGAGTGCCCGGCGAAGCGTCGGAGTGGGGAGGTGCGCACGGCGTCAGTCTCCGGTGGCCAGTGCGATCGCACCGCCCACGACCCAGCCCGCGGCGGCGCCCACCGCGCCGCCGTAGAGCCACACGAGCGGTTCGAAGAAGTCCGAGATCCCGTCCTCGCCGCGTGTGCGGATCACCATCACCGTCACGCCCGTGACGCCACCAATGAGCGCGCCCGTTCCCGCGTAGCGCTCGAATCGCGTGGGCGGGTCGTCGCCCCCGCGCGGCCCCACGGACCACACGCCCTCGCCGGCCGCGGGATGGCCGTCGCCCTTCGGCTCGCGAATCCGCAGGGCGAGCACCGACGGCGCGTAGGCCTCGACCGGCAGGTGAATCGCGGCCACGCCGGGTGCCGCGCGGCAGGCGGGCCCCCCGGCGGCGCACGGGCGCACGCATGCGAGAGCGAACAGCCCGACGATCATCGAGAGCGTGAACAGGTGCGGACGAAGTGCGGGGCGGCTCATGGGTGTCCTCCGGTGGCGAACGACAGAAGAAGCATCGGTCCGGACCGCGGTACGGGATCAAGCACATTCCTCCGTCAGCCGCCGGTGGGAGCACGGGGCCCGCCGGGAGCGGGCACTCCGCGTCCGCCCGCGGCGCCCCCGGACATGCGAAAGGCCCCGCCGGACGGGCGGGGCCTTCGCGGTGCGTCGTGCCGGGCTGGCGATCAGAACCAGCGCGTGATGCTCACCTTCTTGTCGGTGTAGAACTCGATCGAGTCCTGCCCGTGCGCCTTCAGGTCGCCGAAGAAGCTGCCCTTGGCGCCGCCGAACGGGAAGAACGCCATGGGCGCGGCCACGCCGATGTTCACGCCGAGCATGTTGGGCTCCACGTGCCAGCGGTAGTCGCGAGCGTACTTGCCGCTGCTCGTGAAGATGCTGCTCGCGTTGCCCAGCTCGTGCTTCTTCACGATGGCGATCGCCTCGTCGAACGTGTCGGCCTTCATGATGCACAGCACGGGGCCGAAGATCTCCTCGCGCGCGACCACCATGTCGGGCTTCACGTTCGTGAACACGGTGGGCCCCAGGAAGTAGCCGTTCGGGTTCTTCGGGTCGCTGAAACCGCGGCCGTCCAGCGCCAGCGTGGCGCCCTCGGCGATGCCCTTCTCGATGTAGCCGAGCACCTTCTCGCGGTGCGCCCTGCTGATCACCGGTCCCATCGTGATGCCGGGCTCGAGGCCGTCGCCGACCTTGATCTTCTTCGCCTCGGCCACCAGCTTCTCGACCATCGTGTCGTACGCGCTGCCCACGGCCAGCACCACGCTGTTCGCCAGGCATCGCTCGCCGGCGCAGCCGAAGCACGACTCGGTGCTCACCTGCGCGGCGCGGTTCATGTCGGCGTCGGGCATCACGAGCACGAAGTTCTTGGCCCCGCCCAGCGCCTGCACGCGCTTCCCGCGCTCGGCGGCGCGCTTGTAGATGTAGTGCGCGACGGGCGAGCTGCCCACGAACGACACGCCGGCGATGTCGGGGTGGTCGAGGATCGCGTCCACCGAGTCCTTTGCACCGTTCACCATGTTGACGACGCCCTCGGGGAAGCCGGCGTCGTGCAGCAGTTCGAAGATGCGCACCTGCGACAGCGGCACGCGCTCGCTCGGCTTGACCACGAACGTGTTGCCGCAGGCCACGGCGTGCGGCAGGAACCACAGCGGCACCATGGCGGGGAAGTTGAACGGCGTGATCGCCGCGAACACGCCCATCGGCTGGCGGTACGTGAAGCAGTCGATGCCGGTGGCGACGTCTTCGAGCGAGCGGCCCTGCATGAGCGACGGGATGCCGCACGCCATCTCGACGTTGTCGATCGCGCGGCGCACGCTGCTGCGCGACTCGTCGAGCGTCTTGCCGTGCTCCAGCGTGACGATGCGCGCGACGTCGTCGAAGTACTTCTCGAACAGCGCGCGCAGCGCGAACAGCGGGCGCACGCGGTTGACCGGCGGCGTGGCGCGCCAGGCGGGGAAGGCCTTCGTCGCGGCCTTCACGGCGGCGTCGACGTCGGCCGCACCGCCCAACGGAACGCGCGCCAGCAGCAGGTCGTTCGCGGGAGTGCGCACCTCGCCGAACTGCGTGGCGGCGGAGTCCACCCAGCGGCCTCCGACGTAGTTCTGCACGGTACGGGTGGAGGCTGCGGATCCGGACATCGTCGCCATGCGGGAACCCCTTTCGTGGATGGAACCGGCACGCGGGACCAGCAGGCACCGCGTCTCCCGGCGGCTCGACTCGAGCGCCATGCGCCGGGACGGCGCGGCTCGATGGTGGAGAAGTGCGGGGAGGATACAACGGTGGTTCGCGGCGGCTGAGTGAAATCTACCGCTCGATACGCGCCCGGGGCCGCAGCGGGCGCGGGGAGCCCGCTCCCGTTCGGGCACGCCGCGGGTGCGCACGGACCTGCCGCGCCCGCCCGGCACGCGGGCGTCCGCGCCCGTCGGAGTGCTCGCCCGGCCCGAAGCCCGTGCAGTAGAGTGCCGCGACTCGTTCCAACCGCGAACCCACAGGAGAGCGATTCATGGACCGCTCCTCGAGCCCGGCTCCCGCCGTACCGTTCTCGCCCTACATCCCCACGGAAGCGTCGATCCGCGAGTTCAGCGCGCGCGGCGTCATCGTGGGCACGTTGCTGGGCCTGGTGTTCGGCGCCTCGTCGCTCTACCTGGTGCTGAAGGTGGGGCTCACGGTGAGCGCCTCGATCCCGGTGGCGGTGATCTCGATCACGCTGTTCAAGCTGCTGTCCAAGCTCGGCGTCAAGGACGCCACGATCCTCGAGAACAACATCGTGCAGACCGCGGGCTCCGCGGGCGAATCGATCGCGTTCGGCGTGGGCGTGACGATGCCGGCCATCATGATCCTGGGCTTCGACCTCGAGCTCACGCGCGTGGCGCTGGTCGCGTGCCTCGGCGCGCTGCTCGGCATCCTGATGATGATCCCGCTGCGCCGCGCGCTGATCGTGCAGCAGCACGGCGTGCTCAAGTACCCCGAAGGCACCGCGTGCGCCGAGGTGCTCAAGGCGGGCGCTTCGGAGGATTCGCGCGCGGCCATGTCGGCGTCGGCGCGCGCCGAGGAAGCGGCGGGCTCGGGCGCGGGCGTCAACGCGCGCACGATCTTCACCGGCTTCGGGCTGGGCCTGCTGTACAAGACCGCGATGAGCGCGGGCCGCCTGTGGAAGGACGTGCCCGAGAAGGTGTT
>JBGAMH010000184.1:0-9794 GCA_044223135.1 Candidatus Eiseniibacteriota bacterium | reverse complement strand
CCGGCGGTCGATCCGGCGCGCGTGGGCGTGTGCGGCGGTTCGCTGGGCGCGCTGCTGGTGCCGCGCGTGGCGCTGCGCGTGCACCCGGCGTTCGCAATCGCGCTCTCGCCGCCCGCCGAACCGCTCGCGCGCGGGCGCGGCGAACTGCCCGAGTGGGCCAAGGCCGAGCGCGACGCCGACCCGGTCGCCTCGTGGGCCGCGGTGCGCGCGCCGGCGCTGGTGCTGCTCGGCGAGCGCGACGAAGTGCAGGACTCCGGGGCCGCGGCGAATCGGTTCGCCGCCGCGCTCGCCGCCGAGGGACACGGCGCGGTCCGCGTCGACCGCGTGCCGCGTGCGGACCACGCGCTGCGCGTGAAGACCACCTTCGGCGAGTCGTACGACTTCCCGCGCGCCGCGCCGGGCGGGCTCGACACGCTGTTCGCGTGGACGCGCCGCCGCGTCGGGCTCGAGCCGCTGCCCGCGCCGCTGGTCCCGCCGGCCCGCTAGCGCCGGCTCCGGCCGCGCCCCGCGGGCGGGCCCCCGCTGGACCGGCCCGCGCGCGCGGCTTAGCTTTCCGCGGATGAACCCGCTCGATTCGTTCCGCCAGACCTTCGGTGCGCCCCGCGCGCTCATCGGCATGATCCACGTGGGCGCGCTGCCCGGCACCCCCGCGGCCCACCACGCCGTGGACAAGCTCATCCAGGACGCGGTCGCCGAAGCGCGCGTCTACCGCGACGCCGGCTTCACCGCGCTCATGATCGAGAACATGCACGACCGCCCGTACCTCAAGCGCGCGGTCGGGCCCGAGATCACCGCGGCCATGACCGCGATCGGCCGCGAGCTCAAGCGCGAGGTGCCGCTGCCGCTCGGCGTGCAGGTGCTGGCCGGCGCCAACCGCGAGGCGATCGCGGTCGCGCACGCGTGCGGCGCCGAGTTCGTGCGCGGCGAAGGCTTCGTGTACGCGCACGTGGCCGACGAGGGGCTGATCGAGTCCGACGCGGGCGAGCTGCTGCGCTACCGGCGCGCGATCGGCGCCGAGCGCGTGAAGGTGTTCGTGGACATCAAGAAGAAGCACTCCGCGCACGCGATCACCGCCGACGTGTCGCTGGCCGAGACCGCGAAGGCCGCCGAGTTCTTCCTCGCCGACGGCGTGATCGTGACCGGCGCCGCCACCGGCGAACCCGCCGCGCCCGCCGACCTGTCGGCGGTGCGCGCCGCCACGAAGCTGCCCGTGCTGGTGGGCTCCGGGCTCGCGCCCGCGAACCTGCCCGCGTACGCGTCGGCGCACGGGTTCATCGTGGGCTCGTCCGTGAAGCAGGGCGGCCTGTGGTCGAACCCCATCGATCGCGACGCGTGCACCGCGATCGCGAAGGCCTTCGCCGCCCTGGGCGGCGCCTGAGGCGCGTCGTGCGTGCCGCCCCGCGCGGCGCGCGCCCGCCCGTGAGCCCGACGCCATGACTCCCGACCTCGTCATCGCCGGCAACCTGCTCGTGGACGACATCGTGTTCGCCGACGGTCGCACGCGCATGGCGCAGCCGGGGGGCGCGGTGCTGTACGCCACGCTCGGTGCGCTGCTGTGGGGCGCACGCGTGGGCTGCCTGTCGGTGCTGGGCGACGACTACCCGCAGGACGCGCTCGAAGCGCTCCGGGCGCGCGGCGCCGACCTGTCGGGCCTGCGGCCGCTCGGACGCGCTTCGCTGCGCACGTGGCTCCTGTACGAGGGACGCGTGCGCCACGTGGTGCACCGGCTGAACGCCCCCACGCACGAGGAGGTCTCGCCCACGTGGGTCGACGTGCCGGAGTCGTGGCGCGCGGCGCGGCTCTTCCACATGGCGCCGGTGCCGGCGCACACGCAGCTCACCTTCGCGGCCGAAGCCGCGGCGGCGGGCGCGCTGGTGTCGCTCGACCCCTACCACCTGCTCGACACCGACGGCCTGGCCGCGGGGCGTCGGCTGGCGGGAGCGGCGGACTGCTTCTGGCCCAGCGAGGACGAGCTGCTCACCGCCGACGCGCAGACCGACCCGCACGCGCACCTCCACGCGCTCGCGAACGGGCGCTCGCACTGGCTGGCGTTCAAGCGCGGCCTGAAGGGCGGGCTCCTGTACGACGCGCGCTCGGGCCGCATGCACACGTGGACGGCGCACGCCTCGCAGGTGGTGGACCCCACGGGCGCGGGCGACGCGTTCGCGGCGGGGTTCCTGACCGCGCTGCTGGAGGACCGGCCGGTGGAATCGGCGCTCGCCCGCGCGGTGGTGACGGCGAGCTTCGCGATCGAAGCCTGGGGACACCAGGGCCTGCTGGACGCCACGCGCGAGGAAGCCGAGGGCCGGCTCGCGGCGTGGTTCCCCGGGCTCTCATGAGCACGGCGGCGCGCGGACCCGCGCGACGCCTTCGAAAGGAGCTGCGATGAACCTGCGGGATCGATTCCTGTTCAGCGAGGAGGTGGGCCGGGCGCTCGCGGCCGGGCGGCCCGTGGTGGCGCTCGAGACCACCGTGGTCACGCACGGGCTGCCGCAGCCGCAGGGGCTGGAGACCGCGCTCGCGATGGAAGCCGACGTGCGCGAACACGGCGCGACGCCGGCCACCATCGGCGTCATCGACGGCAAGGTGCACGTGGGGATGCCGCGCGAGGCGCTGGAGCGGCTGGCCGCGGCGAAGAACGTGGTGAAGCTGAACCTGAGCAACTTCGCGGCGGCGATGGCGCGGCGCTCGGCGGGCTCCACCACGGTGGCGGCCACCATGTTCGTGGCACGGCACGCGGGCATCGAGGTGTTCGCCACGGGCGGCATCGGCGGCGTGCACCGCGAGGCCTCGGGCACCACGGGGCCCGGGATCGAGGACGCGTCGGCGGACCTGACGGCGCTCGAGCGCATGCCGGTGGCGGTGGTGTGTGCGGGTGCCAAGGCGATCCTCGACCTGCCGCGCACGGTGGAGCGGCTCGAGACGCTCGGCGTGCCGGTGTTCGGGCTCGACACGGATCACTTCCCGGCGTTCTGGCGCCGCGACTCGGGGCTGCCCCTGGACCGGCGGTTCGAGAGCGTGGACGACCTCGCCGAGGCGGTGCGCACGCACTTCGACCTGGACTTCGGCAGCGGCGTGCTGGTGGGCAACCCGATCCCGGAGGCCGACGAGATGCCGCGCGAGCTCTACGAGACGGCGCTCGCGGGGGCGCTCGCGGCCGCCGAGGTGGCGGGCGTGCGCGGTCGCGACGTGACGCCGTTCCTGCTGGACCAGATGCGCCAGCGCACGGGCGGCGCGAGCCTGTCGGCGAACGTGGCGCTGCTGAGGAACAACGCGCGCGTGGCCGGGCGGCTGGCGGCGGTGCTCGCCACCCTGCGCTGAAGAGCGGCGAGGCGCGGGGGTACCGGCGCCCCGCACGCACCGCGCTCGGCCCGCCGGAAGGCGGCGCTCGTCGAAAGGGCGCCGCGGTTGGTCGCGCGAGGGTGGCTGCGGGCCGCGCCGGTGCGATCTGCTGCAACCCGGCTTGACGACGGGGCGTAGTCGGCGAGCGTCCCAACCCAGACGGCGGCTCGCGTGTCCAAGTCCGCGTCGAACGCCCGGTCCCCGGAGCCCTTGCCCATGCGTCTGCCCACTTGTTTCTTCGCCGGAGTGCTCGCGATCGGCGCCGCGGCCACGTCCTTCGCCCAGCCCGCGACCCCGGCCGCCGTCCCGACGCACCCGGCTGTCCGCGTGACGCGCGCCGAGCATCCCATCGAGATCGACGGCGTACTCGACGAGCCGGTGTGGGCGCAGGCCGAGCCGGTCACCCACTTCCTGCAGCGCGACCCCGACCAGGGCGAGCCCGCGCGCCAGAAGACCGAGGCGTTCCTCCTCTACGACGACGACGCGATCTACGTGGGCGCGCGCCTTTTCGACACGGCGCCGGACTCGATCGTGGCGCGGCTCGCGCGCCGCGACAACGACAGCCGCTCGGACCGTTTCGCGGTGGGCTTCGACCCGTTCCACGACAAGCGCACGGGCTACTACTTCGGCATCAACGCGGCCGGCACGCTGTACGACGGCACCTACCGCAACGACAGCTGGGACGACGATTCGTGGGACGGCGTCTGGGAAGGGCGCGTGCACCGCGACGCGAACGGCTGGCAGGTGGAGATGCGCATTCCGTTCTCGCAGCTGCGCTTCCGCAACGTCGAGCCGATGGTGTGGGGCTTCAACCTGCTGCGCGAAGTGCCGCGGCTGCAGGAGGAGGACTACCTCGTCTACCCGCCGCGCGACGACGGACGCTACGTATCGCTGTGGCCGGAGCTGGTCGGCCTCCAGGGCCTGCGACCGTCGCGCAACATCGAGGTGGTGCCGTACACCACGGCCAAGGCGGAGTACCTGCAGCGCCGGCCCGGCGATCCGTTCAACGACGGCTCGCGCTACACCCCCAACATGGGCGCCGACATCCGCACGAACCTGGGCAGCAACCTCACGCTGAACGCCACGATCAACCCGGACTTCGGCCAGGTCGAGGTGGACCCTGCGGTCGTGAACCTGAGCGACTCCGAGACGTTCTTCAACGAGAAGCGGCCGTTCTTCGTGGAGAACTCGTCGGTGTTCGGCTGCGGCAACAACGGCGCGAACGACTACTGGGGCTTCAACTGGCAGGACCCGCTGTTCTTCTACACGCGCCGCATCGGCCGGCCGCCGCAGGGCAGCCTGCCGGACCACGAACACGCGGACGTGCCGGTGGGCACCAAGATCCTCGGCGCCGCCAAGATCACCGGGCAGCCCGCGCCGGGCTGGAACTTCGGCACGGTGCACGCGCTGACGGCGCGCGAGCAGGCCGATTTCGAGCAGGCCGGGGCCCGCGACCGCGCGGTGGTGGAGCCGTCGGCGTACTACGGCGTCGTGCGCGGCATGCGCGAGTTCAAGGAGCAGCGCAAGGGCCTCGGGCTGATGACGCTGACCACCGCCCGCAAGTTCGACGACGACCGGCTGCGCCCCGAGCTGAACTCCGGCTCGCTGGTGACCGCGCTCGACGGCTGGGTGTTCCTGGACAGCAGCAAGACGTGGGTGGTGTCGGGCTGGGCCGCCGCCACGCACGTGCGCGGATCGCGCGAGCGCATGACGCGCCTGCAGCGGAGCTCCGCGCACTACTTCCAGCGCCCCGATGCCGGGGGGCTCGGAGTGGACAGCGCCGCCACCAGCCTCACCGGGCACGGCGTGCGGCTGTGGCTCAACAAGCAGCGCGGCGCTTCGTTCGCGAACTTCGCCGCCGGGTACATGGCGCCGGGCTTCGACGTGAACGACCTGGGCTACTTCGGCTTCGACAACTACATCAACGTGCACGGCGGCGCCGGATACAACTGGAGCAAGCCCACGAAGCACTTCCGCAACAAGATGCTGATGGGCGCGCTCGCGTCCTCGTGGGACTTCGAAGGCCTGCGCAACTACGGCATCGCGTTCGGCCAGGGCCGGGCCGAGTTCACGAACCGCTTCAGCCTCGAGACGAACGCCTACTACAACCCGCGTTCCATGAGCGGCCGGCGCACGCGCGGCGGCCCGCGCATGCGGAGCCTCGCGAACGTGGGCGGTTCGTTCTACCTGGACACCGACGGCTCGCGGAAGCGCTTCTACTACATCCAGCTGAACGGCGACGTGGACGAGGGCGAGTCCTGGAACTGGAGCATCTCTCCCGGGTTCACGTGGAAGCCGGTCACGTCGGCGTCGGTGTCGATCGAGCCCTCGCTGGAGCGCTCGCACACGGACGCGTTCTGGGTGCGCAGCGTGGACGACCCCACCGCCACCGCCACGTACGGCGCGCGCTACGTGTTCGCCGACCTCGACCAGAACACGCTGTCGGCCGGCGTGCGGTTCAACGTGGCGTTCACGCCCAACGTGAGCCTGCAGTTCTTCGGACAGCCGCTGGTGGCGAGCGGCCGCTACGACCGCTTCAAGGAACTGGCGTATCCCGGGACGCGCGACTTCAACGTGTACGGCGAGAACGGGTCGACCTGGTACGCGGACACCAGCTGGGCCGATCCCGACGGCCCCGGCCCGGCGCCCGGCTTCCGGCTGCGGGACCCCGATTTCACCATCCGCTCGCTGCGCGGCAACGCCGTCGCGCGCTGGGAATACCGGCCCGGCTCCACGATCTACTTCGTGTGGACGCAGGAGCGCAGCGGGTCCGAGCCGAGTGGCGAGTTCAAGGTGAACCGCTCGCTCACGGACCTGGTGCACGAGAAGCCGAACAACATCTTCCTGGTGAAGATCGCGCACCACTTCCAGTTGTAGATCGACGCGCGGGCGTCACGGCCCGCGCACGCGGAGAGCTGCCGTTCGCACTGGGGAGCGCGGCGGCGGCACGCGGCGGTCCTCGTGGCCGCCGCGACACTTTCACTCACGGCCTCTGACCGGGCGGTGAGAGACGCGGGGCCCGGTCGCGCAGCCGGGCCCCGTGGTCGTCGTGAGAGGATGCCGCTCCAACCGGGGAGGCGACGCGATGGGATCGATGCGCGGGTCGGGATCGATTCGGATGGCGCTCCTGCTGGTGTGCGCCTGGACGCCCGTCCACGCCGCACCGGTGGAGACCGCGACCTCGGCCGACCTGGCCCGCCACTACTTCGCCTCGCCGGCGGCCGAAGTGGCGGCGCGCGCCGATCTGGACAGCGCACTCGCGCGCCTGGAGCGCCTGCGGGGGCGGTTGGATTCGGCGGGTCGCCTGCTGGAGGCGATGCGCGCCAACGACGCCGTGCTCGATCAGTTCGCCCGGCACGAAGGGTACCTTCACTTCGTCTGCTCGCAGGACCGCGCGAGCGACGCCTGCGACCTCGACGAACGCCTCTCGGCAGAGGTGGTCGCGCGCATGGCCTTCCTCGAGCCCGAGGTGGTCGCGATTCCCGAGGCCCGCCTGCGCGAGTTCCTCGGGCAGGAGGCCGGGCTCGCGCGATACGCGCATGCGCTCGCGGAACTGCGCCGGGACGACGCGCACGTCCTGGCCGGCGGTGTGCAGGCGGTCCTGGATCGATTCCAACCCCTGATCACGGGTTGGCCGTACGACCTGTATCAGCAGACCCTTTCCGGCATCCGCTTCGGTACGGTGCGCGCGCGTGACACGACCCTCGACGTCCTGCGTCAGCGCAATCTCGTCGCCGCGGATCCCGATCGAGCCGTGCGGGAAGAGGGCTTCCGGAAACGCTGGGCCGGGTACGCCTCGCAGCGCGACCTGTTCGCTTTCGCCCTGTTGCACCAGGTGCGTGCGCAGAGCGAACTGGCGAAGGTCCACGGGGAGGCCGACGCTCCCGCACGCAAGTACCGCAGTCTCGGCTTCGATCCGGACTCCACGCGGGCGCTGCTCAGGCTGATGGCCGAGCACGCCGACGTCGTGCGGCGCTACGAGCGCGTCCGCGGAGCCGATTTCGAGCGCGACCACCACGAGCCCGCGCGCGCCTGGGATCTGGGCTCGCCCTCGCCGGGCGTGCAGCTCCCGCGCGCGACGATCGAGTCGGCGCGCCGCATCTACCACGACGCGTTCGCCGGGCTCGGCCGGGAATACCAGGGCGAGTTCGACGCGCTGCTGGATCCCGCGAACGGCCGCGTCGACATCCGCCCCGGCGGAGCGCCCCGGCGCTACGGGGGTGGTTTCTCGATCGGCGCGAGCACGTCGCCGAGCATGCTCTTCTATGGCCGCTGGGACGGAACGTTCAAGGACCTGTCGGTGGTCGCGCACGAGGGCGGCCACGCCGTGCATCGGCAGCTCATGAGCAATCATCACGTCCTGCCCTGCGACACGCAGGGTCCCGACTACCTGTTCGAGTCGTTCGCGGCGTTCGACGAACTCGTGCTCGCGGATGCGATGGCGACGCGGACGCGTGACCCGGGACTCTCGCGCTACTACCGCGAGCGATGGCTGGACATCAAGGGCCTCGACGCGTTCTACGGCGCCGAGGACGCCCTGCTCGAGCAGGCGATCTACGACGGCGTGGCCACCGACTCGATTCACGACGCGGACGACCTCGATCGGCTGACCGCCCGGGTCTGTGCGCCCTTCTCCGGGTTCGTCGCCGGCACCCCGGAGCTCCACTCCCGCTGGGCCGCGGTCTCGCTCATGGTGGAGGACCCGCTGTACGACGTGAGCTACGTGTACGGCGGGCTGCTCGCGCTCCAGTACTGGCACCTGTACCGCACCCGGCACGACTGGTTCGTGCCACGCTACCTCGCTTTGTTGAGCGGAGGGTTCGACGCTCCGCCCGCGGACCTGCTGCGTCGCACCCTGGGCATCGAGATGTCGGGGTCACGCCTGCTCGCCGACGGGCTGCAGGTGCTGGACGATCGGCTCCGGGAGTTGGAGTCGGGGCGCTGAACCGGGCCGGGTCGGCCGCCGGATCGCAACACCGGAACGTGGCCCGTTCGAGCGGCGTTCGTCGTAGGCTGCGCACCGGGATCGAGCCCGCTTCGTGACGAACCTCCCCGGAGGCCTGCATGCTGCGGAATCTGCTGATGGTGCTGGGACTCGCGGTGACGATGCCGGCTGCGGCCGCGGATGCTCCACAGCGTCCGGATGCCGGCCCCGCATGGCACGTCGCGCAGCCCGAGGAGATCGTCGCGTGGTACGCGTTCGATCCCGCTTCGGTGGCCGACCGGCTGCCGCGGCGTCTGCGCTTCGTGACGGTCGGCGAGCTGGCGGCGGGCAACGTCGGCTGGGCGGCGGAGTTCCTGCGCACGCACGCCGACCGCCCGGCCTGGGGCGTGTCGTTCGTGGAGATCGTCCGCGCAGGCACGTTCGAGATCGACGGACTCGCGCCGAAGTGGCCACACCACGGCGCGGCGGCATTGTGGTTCGCACGCGTCGCGCCGGCCGACTCCACCGACGACCTCGGCCCGGGCCAGCCCTGGCTCGCGCTCGACTTCTGGATGCCCGATCGCGCGTACGCCGCCACGATGACGGCGCGCGGCTACTTTGCGCGCTTCGGCCAGGTGCGCCTGCGCCGGGACGGGCGCGGGGCCTGGCAAGGCGCGGTGAGCGCCGACGGGCTCCACGTGGCGGCGCGCTGCACCCCCGCGGGGCCGGTCTTCGGGGCGATGCAGTCGGGGGGTGCGCAGGTGTTCTTCCCGCCCACCACGAGCGGGCTCGAACGCCCGGTGCGCGTGTCGTTCACCGGCCATCGCGTGCAGTCGTGCGCTCCCGACGCACGCTGGCGGCTGAGCGGGTCGCATCCGCTGGCGAGGGCGATGGCGTTGGGCGGCGTCGAGTTTCAGTTCGGCTACGAGTTGCGGGGCGCGGTCGACACGCGCTGAGCCTTCGGCTCAGCGCCCGCCGCCCTGCATCAGGTCGAGCATGCCCGGCACGGCCGCGCCGCGCGCGCCGCGCTCCTCGCCGTCGGGCACCGCGTCGCCCTCGCCCGGGGCCAGGAACAGGTTCTGCTCGAGCCCGTGCTGGCGGTCGTACAGCTCGCGGTAGCGGCCGGCGTTCGCGTACAGCGCCTCGTGCGGACCGCGCTCCACGATGCGGCCGTCCTCCACCACGAGGATCTGGTCCGCGCGACGGATGGTGCTCAGACGGTGCGCGATCACGAACGTGGTGCGCCCCTGCATGAGGTGCTGCAGGCCCGCCTGGATCAGTGCTTCCGATTCGCTGTCGAGGCTCGACGTGGCTTCGTCCAGGATCAGCACGCGCGGATCGGCCAGGATCGCGCGCGCGATGGCCACGCGCTGGCGCTGGCCGCCCGACAGCTTCACGCCGCGCTCGCCCACGACGGTGTCGAGCCCCTCGGGGAAGCGGTCCGCGAACTCGTCCACGCGCGCGATGCGGCACGCCTCGCGGATCTGCTCCTCGGTGGCGTCGGGGCGCGAGAACGCCACGTTCTCCC
>JBGAMH010000183.1:0-9795 GCA_044223135.1 Candidatus Eiseniibacteriota bacterium | reverse complement strand
CGCGGGGCGGCCGGCGGCGTCACGTCGCGGGGGGCGGTCGTGTCGTCGTCGCACCCGGCCAGCGCCAGCGCCAGCAGGCCTGCCAACAACCATCTCGCCAGACGCATGGTCAACCTCCTCGGTGTGGGGGTCGGAAGAATGCCGCGATGGGTTCACCACCGCAACGCATGTGCCAGCACCCCGCGCCCGGGAGGGGCCACCGTGGAGGAAACGCAAAAACCCGCGTCGGGCGCGGGTTTGGCAAAACAGAGCCGCCGCCGGTTCTCGGCCCGGCGGCGGCTTCCGGTGTGCGCTGGTGACTCAGGTGTGCGAACCGCGCGACACCGGTGAAAAAGGTGGACACCGATCCGACTGCACTCGCGACAACAGCCTGGACATCCCCCAGTGTAGGCCGATGGCGCGATGGACCGGTGTCCGGAATCCCCTGGACTTCGTGGAACCTCGCTTTGGGATCGCTGACCGGGTTCTGCACGCGTTCCCGCCGGAGGCCGTCCCTCCACTCGTTCCAGAGGAGTTGGAAGTTCGGTTGATAGCTCCGAGCTAGCCGGTCGAAAAGGCCGATACGTTGTCTCGAAAGACGGGGCTCGTACCCTCGACCGGACCTTCACGAACCGGCTAGCCCAGATTTCGAGTTCGGGAGCTTTCGCTTCCGAGACTCTGTTTGGAGGTCCCCCCCTCCGCCGATCCTTCATTGCAGCCGGCGTGCCATGCACTGATCAAAGGCCGAACGAAATCCGAACGTGCTGTGCGGCAACGCGCTGGTGAGTATTCGCGGGACGCTCGGGAGACGCCTCCGGAGAACGGCACGAGGCCGAAATCGGAAAGCTCCTTGATGCCGAAGGGCCCCGGTCGCGTAAGTCGCGATCCAGGGCCCTTCTGGCTATCAAGAAACTTTCGTGTGCGATCTCTACGACTTCCTCACACCCGTGCTCGTCCGCGACGGCTCCAGCCGGTGCAGGCGAATCTTGGCGAGCAGGGTCGGGTAGCTGAGCCCGAGCTCGCGCGAGACCCGCGCCTTGTTGCCACCGTGCCGCGTGAGTGCCTCGGAGATCATCTCGCGCTCGAGCTGGCCCACGCTTTCGCGCAGCGTCCGCGAGTCCGCGCGTGCCGCCTGCCGCGTCTGGGCCGCCCGCGCGCGCTCCTGCAGTTCGGTCGGAAGCAGCTCCATGCCCAGTGCGTCGCCCTCGTCGGCGAGCACCACCATGCGCTTCACCGTCTTCTCGAGCTCGCGCACGTTGCCCCGCCACTCGTGGTCGAGGAACAACTGCAGCACGTCGGGCTCGAAACCGCGCAGCCGCTTCTCCATCTGCTCGGAGTACTGCGTGAGGAAGTGCTGCGCGAGCACGGGGATGTCGTCGCGACGCTCGCGCAGCGCCGGCACGCGGACGGTGATGTCGTTGAGCCGGTAGTACAGGTCTTCCAGGAAGCGGCCGTCGGCGATGCGCTGACGCAGGTCGCTGCTCGTGGCGCAGATCACGCGCGAGTCCACCTTCTTGGTGCGCGTGGCGCCCACGGGGCGGATCTCGCCGCGGTCGAGCACGTGCAGCAGCTTCGCCTGCACCGTGGCCGGGATCTTCTCGATCTCGTCCAGGAAGATCGTGCCGCCCTGCGCCTCTTCGAACAGGCCCGACTTGTCGCGCGTGGCGCCGGTGAAAGCGCCCTGCACGTAGCCGAACAGCTCGCTCTCGAGCAGCTGTTCGGGCAACGCGGCGCAATTCACCTGCACGAACGGCGCGTCGCGCCGGTTGCTCACTTCGTGCACGACGTGCGCGAACAGGCCCTTGCCCGTTCCGGTCTCGCCCACGAACAGGATCGTGGCGGGCGTGTCGCCCACCTTGCGCAGCAGCGTCATGATGCTGGCGATCTCGCGCGACTGGCTCACCACGCGGTCGCTGCCCGGGCTCGGGCGCAGGCGGTCGCGCAACTGCTGGTTCTCCACCAGCAGCAGCGAACGCTGCGCTTCGACGATCGCCACGGCGGCGCTGTTCGCGAGCACCGCGAGCAGGTTCAGCTCGCGCTGCTTGAACGCGCCCAGCAGGTTGTCGTTGAGCCGGTCCACGTAGACGAGGCCCACCGACTGGGACGGGAAGTTGAGCGGCACGCTGACGAGCGAACCGACGCCCTCGAGCGCGTCCGTCAGCGCCGTGCCGAAACGTGGATCCGCGGTGACGCGGCTGGAGAACAGCGGGCCCTGCTCGGCGAGCCGCGAGCCGGTCGCGGTGTCGAGCGCGCGCAGGATGCGGCGCGAGCGATCCTGACCCAGCCCGTGCTGGGCGACGACCTCGAGCCGCCCGGCCGCCGAGCTGAACGCGAGGAAGCCGCGGTCACCGCCGGCGTGCTCCACGGCCAGCTTCACGATCTGAGCGAGCAGGCCGTCCATGTCGGACGTCTCGCGGAAGAGGCGGTTCGCCTCCTCGAGCGCTCGGAACTCGTTGCACGTGGACAGCGACACGTTCACGTACTGGCGCTCGAGTTCGCGGCGCAGTTCCACGGCGCGGCCGGCGGCCTCGTCGTCGGTGGCCTCTTCGAGCCACTGCTCCGCCTGCTCCAGCAGGCCCAGCGCCACGTCGTAACGCTCACGCTCGCTCTCGAGCCGCGCGAGCGACAGCTGTGCCTCGGCGGCGCGCGCCGGCACGCCGAGCTGGCGGAACAGCGCGGTCGCGCGGCGCACGGCGTCGGACACCGGCTCCAGCGGACGGCGCAGCCGCTCGCTCGCGGGCAGCAGAAGCAGCGACTCGGCCCACGCCGACAGCGTGGCCGCGAGTTCGTAGGGTTCGGACAGCTGCTCGAACACCTGCGCCGCGTCGCGCAGCTTGAGCTCCATCGTGTCGGCGTGCGCCCGCTGCGCGTCGACGCGCGCCAGCGCCCGCAGCGCGATCGCCGATTCGACCCGGTCGCCCAGCTTCTCGGCGAGCGTCCAGCCGCGCAGCAGGTGCTGCTGCGCGCGGTCCAGGTCGCCGGTGAGCGCGTACGCCATGCCGGTGCGCGTGGAGAGCTCGGCCTCCATGTCGCCCGCGGGCGCGTACTGCAGCACCTCCTCGAGCGCGGGCAGCAGCTCGAGCAGCGCCGCGGCGCCGTCGCCACGATCGATCGACAACTCCGCGAGGAACTCGTGCGCGAGCTGCACGTTGCGCGACACACCCGCGCGCGCGGCCAGCTCGAGCGCGCGCCGGAAGTACTGCTCGGCGCGGTCGCTCTGGCGGCGGCGGCGCGCGAGCATGCCCAGCGCGAGCAACGCGCTCGCCTCGAAGCCCGCGTGGCCGGTCTCGCGCGACACGCGCAGCGCCTGGCGGAAGTTCTCCTCGGCCAGGTCCCACTGGCCCAGTCGGTAGCGGATCAGGCCGATGTTCTGGTTGTGCAGGCGCATCCGGGCGAACAGGCCCTTGCGCTCGTCGATCTCGAGAGCCTGCTCGAGATAGCGCATGGCCTCGCGCCACTCGCGCAGGTTCTTGTGGATGAGCCCGAGGTTGTTGAGCGCCGTCACCAGGCCGTCGGCGTCGTCGATGCGGCGGAACGTCGCGGCCGCGTTCTGCAGCCATTCGATCGCCGCGAGCGGGCGACCGAGGCGCATCTCGTTCATGCCGATCGCGATGCCGAGACCCGCCACCACGTCGTGCTCGTCGGTGTCGCGCAGGATCGCCCAGGCCCAGTGGGCGTAACGCAGCGAAGCGCGATAGCGGCCGCGCTCGGAGAGGACCGAGGCGAGACGCGCGGCGATGCGCGCGTTCAGCTTCGTGTCGGCAATCAGCCGCGCTTCGCGGCGAGCCGTGTGGGCGCTCTGCTCGGCGGCCTCCAGCTGGCCTCCGTGCATCTGCGCCCGCGCGATGCTCAGCCACAGCCGCACGCGGCGATGCAGTTCATCCGCTCGTGTCGCGTCGAGCGCGAGGCGGTAGGCGTCCACCGCGCCGGCGAAATTGTCGCCGGCCAGGTGGAGGTCGCCAACCGACTCGTGCCGCGACGAACTCTCGTTCGCCGTTGCGCGCGCCAGAGACGGATCGGGGGGGATCGCTCTCTGCACTCTCGAACCCTCGTTGACGGCCAACCCGGTGCGGTGTGCCGGCGGTTCGTTCCGGCCTCACCGATTTCGTACGAGACTGCCGGAACGATCGCTAGTGCGGCCGCTCCCTGGACTGCACGTTCGCGTTCTCCAGCAACCACTGCACGAGCAGCTGCCAGAAGACTCCCGAGCCGAGGTTGTGAGCGAGCAACTGCCCCGCGCGCTGAACCTGCTGGCTCGGAATCGGCGTCGTGTTGCCGCCATTGTCCGGCTCACCAGTCGCCGGCTGGGCGCCCGGCTTCGTTCCCGGCTTCATCTCGACGGTTCCCGCGACGGGCGGCGAACTGCCGGCGATCGCAGGAGCCCACGTCGCCGTCAGCAGCGAGACAGCGAGCGCGAGTGTCACCAGGAGGCTGTAGCGACTCTTCATGGTGTGAATAGCTCCCTCCGCTGGTTGCGGAAGTGTGTGAGGAGACTCGAGGGCGCTCGGGAACGCACCCAAGTGGTTTCGAAGCAGAGGGGACCTGTTCGGAGCCGCGGCAAGTATCTGTCCCTTGTCATGGACGGGTCAACGACGAAGTGATCTCTCCGCAGGGCATGATCGCCCGTGGTTCGATCACGATGCGCGGCCGTCGCGAGACCGCGACGCCGGACTCATCCGCGCTCGCGCGCCTCGTCGGCGGCGAGCCGGGCCAGGCCGTAGCGCAGGCCCTGCGTGGAGCAGACGAGCCCCGGGGGGTCGAAGCGCTCGATCAGCGCCTCCACCACGAGCGCACCGGCTCCCACGATGTCGGCGCGTCCCTCTCCCATCACCGGCAGCTTGCGGCGCTCCTCGGGCGACTTGGACAGGATGCGGTCGAGCAGCTCCGTCAGCCGGGCCCGCTGGGTCACCCAGCCTTCGAGCAGCGTGGGGTCGTACTCCTGCAGCCCTCGGTCGAGCGAGGCCAGCACCGTCACCGTGCCCCCGACCCCGGCGAGCAACGGGGTGCGCTGGGGGAACAATGCACAGCCGCGCATGATTTCACCGCGGATCCACTCGCGCGCAACGCCCACCGAGTCGGGCGAGGGCACCTCGGACAGCCCGAAGCGCTCCGCCAGCACCACCGCGCCGATCGGCAGGCTCGTCCAGCGGCCCGCCTGCTCTCCCACTCCGCTCACGATCTCGGTGCTGCCGCCGCCCAGGTCGAACACGATGCACTGCTGGTTGCGCGCCCGGCTGGCGAGGCCCGCCACGACGGACCGGTACACCAGGCGGGCCTCCTCGTCCCCGGTCAGCACGCGCACCGGCACACCGGCGCGCGCTTCGAGCTGGGCCGAGACCTCGGCGCCGTTCGAGGCCGCCCGCAGCGCCGCCGTCGCCCCGATCACGAGGTGTCGCGCGCCGAGCGAGCGGGCGCGGCGAGCGAACTCGGCCACCACGTCGGCGGCGCGGGCGGCGATCTCCGGATCGATGCGGCCGCTGGTGTCGAGCCCGCGCGCCAGCCGGCACGGTTCGCCGGCACGCGCCACCGTGACCAGGTCCACGCCCTCGGCGGCGACCTCGGCTACGAGCAGTCGGATCGAGTTCGATCCGATGTCGATTGCACCCACACGCATGGGACGCTCGCTCACAGGAGGAAGTCCTCCATGTCGTCCCCATTCCCCCGACGCGTTCCGGCAGCCGCGGGCGCTTCGGGCGCCCCCTCGGCCGCCTCCGCACCCCCGTCGCGGGGCGCGATCGCACTGCGGGATCGCGGCTTGGGCGCCGCGGCCGGCCGGGACCGGGGAGGCGGCGCCGGGGAGCGGTCGGTCGTGAGGCCGGCCGACAGCGGCCCGGTGTGCTCGGCACCCAGGCAGGCCTCGAACGCCGCCAGCACGGGCGCCCCCCGTTCCGCCTCGAAGAACACGCGTCGGCCGGCGCGTACGCTGCGCACCAGCCCGACCCGGCTCATCGCCTGCAGGTGGCGCGTGGTACACGACTGCGACAGCTTCACGTCCTGCGCGAGTTCCGAGACGAACCACGGCCGCGTGAGCAGTCGCAGCAGGATCTGGAAGCGCGAGGCGTGGGACAGGCAGGCGAGTGATCGCTGGAGATCGGCAGGGGTCGAGTGCATTGCATCGGCATGCATAACACGGCCCCGTCGTTGACCTCAAGGGAAACGCTTTGCTACGGTCCCACGCGCGCGTGACCGCCCGCGACCAACCGATGACCGCCCTGCCCATCTTCGAGCCCCGCCCCACCGTGCCGAGCTTCTACGGCCTGGGCCGCGACCGCCTCGCTGCCCTCCTGAGCGAGCGGGGGCTTCCCGCGTACCGGGCGGACCAGCTCTTCACGTGGGTCTACCAGAAGCACGTCACGGATCCGGCGCGGATGTCGAACCTGCCGGCCGCGCTGCGCCGCGATCTCGCCGACGTCTGCACGCTGGAGCTGCCACCACCGGCCTCGGTGCTCGAGAGCGGCGACCGCACCACGCACAAGTTCGTGCTCGACCTGGCGGACGCCTCGCGCGTGGAGTGCGTGTCGATGCGCACCGACCGTCGCCTCACGTTCTGCGTGTCGAGCCAGGTGGGTTGCGCGCTCAAGTGCGCGTTCTGCGCCACGGGCCTCATGGGCCTGAAGCGCAACCTGCGCCCCGAGGAGATCGTCGCGCAGGTGGTGCGCATGGGCGACCAGCAGGCGTGGCAGGACGACCGCTTCAACATCGTGTTCATGGGCATGGGCGAGCCGCTCGCGAACCTGCCGAACGTGCTCGAAGCGATCCGCGTGCTGCACGAGCCGCGCGGCCTGAACATCGGCGCCCGCCGGATCACGGTGTCCACGAGCGGGCTGGTGCCGCAGATCCGCGAACTCGCGGCCGAGCGGATGCAGCTGGGGCTCGCCCTGTCGCTGCACGCCACCACCGACCCGCTCCGCGACGAGCTGATGCCGGTGAACCGGCGCTGGCCGCTCGCCGAAGTGCTCGAAGCGGCGCGCGAATACGGCCACACGGTCGGGCGCCGCGTCACGCTGGAGTACACGCTGCTCGGCGGCGTGAACGACCGGCTCGAGGACGCCGACCGCCTGGCCGCGATCGCGCGGGACCTGCCGAGCAAGATCAACATCATTCCCTACAATCCCGTGCCCGGACTGCCGTGGAAGCGGCCGACACCCGCGTCGCTCGATGCGTTCACGCGCCGCCTGCTGCCGATCGCGCCGGCGGTCACCGTGCGCAACACGATGGGAGGCGAGATCTGGGCCGCCTGCGGACAACTCGGAGGTCTCTCGCCCTAGCCTTCGTTCGTGGGCGACGCGCCCGCACGCGCGTCGGTCCCGGACCGAGCCAGGGCCTGAGCCGGGTGCGAGCCTCGTCGTGACGCTCCGGACGCGCCTGCTGGTCGCGCTGCTCGCGATCGCCGTGGTGCCCACGCTGCTGCTCGCGCTCCTGCTCGCCGACCAGCTCGGACGCTCCACGGAGCGGTGGTGGCAGCCCGCGGTGGACCACGCGCTCGAGGACGGCGTCGAAACCAGCCGCAGCGCGCTCACGCGCATCGAGTCGAACGTGCTCGCCCGCGCCGACGAGTGGGCGGTGTCGCTGGGGCCGCTGCCGCTGGACGCGGCGCGGCGCAGCGCACTGCGCACCGACCTGCGCCGCGCGGGGCTCGACTTCGCCTTGCTCTATCGCCCCCGGCCGGGCGGCTGGACGCTCGCCGAGCGCGTGGTGCCCGAGGGCGTGCTCGCCGCCGACGATCTCGACTTCGCGGCGGAGCTGCCGGCCGCGCTGCAGGGCTCCCACCTGCTGCGCTCGTCGCGCGGCGCGCTCGCCGGCGTGGCCCGCAGCCCCGACGGCCAGGTGGTGGTGACCGGCATCCGGCTGACGCCCGACTTCTTCGCGGCCGTCGATCGCGTGAGCAAGGCCCGCGAGCTGTACCGGCGGATCGGCCTGCTCGTGGACGTGCAGCGCGGCTGGTGGTGGGTGCTGGTGGTGGCGCTCGTGCTCGGCTTCGCGGCGGTGGCCACGGTCGTGGCGCGTGCGCTCGCCTCGCAGCTGACCCGGCCGGTGGCCGCGCTCTCGACGGCGTTCGAGCACGTGGCGCGCGGCGACCTCGAGTCGCGCGTGGAGCCCAGCGGCGCGGCGGAGCTCGCTTCGCTGGCGCGTTCGTTCAACGCGATGACGCAGAGCCTCGCCGATGCACGCGGCGCGCTGCAGAAGGCCGAGCGCGAAGCGGCGTGGCGCGAGGTCGCTCGCCACCTGGCGCACGAGATCAAGAATCCGCTCACGCCCATGCGGCTGTCGCTGCACCGCCTGCAGAAGCGCATGGACGGCGTGCCCGAGCAGGACCGCAACGTGGTCCGCGACAGCCTCGGCGCGATGATGGCCGAGATCGATCACCTGACGCGGCTGGCCGAGCAGTTCTCGCAGTACGCGCGCCTGCCCGAGCCGCGCTACGAACCGTGCGACCTGTCGGCGCTCGCGCGCGAAGTGGCCGCGCTGCACGAACCCGAGGGACGCCGCCTGGACGTGTCGGCCGATCGCGCCGTGACCGTGCGCGTGGACCGGTTGCTCCTCTCGCGCGCGCTGCATAACCTGCTGCTCAACGCGTGCGAGGCCAGCCCCGAAGGCTCGGTCGTCGAACTGGCCACGGGCGCGGATGCCGCCGAAGCCTGGGTCGAGGTCCTCGACCGCGGCCCCGGCCTGCCGCCCGGTCCGACGGAGCGGCTGTTCGATCCCTACGTGAGCACCAAGAACCGCGGCAGCGGGCTCGGCCTGCCGCTGGTGCGCGACATCGCGCTCCAGCACGGCGGCCGCGTCACGCTGGAGAACCGCGACGGCGGCGGCGCGCGAGCGCGCCTGACGCTGCCGCGGTCCGCCGAGGAAGGAAACGCTGCCCGATGAGCGAGCGCGTGCGCTCCAACGTGCTGATCGTGGACGACGACGCGGCGATCCGCCGCCAGCTCCGCGGTGTGCTCGAGGACGAAGGCCACACGGTGACCGAGGCGCCCGAAGCCGACCGCGCGTACGCCGCGCTCGAACAGCAGCGCTTCGACGCCGTGCTGCTGGACCTGCGCATGCCGGGCACGCACGGGCTCGACGCGCTCGTGCGCATCCGCGAGCAGGCGCCCGACACGGCCGTGGTGATCGTCTCGGGCGAAGGCACCGTCGACAACGCGGTGAAGGCCGGCCAGCGCGGCGCGTTCGACTTCGTGGTGAAGCCGCCCGACCCCGAGCGGCTGCTCGACGTGCTCGCCGAGGCCACGCGCGTCACGCGCCTGCGCCGCGCGGCGCCGCGCGACCCGGAAGCCCCGCCCGCGGGCGACGCCGACCTCGGCCTCGTGGGCCGCAGCCCGGCGATGGACCGGCTGCGCGAGCAGATCCGCCGCATCGGCCCGGCGAACGGCCGCGTGCTGGTGACGGGCGAGAACGGCTCGGGCAAGGAACTGGTCGCGCACGCGGTGCACGCGCTGTCACGCCGCGCCTCGGGCCCGTTCGTGAAGCTGAACTGCGCCGCGATCCCTCGCGACCTGCTCGAGAGCGAGCTGTTCGGTCACGAGCGCGGTGCGTTCACGGGCGCCGTCCAGAGCAAGAAGGGCCGGCTCGAGATGGCCGACCAGGGCACGCTGTTCCTGGACGAGATCGGCGACCTGGCGCTCGAGGCGCAGGCCAAGCTGCTGCGCGCGATCGAGACCGGCGAGATCGAGCGCGTGGGCGGCACGCGCACCGCGCGCGTGGACGTGCGGCTGATCGCGGCCACGAACAAGGACCTCGCGGCCGAGGTGAAGGACGGCGAGTTCCGCGAGGACCTGTACTTCCGGCTGAACGTGCTGCCGATCGTGGTGCCGC
>JBGAMH010000182.1:0-9839 GCA_044223135.1 Candidatus Eiseniibacteriota bacterium | reverse complement strand
TCCTGCGCGTGAAGGGCGGCGGCGCGGAAGCGACCGCGCGCCTCGTCGTCGTGCGCTGACGCACGATGTCCACCTGGCGCTGGCTCGACGCGGCCCCCGACGCGTGGCGTGCGCTGCTGCGCGACGATCCGTCCGCGTGCGCGTCGCACGACCCGGCGGTGTGGGCGGCGTTCACGGCGTCACTGCCGGGCTTCGCGTCGCGCCTCGCGGTGGTGGAGGACGCCGGCCGCCTGGTCGGCGGAGCGCCGGTGCTGGTGGAGCGCCGCGCCGGTCTCGTGTGGCTGCACGCGCTGCCGATGCTGCTGCCCGCCGCGCCGCTCGCGCTGCCCGGCCGCCACGCCGAGGTGGACGCGGCGGTCGGCGCGGCGTTCGCGGCGCTCGCGCGCGAGACGCGCGCCGTGGGCGGCGAATGGGCGTGTTACCGGCCGGCGGGCCCCGAGCCCGAGGCGGCGGCGCTCGACGCGGTGGCGGGAGAGACGCGCTGGTTCGAGGCCGCGATCGTGGACCTCTCGGGCGGCACCGACGCGGCGCTCAAGCGCATGGACCGCAAGGCGCGCCAGTCCCTGCGCGCGCAGCGCGACGCGTGGGGTTTCGAGGAATCGCCCGGCGCGCTCGAGGCCGCGTACCGCATGCACCTGCTGCAGTCGCGCCACTGGGCGGGCCACCGGGCGCTGCCGCTGGAACTGTCGCGCCGGCTGCTCGCGGGTGGCGCGGACTCGCCGGCGCGGCTGTTCGTGCTGCGCGACGGCGGCGGACTGGCGAGCGCGGCACTGGCGCTGGACTCGCCGCGCGAGACGTTCGTGTGGTGGAGCGGCACGCATCCCGGCGGCCGCGCGGGGCAGGCGTTCACCGTGCTGCTGTGGTCGATCGTGGAGTGGGCGGCCGAACGCGGGCGCGCGCGCGTGAACCTGGGCGCGAGCACCGGGCTCGGCGCCGTGTCCAGCTTCAAGCGCTCGCTCGGTGCAGAGGACTTCCGCTACCCGGTGCGCTGGTTCGGCGCGCCGCACGCGCCGCCGCACGCGCGGCTCGTCGCCGCGCTTCAGCGCCGCCTGCGCCAGGGTCGCGCGCGCGGGAGCGCCGCGTGAAGATCGCCACGCTGTCGAACGCGTCGGTCGTGCACACGCGCCGCTGGGTGGAGCACTTCCGCGCGCGCGGGCACGACGTGCGGCTGTGGTCGCTCGAGCCAGGGCCCGCGGATCTCGGCGCGCGCGCGCTGCCGGCGCCACCGCTGCCGGGCTTCCTGCGCTACCCGCTCGCGGCGCCCGCGCTGGCACGCGAACTGTCCGACTTCCGGCCCGACGTGATCGACGCGCACTTCGTGCCGAACTACGGCGTGATCGGCGCGCTGGTCGCCGGCCGCACGCCGCTGTCGATGGCGGCGTGGGGGAGCGACCTGCTGCTGGCCGGCCCGCGCGATCCACTGCAGCGCATGCGCGCGCGCTTCGTGCTGCGCCGGGCGCGCTTCGTGCTGGCGGACGCCGTGAACCTGGGCCGCGCCGCGCGCGACCTGGGCGCGCGGCCCGAAGCGCTGCGCGTGATGCCGTGGGGCATCGACCGCACGTTGTTCCGGCCCGGCGACGCACGCGAACGCGGACTGCTGCTGAGCACGCGCATGCACGAGCCCGTGTACGACATCCCCGTGATCCTGCGCGCCGCCGCGCGCGTGATGGCGCGCCGGCCGGAAGCCTTCCTCGCGGTCGCGGGCGACGGCACGCTGCGCGCCGAGCACGAGCGGCTCGCGGGGGAACTGCTGCCCGCGGGGCGCTGGCGCTTCCTCGGCCGGCTCGCGCCCGCGGAACTCGCCGGCTGGCTCGCGCGCGCGGACGTGTACCTGTCGGCGTCGCGTTCGGATTCCACGTCGCTGTCGCTGCTCGAGGCCATGGCCGCCGGTGCGACGCCGGTGGTGAGCGACATCGAGGGCAACCGCGAGTGGGTGGAGGACGGCCGCGGCGCGCGGCTGTTCGCGGTGGGCGACGACGCGTCGCTCGAACGCGCGCTCGACGCGGCGCTCGGCGACCCGGCGTGGGCGGCCGAGGCGCGCGCGCACAACGCGCGCGTGGTGGACGCGCGCGGCGACTGGTCCGTGAACATGGCGCACGTCGAGGACGCCTTCGCCGCGCTCGCCGCGGGCCGTCCGCTGCCGGCGTTCGGGCTGGAGGTGGGCGCGTGAGCCGCCGCGTGCTGATCCTGGCGTACTTCTACCCGCCGCTCGCGGGCGGTGGCGTGCACCGCGCGCTCGCGTGGACGCGCTACCTGCCCGCGCACGGCTGGGACTGCACCGTGGTGTGCGCCGGCGAGCACGACTACTGGGTGCAGGACCCGTCGCTCACGAGCCGCGTGCCGGCCGCGACCGAGGTGATCCGCGTCAGCGGCGGCAGCGGCCTGTCCGCGTGGCTCGCGTGGCGCCGCCGCGCCGGCGGCGCGCCGGGCCGGCGGTCGAGCGGCACGTTCGCGGGCCTGCGCACGCTCGCCGACTGGTTCCTGCTGCCCGACTCCTACGTGGGCTGGGCGCGTCGCGCGCGCGCCGCGGCCGATCGCCGGCTCGCCGCCGGCGGCATCGACGTGCTGCTGTCCACGTCGCCGCCCGACTCGGTGCACCTGGCCGCGCGCGAGCTGGCCGCGCGCCACCGCGTGCCGTGGGCCGCCGACTTCCGCGACCCGTGGATCGGCCGCTGGTTCCGCGACCCGCCCACGCCGTGGCACCGCGCACGTCACGACGTGATGGAGCACTCGGTGCTGCGCGACGCCGACCTGGTGCTGGCCGCCTCGCGCACGCACGTGGACGACCTGCAGGCGGGCGGTCGCGCGCGCGGGCCGGTGGTGCACCTGCCGAACGGCTTCGAGCCCGGCGTGGGTGACTCGCCCGGCGCCGACGACGGCGACGCGGGCGCGTTCCACGTCGCGTTCACCGGCACGCTCACGCTGATGCCGGAAGCCGGCACGTTCCTCGAGGCGGTGCACGACGTGCTCGCGAAGCGGCCCGAGGCGCGCACGCGGCTGCGCGTGGACATGGTGGGCCCGTACGAGACGCACTACGCCGAGCGCTCGGCGGCGCTCGGGCTCACCGACGTCGTGCGGATGCACGGGCCGCTGCCGCACGCCGAGACGCGCGCGATCCAGCGCCGCGCCGACCTGCTGGCGCTGTGGCGCCCGGAGGGCGAGGGGCTGCGCACGATGGTGCCGGGCAAGCTCTACGAGTACATGGACACGGGCCGGCCGATCCTGGCGCTGTGGCGGCCGGGCGAGGAGGCCGCGGGGCTCGTCGCGCGCGCCGGCGGCACCGTGGTGGCCCCGGGCGACCGCGCCGCGCTGGCGCGCGAGCTCGAAACGCGGTACATGGCTTGGCAGGCCTCGGGTCGCACGGCCCGGGCGCGCCCGGACTGGCTCGACGAGCACGCCCGGCCCGCCCTGGCGGAGCGGCTCGCGGCCCAGCTGGACCGGCTCGCCCGCGGTTGAGTCCGCGGCGCGGCGCCGGGCCCTCCTCCGAAGCAACCCAGATGGAGCGCTCTTGATCCTCACCGAAAACGGCCCGCTCACGCGCGTCGAGAAGCTCGGCCTCGCCGTCGCGCTCGCGCTGGCGGTGTTCCTGATGTGGCCGGTCCGCGACTACGTGACCGACGACACCTACATCCACCTGCAGTACGCGAAGAACCTCGCGACCGGGCACGGCTTCGTGTTCAACCCGGGCGAGCGCGTGTACGGCTCCACGAGCCCGCTGTGGGTGTCGCTGATCGCCGACGGCATGGCGCTGGGGCTCGACGGCCTCAAGACCGCGCGCGCGATCGGCTTCGTGAGCACGCTGTGGTCGGTGGTGCTGTTCCTGCAGCTGATGCGCCGCAACCTGCGCATGCCCGCGCTGCGCGCACTCGCCACGATCACCTGGGCCGGGCACGCGTGGATGATCCGCTGGTCGCTGTCGGGCATGGAGGCGCCGCTCGCGGTGGCGCTCGTGCTCGCGGGCTTCGTGGCGTTCACCGAGGGCAAGCAGTGGGGCGCGCGGCCCGTGCGCACCGGCGCGCTGTGGTCGCTCGCGGCGCTGACCCGGCCCGAGTGCGTGTTCCTGCTGCTGTTGTGGGGCGTGCTGCTGGTGGCCGACACGGACTCGCGCGCGGGCCTGCGCCGCCTGCTCTACGGCGCCGCCGCGCCGGTGCTCATCTACGGCGGCTGGCTCGCGTTCGCGCGCACGTACTTCGGCACGTTCTGGCCCAACACGCTGTCGGCGAAGGTGGCCGGAGGCGCGGGGGCGGGCTACCTGCTCGACACGCTGTGGCGGCAGATCAAGGTGGTGGGGGCGACCGACGCCGTGATGGCGGGCGCCCTGATCGGCGCGCTCGTGTTCGGCGCGCGCCGACTGTGGCCGCGCCAGTGGGTCGCGCAGCGCGTGCTGCCGTGGCTGTGGGTGAGCGCGGTGCCGATGCTGTACGTGGTGCGCGGCGTGCCGGTGCTGTCGCGCTACGTGCTGCCGCTGATGCCGGTGCTCGCGTGGCTCGCGTGGCGGGCGGTGGAGCGGTGGTGGGGCGGCGACAGTCCCGAGCCGCGCGACCGCCGAGGCGCCGCCGTGCTCGGCGTGGGGCTCGCGGCGCTGGCGCTGATCCAGAACGTCACGGTGTACCGCACCGCGGTGCTGCCGCAGGTGCACTCGTTCTCGACGGGGCTCCGACAGAGCCTGATCCCGATCGGGCAGTGGTTCGCGGCGAACACGCCGCCGCAGACCGTGATCGCGGCGCCCGACATCGGCGCGATCGGCTACTACAGCCACCGCCGCGTGGTGGACCTGGCCGGGCTCGTCACGCCGGCGATGGTGCCGATCCTGCGGCGCGAGCAGCCCGAGGACGCCGTCGCGAACTTCTCGTTCACGTCGTTCTCGCGGCCGGACTACATCGTCGACCGCGCGAACCGGGCGTGGGACCTGGAGCGGCGCAGTCGCTACGCCGAAGCGCTCGAGCCGATGATGCAGGCCTCGGTGCCGAATCTCGGCATCGCCCGCCCCGGGCCGGCGGTCTACTCGGTGTACCGGGTGGACTGGGCCGACTACGACTCGCTGCGGGCGATCGAATCCCCCGCCGCGAACCCGCGCTGACCGACCTCCCGCGGGTGCACGCGAGACGCGCGCCCACCTCGCGTGCACGAATCGGTGCACGTGCGTGCAGGGCCGCATTTTTCGCGGGTCCGACGCACATTTTCTTTTGACTCCACCGTGCGCCGGACTTAGTTTCCGCGAGCGGTGGTAGGAAATGGGTGGATAGGGAAGAAACGGGAACGGAGTGGCCCCTCAGGGGCTCATGGCCATGGCGACCTTCTACGGCACCGATCGCTATTCCATCGACGAGAAAGGCCGCCTGATCGTTCCGGCGTCCATGCGTCGCGTTTCCGAGGGTGAAGAGCCGCTGAACGTGTTCGTCCTGCTGCGCGGCGCAGACCGCTGTCTGTGGATGTACGCGCTGGAGGACTGGAAGGACTTCGAGGACCGGCTGCGCGCGTGGTCGCTCGGCACCGCCGAGCAGCGCAAGCTCGCGCGCCAGTTCCTCGCAGGAGCGATCAAGGTGACGGTGGACAAGCAGGGACGCATCTCGATTCCATCGTCGCTGGTGAGCCATGCAGGACTCGGCAAGGAAGCCATCCTGCATGGCCATGTCGGTCGCATCGAGATCTGGAATCCCGATGCGTTCCAGAGCGACATCGAGGAGGTCACCGACTTCTCGTCGCTCGTGGAGAAGGTCATGGGAGGGGGCCACTGATGGTCGCGCATCCGCAGGGCGCACCGCGTCACCAGGTCGCGATGAACCTCGAGTTCACGCGCGGCCGGCATGGCGCCGGCGCCCGCATCGAGCTGCACGAGCGCCCCACGGGGCGGCTCGCGGTGCTCGCACTGCGCGGCTGGATCGACCTCTCCGCGGAGCGCCGCCTGGAGCAGACGCTCGACGACCTCGTGGGGCGCGGCGTGCGCCAGCTGATCGTGGACGTGTCGCAGCTCCGGCACCTGGACTATCGCCTCATCCCGCGGCTGGTCGACACGCTCGCGCGCTTCGAAGCGCGCTCCGGAGCGGTGGCCGTGTGCGGGCTGAGCCGTTACCTGCGCGACCTGTTCCGGCTGTCCGGGGTGGAGCCCCGCGTGGCCGGCTGGCCCTCCGCCGCCGACCTGATGTCGACGGGGTGGTGCGGGACCTCGGGTGAGACCGCGTCATGAACCGGTGCTGCTCGCCGAGACGCTCGCCCATCTGCTCGACGGGCCGGGGCTGTACCTCGACGCCACGCTCGGCGACGGCGGGCACGCCGAGGCCGTGCTGCTGGCCGAGCCCGGTGCCCGGCTGCTCGGATGCGACCGCGACCGCGAGGGGCTGGCGTTCGCCGGCGCGCGGCTCGCGCGCTTCGGGGATCGTGTGATGCTGCGCCACGCCACGTTCCGCGAGCTGCCGCAGGCGCACGCGAGCGTCGGCGGCGAGCGGCTCGCGGGTGCGCTGTTCGACTTCGGACTGTCCTCGCGCCAGATCGACTACCCGGCGCGGGGGATGAGCTTCATGAGCGATGGACCGCTCGACCTTCGCATGGATGCGAGCCGTGGGGAGACGGCGGCGGCGAGGCTCGCCGCCGTCGAACCCGCGGAACTGGCCGGGGTCCTTCGCGAGCACGGCGACGTGCGCGAGGCCGGACGCCTCGCTCGTCGCCTCGTCGAGGCCGCGCGTGCGGGGCAGCTCGTTCGCACGCGCGACGCGGCGGAAGTCGTGGGCCGTGCGCTCGGCACGGATCACCCGAAGAAGCTCGCGCCGGTGTTCCAGGCGCTGCGCATCTGGGTGAACGAGGAGATGGAGGATCTCGAGGCCGCGATGGCCTGGCTGCCCGACGCGGTGCGCGACGGTGGCAGGGTGGTCACGATCGCGTACCACTCGGGAGAGGATCGTCGGGTGAAGCAGTCGCTCGCGAAGGGCCCCGAGCCCGCGTCGCGTCGCCGTCCGCCGGTCGCGGGCGAACGCGAGGACGCCGGCGCGTGGGACGTGCTCACCCGCAAGGTGGTGGTGCCCTCGGAAGAGGAGCAGGGCCGAAACCCTCGCGCACGAAGCGCGAGGCTCAGGGCGTTCCGGAGGAAGTCGCGATGAATGGGACCTGGCGCCGAAGCGTGCCGGCGTGGCGCACGCGCGAGCCCCTCGGTTGGCGGCCCGGCTGGATGCTGGTCGCCGTCGCGGTTCTGGGTGTGCTGCTGCTGGAGGTGTGGCAGACGGCCACCGTCAAGAGCCTGAGCGTTCGCCTGAGCGAATCGAACCGTGCGCTCCAGCAGGCCAGCGCCAGTCTCGACTGGCAGCGCGCCGAACTCGAGCGCGAGAGCACCCGTTCGGAGCTGGGCCCGATGGCGGCCTCGCTCGGTCTGAAACCCGTCGACGCGTCGCAGCTGGTGGCGCTGCCGGCGGACTACCTCGCCGAGGGCGACACGCCCGCCGGCAATCACGGCTCCACCGGGCTGTTCGCCTGGGCGGGCCGGCAAGTGCAGTCGCTCGTGCCGGAAGCCACGGCACGGGGGCGCCGCGTGAACTGATTCCCACACTCCACTGCGACCGGTCCTCGTCGTGCCGGCCGCGCCACCGCACCGCGCACGTGTAGGCCCGGCGGACTGCGTGATCCGCCGTTCCATGGAGGGAAGTTGGCCCACAAGGACATGCGCAAGAGTCGGGTGCTGGTGAGCGCGGCCGGCCTTCTTCTCGGGCTGATCGCACTGTGGGTCCGGGTGGGCTGGCTGCAGATCGCGCTGCACGACCACTTCCAGCGGCGCGCGAACGAGAACCAGATCGAGCACCACCCGCTCGTGCCGCATCGCGGCGACCTGCTGGACCGCGAGGGCGAGCTGCTCGCGCAGGACCTGCGCATCGCGGACGTGGCGATCTACCGTCCGCAGCTCGAGAGCGCCTCGCGCGCCGCGCGTGAGCTGGCGCCGCTGCTGGGCGAGGACCGCCGCAAGCTCGAGCGCCGCATCGCCGCGATGAAGGGCTACTCGTGGCTCGCGCACGGCGTGCCGCCCGAGGCGGGCGAGAAGATCCGCGAGCTGGCGCTGAGCGGCGTCGTGGTGCAGGAGCAGACGCGCCGCGAGTACCGGCTGGGCGACGCCGCGTGCGAAATCCTCGGCCGCACGAACCGCGACAACATGGGCGCCGACGGCGTCGAGTACCAGTGGGACCGCGAGCTCGCCGGCCAGACCGGCTGGATCACGCTCGTGCGCGACGGCCGCGGGCGCCGCATCCGCCTGCCCGGCGCCGCGGGCCGCCAGGCCGAGGACGGCAACTCGCTGCAGCTCACGATCGACGCGCGCCTGCAGGGCATCGTCGAGACGCACCTGGCGCGCGCGGTCGACACGCTGCACGCGAAGCGCGGGTTCGCGATCTTCATGGACCCCTCGACGGGCGAGGTGCTGGCGTCGGCGTGCGTGCCGCACCTGCCGCCCGGAAAGGCGAAGAACTGGACGTTCACCGACCAGTACGAGCCGGGTTCGACGTTCAAGATCGTCGTGGCCGGCGCCACGCTCGAAGAGGGCATGCTGCGCCCTTCCGACGTCGTGGCCGCGTCGGCCACCGGCGCGCTCGAGCTGGTGAAGGGCTGTGTCATCCACGACACGCACCGCGAAGCCGCGTACACGTTCCGCGACGCGATGCGCTACTCGAGCAACATCGTCATGGGCAAGCTCGGCATGCGGCTCGGCGACGACCGGCTGTACCGCTACGCGACGCAGCTGGGCTTCGGCAGCATGACCGGCATCGAGTTCCCGGGCGAGGCCGCGGGCAAGCTGCGTCCGACGTCGGCGTGGCAGCCGCGCTCGGCGCCCACCATCTCGATCGGGCACGAGATCACCGTGACGCCGCTGCAGCTGGCGCTCGCGTACGCGGCCGTGGCGAACGGCGGCGTGCTCATGGAGCCGCAGCTCGTGCGCGAACTGCGCGCGCCGAACGGCCGCGGACGGCGACGCTGCGCGATTTCCTCGCGTCGGTCGTGGACAGCGGCACGGCGACGTCCGCGCGCATCCGCGGCCTGCGCATCGCCGGCAAGACGGGCACCGCGCAGAAGTACGACCCGCGCGTGCGCGGCTACGGCAGCGGCATGTACATCGCGTCGTTCGCCGGGCTCGCGCCGGCCGAAAACCCGCGCCTCGTCGGCGTCGTCGTGATCGACGAGCCGCGCGGTTCGATGTACTACGGCGGCCAGTGCGCCGCGCCGGTCTTCCGCGAAGTGATGCTCGACCTGATGCGCATTCCCAACACGCTGCTCGGCCCGGCTCCGGCGCCGATCGCCGCCGCGCCTCCCGCGGTGGCGCCCGTGACGGCGCCCGACCTGCGGCTCCTGCCGCGCGGCGAAGCCGAGCGCCGGTTGCGCGACTACGGCCTGCACGCCCGCTTCGAGGGCGAGGGGACGCGCGTGCTCTCGCAGCGCCCCGCCGCCGGCGAGCCGATGGATCGCGGCGGTCTCGTCGTGGCGTGGCTCTCCAGCCCGCAGGATTCGTCGGGCCGCCAGCTGCCCGATCTCACCGGACTCACCGTGCGCGAAGCGCTCCGTCAGCTTTCGCAGCGCCAGGTGAACGCGTCCATCGTCGGACGCGGTCTCGTGGTGCGTCAGGAGCCCGCGCCCGGTTCACCGCTTCCGCTTCGCCGTCCCTGCAAGCTGTGGTGCGAACTCCCCGAGGCGTCCGCTGGACGACTGGGGGCGGCCGCACCCTCGGCGGGTGCGGCGAGCGGGCACCCCTCGGTGCCGTGACGCTGGCCGCGCTGCTCGAAGGCGTCGACGTCGCCGCGGTGCGCGGCGACACGTCGCGCGAGGTCGCGGGCCTCGCGCTCGATTCGCGCGCCGTGCACGCGGGCGACGTG
>JBGAMH010000181.1:0-10211 GCA_044223135.1 Candidatus Eiseniibacteriota bacterium | reverse complement strand
TTGTCGCTGTGCGCCGCGCCCGCCCGGTCCGCCCCCGCCGCCGCCTCGCCCGACCCGGCGCGCGGCCTGCTCGGCAAGACCGCCGCCGCCTACCGGGCGCTCGGGCGCTACGACTTCCGCGGCCAGACGCACGTCGAGATCCACGGCGAGAAGATGAACAACACCATCGACGTGCAGCTCCTGTACGCCGGCGACCGCCCGCGGCGGCTGCGCAACGAGGTGATCAACCCGAACTTCCCCACGCGCTACGTCGCCGACGGGGACTCCGTGTGGGCGTGGCTGCCCATGATCCGCCAGTACATCGTGTGGTCGGCGACCGAGGCCGCGGCGATGGCGGAGATGGACCCGAACTTCGCGCAGAGCCTGAACCCGTTCCGCGACTACGAAAAGATCGACGAACACGTGCTCGCCGCGCGCGTGCTCGGGCAGGACACGCTCCAGCTGGAGGACCGCATCGCGAACGTCACGCGGCTGGAAGTCGAGTACGAGCGCGACACCACGCGCAAGGACGTCTCGATGTGGCCGCGCGTGTACTGGATCGAGCCGGCGACGGGCCTCGTGCTGCGCGACTCCACGCGCGCCGACGTCACGCACCAGCAGCTCGGCCAGCTCGCCACGGCCCAGGTCGTGCGGCTGGCGCGTGCCGACCTGGACCCGACGTTCGCGGACACGCTGTTCCGATTCGTTCCGCCCGACGGCGCGACGCGCGGCCAGACGCCTCAGCTGCCGCCCGCGATGCAGTTGCGCGGCAAGCCGGCACCCGACTTCCCGCGGCCGCGCTCCGGCGCCGGGGCCGTGACGGCCAAGGCGCCGGCGCCCGTGAAGCTGTCCGCGCTCAAGGGCAAGGTGGTGCTGCTGGACTTCTGGGCCACGTGGTGCGGCCCGTGCCGGCGCTGGATGCCGACCGTGGAGAAGGTCTCGAAGTCGCTCGCCGGGCGCGGCCTCGTCGCGTACGCGGTCAACGAGCGCGAGACCGACGACAAGATCCGGGAGTACCTCCGCCAGACGGGCGTGCAGGTGCCCGTGCTGCTGGACCGCTCGGGCAGCGTCGGCGAGGCCTACCAGGCCGGTTCGATTCCGCTCACGGTGATCGTGGGCCGCGATGGGATCGTGGCCCGCGTGCTCGTGGGCGTGCACGACGAAGCCCAGCTGCGCGAGGCGCTGAAGGCCGCCGGCATCTTCTAGCTCCGAGCGCGCGCCGCGATCACGCTGCGCGAAGCGGGACTTCCGGAGCGAGCGATTCCCGGGCATCCCCGCGGGGACGCTCGCCCGTGAGCGGCTGGAGAACGCCCAGCAGCACGTCCATCGCCACCGGCAGGGGCAGGAACGCGTCGGCGCCCGCGTCGGCCCAGTCCTCCGAGGGCTCGGCGTCGAGCACGAGGCACGCGGGCTTCGGCCCGGCCGCGAGCGCGTCGCGCATCATCGCCGCGAGTGACGCGGGCGTCACCGCCCCCTCGCCCGAGGCGAACGTCACCCACGCGTCGAACCCGCCCTCGCGTGCCCGGGCGCGTGCCTCGTCCACGCCGGCCAGGCGCGCCACCGTGTAGCCCGAGCGCTCCAGCATGTCGGCGGCCTCCGTCGCCGCGGCCGCGGCGCCCGCCACCCCGACGACGCGGGGCCGGCGGTGTTCGCGCAGCCAGTGGCGCGTCACCGGCAGCGGCGCCGGCGCGCGGGCGATCGCGATCGCGAGCGCCTCGGTCAGGTCGAGGTCGCCGAACGGCATCGCGAGGTACGCGTACACGCCGAGCCGCCGGCACCGTTCGGCGTCGCCCCGGTCGCCGCCGCCCGTCAGCAGCAGCACCGGTTCCGGCCGCCCGCCCGCACCGGCCACGAGGTGCGCCGCGATCGCGAACGGGTCCACGGCGCCCGGGCGCGCCTCCACGAGGATCGCCGCGAACGGCGTGCCCGCCGCGTCGGCATTGGCGAGACGCGCGCGCGCCGAGTCGGCGTCGTCCGCGCGCGTGACCGCCAGGCCGAGCAGCGCCAGGCGCTCGAGCAGGCCGTTCCCGGGCTCGGCGCCTCCGTCCACCACCAGCACGCGGCAGCCCGCCTCGGGGCGCTCCAGCCGCGGCGCCTCGTCGATCTCGACGACGCCGAACTCCAGTTCGAACGACCACACGTCGCAGCCCGCGCCGGCGGACGCGTACTCGATGCGCCCGCCCAGGTGCGCGGCGAGGCGCGCCGCGAGCGCGGGGCCGAGGTCGTTCGCGGCCGGTGCGGCGATCGACGGGTCCGCGAGGATGCGCTCCAGCTCGCGCAGCCGCGCCGCGGACAGCACCATGCCCCATCGCCGCACCTCGAACCGCAGGCGCGAGCGGCCCGGGCCCGGGACCACGTGTGCCACGCGCACTTCCACGCGCGGGCCGCGCACGCCGTGCGCCGCGTCACCCGCGAGCGCCCACACGAGCTGGCGCAATGCGGCCGCGTCGCCCTCGAGCGCGTCGGGCACGTCGGCCTCCACGTCCATGGTCGGCATCTCCCCCAGCTTGCGGCCGTCGCGCGCGAACGACGAGATCACCTCGCGCAGCAGCGCCCGCAGCCGGAACGGCACGGCGTTCGCGCCCTTGTCGCCGCCCTCGAGCCACGAGAGGTCGAACAACTGGTGGATCATCGCGAGCAGCTGCTCCGAGGCCCGACCGATGCGGCGGACGCCCGTCTGCGTGGCGGTGCCCGACGTGAGCGGCATGAGATCGTCCGCGCTGCGCGTGATGCACTCGAGCGGGCCGATCATCTCGCGGCTCAGGTTCTGCAGGAACTCGGCGCGCTCGCGCATTGCCCGCACCGAGGCCGAATGCACGTCGCGCAGCTCGTGCTCGCGGCGGCGCGCCTCGTCCATGTCCTGCTGGAACGCCACGTAGTGGGTCTGCCGGCCCGCCTCGTCGCGCAGCGGGAAGATCGACAACGCGGCCGGGTAGGTGTCTCCGTTGCGGCGGCGGTTCCACACCGTTCCGCGCCATTCGCGGCCCGCCGACAGTGCCGCCCACATCTCGGAGTACGTGGCGCGCGGCGTCTCGCCGGACGCGAGCACGCGCGGATTGCGTCCGATCACCTCCTCGGATTCGAATCCCGAGACGCGCTGGAACTGGCGGTTCACGTACTCGATCGAACCGTGCGCGTCGGTGATCACCACCGCGACCGGGCTCTGTTCCACCGTCTGGGTGAGCTTGCGGATCGCCTGCTCCGCCTGCCGGCGCATGGTCACGTCGGAGAACGTGCACAGCACGGCGTACGGCGACGTCTCGCCGTCGCGGACGACCGGCGTGTGCGTGACGCGCAACCAGAGCGCCTGGCCGTCGGGACGGCGCACGCCGACCACGCGGCCCACGCTCGGCTGCCCGGTGCGCAACGCCTCGCTCGCCGGGTCGTGGTGCTCCTCGAACGGCGTACCGTCCTCGCGCACCAGCCGGGAGAAGAACTCGTTCGCGTTCGTACCCACGATGCGGTGCGCCGGCAGGCCGAGGATGCGCTCGGCGCCGGGGTTGCACATGTCGATCCGTCCGTCGCTCGCGTGCAGCACGAGGCCGTCCGGCATCGTCTCCACGGCGAGCTGGAACAGCCGCTCGTGATCCCGGCCGTGCCGATCGGCTTCCGCGCGTGCGGTGAGGTCGTGCACCACGCCCGTGATCGCGTCACCCGGCTCGTCCCCGGCCCGCCGCAGGCGGATCTCCACGCGCCGCGTCCGCCCGGTCCGGTCCGTGAAACCCCACTCCCGGATCACGTCGGTCCCGGCGGCGAGTTCCTCGCGCAGCACGCGGCGCGCCTCGCCGGAGTCGGCACCGGGCGCCAGCATCGGCAACAGCCCCCGGCCCACGAGTGAAACGCCCGACTCGCCGGCCATCGCCGCGAACGCGTCGTTCGCCCACAGCACGCGGAATGCGGTGTCGAGCAGCACCAGGCCGCCCGGTCCGAGTTCGGCGGTGCAGGCCGCGTGCGACTTGCGCCGGCCTTCGACCTTCTCGCGCCGGCTCCGCACGCGGGCGCTCCAGAGCAGCAGGCCGAGACCGGCCGCCACCATCACCGCTGCGAGGGCACTGGAGGCGAATGCCGCCCGCCCCACCCGCTGGATGTGGTCGAGCATCGCCTGGTCGCGCTGCGAGACGCGGCGCAACAGCCGTGGCATGTTGGCTTCGAGTTCGTCCACCGCCAGCCGGTGCGCGGGATCCGTGGGGGGCAGGCTCGAGACGGCGCTGACCAACGGCTGAAGTCGCCGCCAGTCCCGGGACAGGTCCTCGAGCTCGCGCGGACTCAGCGGAAAGCCCCAGATCCACCCGATCGGGTCGTCCGGGTTCGCGTGCGGCAGCTCCCGCAGTTCGCGCGAGAGCGCGGTCGCGTGCCGCGCGAGATCCGAGCGCAGGCCCGCGGGTGCGCGCTCCCCCGCGAGGACGGCCTCGTGCAGATCCTCGGCGGCCGACTCCAGCGCGCGCAGGTGGAGAACGGCCATGGCGTCCGCGGCGACGTGGCGAACCAGCGCGAACGAGCCGGCGGACGCCACGGCCGACAGGGCGAGCAACGCCCCCCACACCCAGGCGGGCGGCAGGATCGCGCCAGTCCGCGCGGCGGCGGGACCGGGGAGCGTGGCCGAGGAGGATGGAGTCGTCGCGGGTCGGGTCATCCGGGAGATCGTGGCGCGGGTCGAAGCTCCCGGGCGAGGCGATCCGGGGTGCCGGTGGGGTCCGAGCGGCACGCTTCCAGTCTCGGCGCGGATCGCTCCGGCTTGATGCCGCGCGCCACCCGCAAGTGCCGGTCGCTCCGCGCGTGAGACCGCGGGGGCGATCCTCCCGCCCGCTCGCCGGGCGCCGGCCCGCGAACGGGCCGAGGCCGGCTCAGGCGCCCGGCCGCTCCTCGCGCCAGCGCACGGCCTGCGCCACGTCCACGTTGCCGCCGGAGAGGATCACGCCCACGCGCTGCCCGCCCAGGTCGAGCCGGCGCGCGAGCAGCGCCGCGACGCCGAGCGCCCCGGTGGGCTCCACGAGCTGCTTCGTGCGCTCCCACAGCAGGAACATCGCCGCGAGCAGGTCGGCGTCCGCCACCGTGACGACGTCGGTGACGTGCCGGCGCACGAGCGCGAACGTGAGCGGCGACAGCGACCGCGTGCGCGCGCCGTCGGCCACCGTGTCGGGATGGTCGCAGTGCTCGATCCGCCCCGAGCGGAACGACCGCGCGCCGTCGTCGCCGCCGGCCGGCTCGGCACCGTACACGCGGCAGCCGGGGCACATCACCGATGCCGCCACGGCGGTGCCCGACAGGAGGCCGCCGCCCCCGAGCGGCGCCACGATCGCGTCGAGCGGGCCCACGTCCTCGAACAACTCCGCCGCGGCGGTGGCCTGGCCGGCGACGATCTCGGGGTGGTCGAACGGCGGCACGAGCACGAGCCCGCGCTCGCGCGCGAGTCGCTCGGCGAGCGCCTCCCGCGGCTCACCGAGCTGGTCGTGGTGCACGACCTCGGCGCCGTAGGCGCGGGTGGCCGCGAGCTTCGGCGCGGGCGCCGTGCTCGGCATCACGATGACCGCCGGGATGTCGAGCTCGCGCGCGACCAGCGCCACGGCCTGCGCGTGGTTGCCCGACGAGTACGCGATCACGCCGCGACGTCGCACCTCGTGCGGCAGCTGCGAGATCAGGTTCCACGCGCCGCGGAACTTGAAAGCGCCCATGCGCTGCAGGTGCTCGGCCTTGAGGAACAGCCGCGCTCCGGCGGCGCGGTCGAGCTCGCGCGACGTGAGCACCGGCGTGCGGTGCGCCGCGGCCGCGACACGTGCGCGAGCGGCTGCGAACCGCTCGCGCATCTCGTCGACGGACGGCGCCGCGCCGTCGTCCGCTCGGGAAGCCGGCACGCTCAGCCTCCGGCGCCGCCGCCCAGCTCGAGGCCGGGCTTCGTCTGCCGCGCCGGGTCGAGCGCCGCGTCGATGTCCGCCGCCGACAACCCGCCCGTCTCCTTCGCGAGTTCGCGCACGGGACGGCGCTCCTTGAACGAACGCTTCGCCAGCTCGGCCGCCTTGTCGTAGCCGATCAACGGGTTCAACGCGGTGGCCATGCTCGGCGAGATCTCGATGTAGTCGCGGCACGTGTCCGCGTTCGCGACGAGCCCCGCGAGAGCCTTGTCGGCGAACACCTTCGAGACGGCGGCGAGCAGGTGGATGCTCTCGAGCAGGTTGCGCGCGGTCATCGGCAGCATCGTGTTGAGGTCGAGCTGCCCCCACTGCGAGCCGAGCGTGATCGCGACGTGGTTGCCCATGACCTGGGCGCCCACCTGCATCACGGCCTCGCAGATCACCGGGTTCACCTTGCCGGGCATGATGCTGGAGCCCGGCTGGATCGCGGGCAGCGTCATCTCGCCGAGTCCGCAGCGCGGACCGCTGCTCAGGAGCCGCACGTCGTTCGCGATCTTCATGAGGCTCGCGGCCACCGAGTTCAGCGCGCCGCTCGTCCAGCACGCGCCGTCCTGCGCGCCCTGCGCCTCGAAGTGGTTCGACGCCTCCGAGAACGACGTGCCCGCGAGCTTGCCGATCTCGGCCGCCATGCGCACGCCGAAGTCCGGGTGCGTGTTCAGCCCCGTGCCCACCGCGGTGCCGCCGATCGCGAGTTCACGCAGGTCGGGCAGCGTGGCCTTGACGCGGGCGAGCCCGTGCTGCACCTGCGACGCGTACCCGCCGAACTCCTGGCCCAGCCGGATCGGCGTGGCGTCCATCAGGTGCGTGCGACCGGTCTTCAGCACGTCGTGGAACTCGCCGGCCTTCTGGTCGAGCACCTTCCACAGGTGCGCGAGCGCCGGCAGCAGCTCGCGCTCGATCTGCACGACGGCCGACACGTGCAGCACGGTGGGGATGACGTCGTTGCTGCTCTGGCCGAAGTTCACGTGATCGTTCGGGTGCACCTTGAGCCCGGACTGGCGCGACGCGAGGCGGGCGATCACCTCGTTCGCGTTCATGTTGGAGCTGGTGCCGCTGCCCGTCTGGAACACGTCGATCGGGAATTCGGCGTCCCACTGCCCGCTCGCGACCTCCAGGGCGGCCTTCTCGATGGCGCTCGCGATCGCCGGGTCGACGGTGCCGAGCGAGGCGTTGACGCGCGCCGCGGCGGCCTTCACGAGGCCGAGCGTGTGGATGAACGCGGGCGGCATCGGCTGCCCGGAGATGGGGAAGTTCTCGACGGCGCGCTGGGTCTGCGGCCCGTAGAGTGCGGCCGCGGGCACCTGCATCTCGCCCATGCTGTCCTTCTCGACGCGGAACTCCGACATGATGGCTCCTGAACGCGCCGCGACGCGGCCGCGCGGAACGGATCGAACGGAAAACAGCGGGACCGCGCGCATGCTAGCCCGTCGAAAGCAGGACCCGCCACCACCTCGCGCCATCGCCGTCCGTCGAGGCCCGGGCGAGGGTGCGCACGCGCGCACGGGCGGGACGCGAACGGTGGAGCGGGGCGGCGGCGGCGGTTCGCGGCCGGGACCCGTGAAGCGGGCGCATCCTCGCCCGGGCCCACGCACGACCACCGCGCGAAGACGCACCGGGGCGAGAACACCGCGAGCAGCCACCTACCACGCCACCGCCGTCCGTCGCGGCCCGGGCGAGGAGTGCGCGCGCGCACGGGCGGGACGCGATCGGCAGAGCGGGGCGGCGGCGGCGGTTCGCGGCCGGGGCCCGTGAAGCGGGCGCACCCTCGCCCGGGCCACGCACGACCACCGCGCGAAGACGCACCGAGGCGAGAACACCGCGACGACCGCGCAGCGCCGCTCGCGGGGAATCAGCCCGCCGACACCTCGACCGTCGCCGTGATCGGCAGGTCCGGGCGCAGCGTGTGGTGCACCGAGCAGTACTTCTCCTCCGAGAGACGGACCGCCTCTTCGACGGCGGCGCGGGTCACGTCGGGACCGCTCACGCGGTGCACCAGTTCGACGGCCACGAAGCGGCGCGGATGATCCGCCGCGCGCTCGCCCCGGAACTCCACCGTGTAGGCGGTGGGCACCATGCGCTTCTTGCGCAGGATCAGGATCACGTCCATCGCCTGGCAGCCCGCGAGTGCCGAGAGCAGCGCCTGCACCGGCGTCGGCGCCTGCTGTTCCGCGCCCGAATCCAGCGTCATCCGCCAGCGGTCCACCTGCACGTCGAACCGGTAGCCCGCCTCGAGCGTCTCCAGCGACATCGAACCCGTCACGTCCACCTTCGACAGCGTCATCGACCCATCCCCAGGCGTTGCGCGGCCGCGGGCGGCGTCGCCTCACCCAGGTCCCGCAGCTTGTTGTGGCCGTCCAGCGCGGCCACCTTGTAGCACTCGGCCAGCGTCGGGTAGTTGAAGACGTTGCCCACGAAGTAGTCGAGCGTCCCCTCGAGCGCCATCACCGACTGCCCGATGTGCACGAGCTCGGTGGCCTGAGTTCCCATGCACCATACGCCGAGGATCTTTCGCGTGTCGATGTGGAAGATGATCTTCAGCAGGCCGTCCATGTCGCCCAGGATGTGCCCGCGTGCGATCTCCTTGTAGCGCGCCACGCCCGTCTCGAACGGCACGCCCTTCTGCGTGAGCTCCGCTTCGTTCGCACCCACCCAGCCGATCTCGGGAATCGCGTAGATGCCGAACGGGAACAGCTCCGGCATGCTGCGCGTCTCGGCGCCGAAGATGTGGCACGCCGCGTGGCGGCCCTGCTCGGCCGCCGTGGACGCGAGCGCGGGAAAGCCCACCACGTCGCCCACCGCGTAGATGTGCGGCATCGCCGTGCGGTAGTGCTCGTCCACCGTGAGTCGCCCGCGATCGTCCGCCTGCAGCCCGGCCTTCTCCAGGCCGAGGTCGTCGGTCGCGCCCACGCGCCCGGCCGACACCAGCACCATCTCGGCTGCCGTGCGCTTGCCGCTCTTCATCGTGATCACCGGGTGCCCGTTCGCGCCCGGCTCGATGCGATCCACGTCCTCGCCCAGCCGCAGCGTCAGGCCGGCCTCGCGGAGGTGGTAGCAGAACGCGTCCACCAGTTCGCGGTCCACCATCTCGAGCAGGTTCGGGCGCTTGTCGAGCAGCGTCACCTCCACCCCCAGCGCCGCGAACATGCTGCCGTACTCGAGCCCGATGATGCCGGCACCCACCACCACCATCTGGCGCGGCAGCCGTTCCATGTCCAGCACGTCGTCGCTGGTGAGCACGGTGCGGTGGTCCACCTCGATGCCGGTCGGCAGGCCCGGGCGCGTGCCCACGGCCACCACGATGCTCGCGGCCTGCAGCACCACGCGCTCGCCTTCGCGCTCCACCGACACCGTGTGCGGCGACACGAAGCGGCCGTCCCCTTCGAACAGGTGGATGCCGTTGCGCTTGAGCTGCGCGCGGATCACGTCGCGCTCGGCCGCCATCACCTGCAGCGTGCGCGACATCAGGTCCTGGATCGTCGCGCGGCGCGACGGCGCGAAGTCCTCCCCGTACAGGCGCCGCTGCCGGCGGCCGGACAGGTCGAGCACGGCCTCGCGCATCGTCTTGCTCGGGATCGTGCCCGTGTTGATGCACACGCCGCCCACGTCCCGGCGACGCTCGACGAGGGCCACGCGCCGGCCGAGCTTGGCGGCCTGCACCGCGGCGCGCTGGCCCGCGGGGCCGCTCCCGATCACGACCAGGTCGAAGTCCTGCATGGTTCCCCCCCTCGCTGACGGAATCCGGGCGGAAGCCGCGGCCCGCGGGACCTCCCGGCGGTGCGGCCGCTCCGTCGTGCTCGTGTTTTCCGGGATTTCGCCGCCGAACGTCCGCAGGAGGGGCCTCGGACGACCCGGGGATCACGCGCCGGGAGGCGTGCGATCCGCGTCGGCAGCCACCGGATCGACCGAATCATCGGCCGTCCGCAGCGAGAGATTGAGTTCCTCGTCGCTCAGCACTTCGCGGCGCTGCAGGATCTGGGAGGTGTCGTGGTCGAACACCAGGTGCGTCAGGTGGTCGAGCCCGACCTCGATCTGCTTGCGCAGCCCCACCATCTTCACGAGGTAGGCGGCCGCCCACAGGAGCCACGCGATGCGGCCCGACAGCGGCAGCCCGAACAGCTCCAGCACCGAGCTGTGCTTGCCGAGCGAGATGATGTAGCCGGCGTCCCGGAACGAGAACGGCCGCACGGGGCGCCCCGTGGCCACGCGCACCAGGTTGTCGCCCACGCGCGTGCCCATGGCGATCGCGGTCTGCGAGAGCTGCGGCTGCATGCTCCCGTCCGGTTTCTCGCGGGCCGCGCAGTCGCCGATCACGAACACGTCCTC
>JBGAMH010000180.1:0-10098 GCA_044223135.1 Candidatus Eiseniibacteriota bacterium | reverse complement strand
GCGTTCGGCAAGTTCGTGAGCGAGCTGCGCTGGCGCGACTTCTACCACCACGTGCTGTTCCACCATCCGCACGTGGAGGCGCGGTCGTTCCGGCCCGAGTTCGACGCGATCCGCTGGCGCGGCGGCGACGCGTGGTTCGCCGCGTGGTGCGAGGGCCGCACGGGCTACCCGCTCGTGGACGCCGGCATGCGCGAGCTGCTCGCGACCGGCCACATGCACAACCGCGTGCGCATGGTGGTGGCGTCGTTCCTGACGAAGGACCTGCTGATCTCGTGGCAGAAGGGCGAGCGCCACTTCATGCGGCACCTGGTGGACGGCGACCTCGCGAACAACAACGGCGGCTGGCAGTGGGCCGCCGGCTGCGGCACCGACGCGGCGCCGTACTTCCGCGTGTTCAATCCCGTGCTGCAGAGCGAACGCTTCGACGCCGAGGGCGCGTACGTGAAGCGCTGGGTGCCCGAGCTGGCCGCGCTCCCCGCGAAGCGCGTGCACGCCCCGTGGCAGGCCGCGCCGCTCGAGCTGGCCGAGGCCGGCGTCACGCTGGGCGAGACGTACCCGTTCCCGATCGTCGACCACGCCGAGCAGCGGCTGGCGTGCATGGAGATGTACGGCGTGGTGAAGGAAGCGAAGGCCGGGCGGTAGCGGGGCGGCGGGTTCGGGCGATTCGGGGCGCTTCGCCGAAGTTTCGCCTCCCGAAGCGCCCCCGGCGGGGACTACGCTTTCCGCACACCCCGAGGGCGACACGAACCCCGAGGAGATCCGCCATGTTCCGTGTCGTCGTTCCGATCCTGGCGCTTTGCGCCATCGCCACCACCGCGCATGCCGACTGGCCCGTGGGCGGACATGCATTCGGTGACGAAGTCGTGTGCCGCGTGGGCCCCGCTTACGCGGCCGTGCCCGACCATGCGGGCGGCGTGATCGCGTTCGTGACTCCGTGGGACGTCGCGACCCGCGTGGGTCCCGCGGGCGATCCTCAGTGGAGCGCCGCGCCCTACGCGCAGACGAACCTGCCCCCGGCCACGCGCATCGCCCCCGACGGCGCGGGCGGCGTATGGATCGGCTGGGCGAAGGACGCCGACGTGTTCGCGCAGCACTGGAGCGCGAGCGGCGCACCCGTGAGCGGCCCGATCACGGTGTGCCACGCCACGCAAGGTGTGCGCTTCGTGACCGCACTCGCCGCCGACGGCGCGAACGGCGTGTACGTGCTGTGGAACGACACGCAGACCTCGGCGATCGAGCACCTGCTCGCCTCGCGAGTGAACGGGGCGGGCAGCGTGATCGGTCCCGCGAACGGCGTGCCCGTGTTCGCGAGCACCGAATCGGACGTGCTCGAGGGCTGCGGCGTCGACGCGTCCGGCAACCTGGTGGTGATGGAGCGCGAGGCCACCGGCGTGCGGCTGCAGGCCGTGAAGCCGGGCCTCGGGCCGGCGTGGGCATCGCCCACCGCGATCGCCGGCGACATCGCCACGTTCTCGATCGCGACTTCGGGCAGCGGCACGTTCGTCGGCTGGTGCCAGGGATCGAGCGGCGTGCGTGTGTTGCGACTCGGGGCCGACGGCGCGGCAGCCGCCGGCTGGCCGGCCGCCGGCGCGCTCGTCGCGACGTCGCGGCTGAACGCCCGCAGCACGCGCGTGTGCGACGACGGGGCCGGTGGCGCGTTCGTGGCGTGGATCGACCAGCACGTGGACGGCGCCTCGAGCGTGGACGACGTGCGCGTGTCGCGCGTGCTCGGCAGCGCGGCTGTCGCGCCCGGCTGGCCCGCGGGCGGGCTCGAACCCGGTGATTCGTTCTTCCCGAGCCTGAACGCGTCCGCGATCGTGGCCGACGGCGCGGGCGGCTGCTATCTCGCGTGGGCCGACCAGAACGGCGCGTTCCAACCGAACCATGTGCGCGCACAGCACCTGAACGGCGACGGGACGACGCACGCGGGCTGGTCGGCGAGCGGCATTCCGATGAACGCCGAACGCGTGTACGCCATGCAGGTGGCCGCGCCCGCGCTGGCGGCCGACGGGGCCGGCGGCGCCTACGCGCTGTGGAACGAATGGCGCGGCTGTGGAGCGCACGAATCGTGCAACCAGGCGTGGCTCGCGCGGCTGCTGGACACCGGCGTGGCGGCGACGCCGGCGCCGGGCCCGGCGCGACTCGCGCTCGCGGCACCGAACCCGAATCCCGCGCACGGCCGCTTCACCGTGCAGGCCACGCTGCCCGACGACCGCCCCGCGCGGCTCGAGGTGTTCGACGTCGCCGGCCGCGCGCTGTTCGCGCGCGAGCTGACCGGCGCCGGCACGCACACCGTCACGGTGGACGGCGCGGCGCTCGCGCCGGGCGTGCACTGGCTGCGACTGGCGCACGCGAGCGGCGTACGCGCGAGCCGCGTCGTGATGGTGCGGTAGGCGCGCGGCGAAAGTGGCCCCATCGATTGGCGGCAAGTCGCGCGAGTCGATGGGACAACTGGTCTCGAGACCCGTTCAGGACGGCGTTGTCATGGACCCGGGCCCGGGCGGGTTGAGCGGCGAGGGTCAGGACTTGACCCGACGTCAGGTCGTCCTCGTCCCTGTCACTGGTGCCTGCGCGTCAGGGGCCCGCTTCGGTAGCGCTTCGTCGAGAAGAGCCCACCGAGCCTGCGCAGGCTGTCGGCGCCCTCGCCCCGGAGCGCGACGTACCGAATCTCCGGCGACTGGGCGGCGTTCGCGAGCAGGCACTGCACCGTGATCTCGGCGATCTGCTCGAACGAGAAGTCGCCCAGATCTGCTGGCGGACGGGTCGCACGGAGCACGACGCGAAGCGTGTCGCCGAACAGCCCCGTGAAGTTCTGCTGGGTGAAGGTGACATCCGTTTCCAAACCCACGGCGAATGCCGCGTTGCGCTGGACTGGCCCGCTATCGCTCGGTACCAGGCTCGAATCACACGTCGCGAGAACCGCCATCGCCCCAGGAGCAACGGAGTTGAACGTCAGCCGGGTGACGCGGCTGCAGCGGATCTCGTTGGCGGTCCAGATGGGCTGGAACGCCTCGTATGCCCACTCCTCGGAAGCGCACGCGCGCGGTGCGCAGGCAGCCGTCGCAACGAGTCCTGCAAGCAGTGCGAGCATGGCCCGCATGGCGCTCCTCCAGTCGTGTGCGAATGCGCGGGCCCGCCACCTGGCGCGCGTTGGCGCATCCGCCCACCGAGGGTTTCGGCCATGGCCGGCGAGCCAGCCAGCCTTCCTTGGGCAGGCGAGTGAACCGCCACGCAAGTGGCCCCATCGATCGGGGCGGAATCGCGCGATTCGATGGGACAACTGGTCTCGAGACCCGTTCAGGGCGTTGTCATGGAATCCGCCGCGGGGCGGGTTGGGGAGAGGGCTGGTTTCGCCAATGGAGCACAGCCCGCGGCGGGCGCTACCAGATCCGGATGTACCAGTGCTCTCGGAGCCTTCGGTCGTACGGATACGTATCCACGTCGACGAAATCGTCGAACGCGATCTGAAGCAGCCCCAACTGGAGCCACTCCACCCGCGCTCGCTCGACGTCCGTCAGTCCGGACCGAAGCCGCAGGTGCCGGCCATCTGGTTGCCGCTCCACCACGCCCTCTCGCAGCAGTTCCCTCAGCAGCGCGGCGGCCCAGTGACGGGCGGGGATGACTCGCGACTCCACGTGAAGCTCCACCGAATCGCCTTCGCACGTCACCGCGGTATTGCTCAGGAGTCCGCTCTCGGGTCGCAACTGCTCGTTCAGCGCGCTGATCACGTGGCGGCGTTCCTCAGGGGGCGTCCTGTCCTCCGGATCTCGGGCCGCGACGTCCGTCAGCAGTGAGTCTCCATAGGCCCGCCGGATGATTGCCCCGGCGATTCCGCCGCGGATACCGGGCCCGGCATCACTATCCCCGCCTGCGGAGCTCCCAAACGTGACCGACGCAATCTCGTGAACCCTGCGCCAGTCGTTCACGTCGGCATTGGCCAGTCGAGGCGATCTCGCATACCTGCCGGGTAGCCCATCCGGGGCATACAAGTACTCGAACCACGTACGGAGCCGCGCGTAGCTCATGCGAACGACTCGTCGGGCCGTGTCCACTTGCACGCGGTGGAAACCGAGATCGCCCAGACGTTCACGAGTGGCGTTGCTGTTCGGCGTGGCAAGCAGCTCCTCACCGAGGCGTTTCAGTTCCTCCTGGCGAGTGCCCTTGAGGAAGGTCTCGGGACGGGCCGGAGTGGCTCGGAGCATCCAATCTGAACCGAAGCCCTGAATGACGAGGCCGAGTCCCGCCGACGCGATGATGCTGAGCGGAACCAGGAAAGAGCGCACGCCGTGCCCACGCCACAGCGAGAACGGCGCGACGAGGCTGGTGATCGCGAGCCCGAGCACCACCACGATGAAGAGCATGAAGAGCAGGAAGAACCGGCCGTCCCCTCGCGCCGCCATGACCGCGGCAACCGCAAGGGCCAGGGGCGCGGTGAGGTTCAAAACAACCCACTTCTTCATGGAAGGTCCTCCGGCGGCGGTGGTGACGGAGCCTGGGCGCCAACCGCTCTCCCTCCGCCTCGGCGCCGTACCAGCCAGTCGACTACAGCGGCGTAGAACAGAATGCCCAGCGATAGCCCGAGTGCGCCCATCCACAGATGGGTCGCTGTGGGTTCGAAAATCGGGCCACCATCCTGACCGTGCCCGATGATTGGCATGGGCCCCGCGAGCAATGCCGCCAATGACACGTTCCAGACGAGGGCCTCAACCACGAGGCGCCAGTCCAACAGACTCGCCAGTTGCGCAAGGCCAACGGCGCTGGCTTGCACCAGGACGCCGAGGAGCAGGGCTTTGGCTAGTCGTCGCACGCGTACCTCGTGGGTTCACGCCCCAAACTCACGTCGATTGGGAACCGTCAAAGTGGATACCGGACGATTATCGGCCGGCCGTGCGCAAATGCCCCCCGAACACACCGCGACCCCGGCCGCTCTCGCCGCCGGGGTCGCGTCGTTTCGTGTCGCGCGCTTCAGTCCCCGAACGAGATCCCCAGGTCGCGCGCGCTCTCCACCGTGTCGCTGTCCAGCGGCACCGTCTTCATGCGCTTGACCGCCAGCTTCAGCGGCTCGTAGCGCACCACCGGCGGATCGAGCGACACCATCACGGCGCTCTGGCCCTCGTCGAGCGCGCGCACCGCGGCGGCGCCGAAGCGCAGCGCCACGTTGCGGTCGAAGCTCGTGGGCGAACCGCCGCGCAGCAGGTGGCCCAGCACCACCGTCCGCGACTCGCGGCCGGTGCGTTCCTGCAGCTCGTGCGCCACCTTCTCGCCGATGCCGCCCAGCTTCTCGGCCTGGCCCACGGCCTTGCCGAGCACCGACACGTCGCCGCCCAGCGGCTTCGCGCCCTCGGCCACCACCACGATCGTGTACAGCCGGCCCGTGCGTTCGCGCTCGCGCACGACGTTCGCCACCTTCTCGATGTCGAACGGCACTTCGGGAATCAGGATCACGTCGGCGTTGCCGGCGATGCCGGCGTGCAGCGCGATCCAGCCGGCGTAACGGCCCATCACCTCCACCACCATGATGCGGCGGTGCGACGTGGCGGTGGTGTGCAGCCGGTCCAGGCACTCGGTGGCGAAAGCCACCGCCGTGTCGAAACCGAACGTCACGAACGTGCGGTCGAGATCGTTGTCGATCGTCTTGGGCACGCCCACCACGCGCAGGCCCTTCTGCGCGAGCGTGTAGCCGATGCTCAGCGAACCGTCGCCGCCCACCGTGATCAGCGCGTCGAGCCCGGCGTCCACGAACTTCTGCACCAGCTCGTCGGTGCGATCCACTTCGACGATGCTGCCGTCGGGCTGCGGGACGGGGAAGCACGTGGGGTTGCCGCGGTTCGTGGTGCCCAGGATGGTGCCGCCCAGGTGCGTGATGCCGGCCACGGATTCGCGCGTCAGGGGAATGAGCCCGCCCTGCGGGTATTCCTCGGGCATCAGCAGGCCGTTGTAGCCGTCACGAATGCCGACGCAGTCCCAGCCACGACGCATCGCGGCCAGTACGACGGCGCGAATGACGGCGTTGAGTCCGGGAGCGTCGCCCCCTCCGGTGCTGAGTGCGATGCGGCGAATGGGCTGGATGGGCATCTCTATCCTTCCGGTGGTTCGGGATGGCGGCCAGTCGTCTTCCCCGGCAGTTTCGGCTGCAACGGGCCGTGTCTCAAGTCGGCGGCGTGTTCGGCGGCGGGCTCGCGACCCCGGGTGATCGCCGGTGGGAGCACGCACCGCGCGCGGGCGCCGGGTTCTGCGGGCGCTCAGCTCGGCGTGCCGCCTCCATCGGCGGCGGGCGGCGCGGGCGCAGCGGCGGCGGCGCGCGGTGCATAGCGCTCGCGCACGGGGCGCGACAGGAACGCGAGCATCGACGCGGCGGTGATGCCGGCGACGCTGCCGAGAATCGCCACCATGCGGCCGGTGGGCTCGCCCCGCGCCTCGCGCTCGGCGACCAGCGTCACCAGCGTCCGCACCCACTCGAGCGCGGCCAGCGCGAGGAAGCCCGCGACCACCGCCGGCACCCAGGGCCGGCGCACGAACAGCAACGCGAACACGGCCAGGCACACGGCCACGACCAGCAGGTTGCCCTGCCGCAGGAAGTGCGCACCCAGCACGAGCGTGGCGAGGCCGGCCGGGGCGAGTCGAAGTGCGTTCATCGGATGGGGTCCTTTCCCGGCGGGGCAATCTACCGAGCCCCGCCCCGCCGCGCGAATGAGATCGACATCGCCCGCGCGAACAAGGCCGCCCGTGCTTTATGCTCCCGGCCGCTATCGCCCCGCACGGCCGCGTTCCGTGGCGGGAAGGATCCACTCCGGACGGCGCGCCGCGCCGCCTTCACTCGAGGTTCGTCATGCGCCTGGCTCTCTGTGTGTTCGCGCTCGCTCTCACCGCCGCCTCGTGCGCGCACGCTCCCGCTCCGGCTCCGAGCGCGTCGCTCGGTTCGGCTTCCACCTACGGCGCGGCCGTGCACGCGCGCACGCCGGTGGACATCAACCTGCTCGTGACCACGCCCGAGAAGCTCAAGGGCAAGACGGTGGTGCTGGACGGCGTGGTGAAGGACGTCTGCCAGGGCGCCGGCTGCTGGGTGGAAGTCGTGGACGCGAAGGGCGTCAGCTTCATCGCGCGCAGCCTGGACGAGAGCGTGCTGCTGCCCAAGGACTGCAAGGGCCAGCGCATCCGCGTGGAAGGCGTCGTCACGGCGCTGCCGCAGAAGGTGAAGGACGAGAAGCCCGAGGAAGGCCACGCGTGCCCGAAGCCGGAGTTCGTGGTCGCCACCAAGGGCGTGCAGCTGTTCGCCGCGAAGTAGCCGCGCGAACGCGGGGATTCAGCGAGGGCGCCGGGCTCCGTCCGGCGCCCTCAGGCTGTCCGCCGCTTCGGGCGGCGCGGGCGTGCCGCGGCGCGAAGCGCTGTCGCGCACGCTCGATGCGCTCCGCACGCGCGTGCTGTCGGCCCGCGCACCTGCGGGCGTCGACGGCTTCGCGACGTCGGCGGGCGTTCCCGGCGGCACCGTGAAGTCGGGCTTCACCGCTTCGCTCCACGTGCGCAACGCTTCGTCGAGGTCGGCGCTGCCGAGCGCGGCGAGCGACGGATCGTCCGGCAACTGCTTCCACGGCGCGCGCGCGCCCCACGCCCACTCGCCGAACACCACCACCGGCGTGCCCGGGCGCTCCAGGGACTTGCCGTCGGCCGACAGCTTCCACTGGTCGGTCCACGCGTACACCCAGCGCGCGTCGGTCTCGAGCATGCGCACGCACGAATGGCTCGCCGGCCGGCCGGGCAGCTCGTACTCGTGCAGCGACACGCCCTCGCGGTTGTGGATGTTGACGCACCACTTGAGCAGCCACTCGTCGTCCACCGTGCTGATGCGCGACTTCGCCTTCCACGTGGCGTGATACAGCCCCGCCGGCGTGGGCTTGGCGCGCCGGCCCGTGCTGACCGGGCCCCACTGCATCAGCCGGCCGTGCTCGTAGGCCGCGAACGCCTGCACGCGACGCGAGACGAGCACCACCTTGCCGCTGTCGCGCACCGCGGCCAGCTCGGCCGGGAACGGCGACAGCGCGAGCGAGTCGCCGAACGCGTCGGGCAGCACGAGCGTGTCGCGATCGTGCACGTGCTTCGCGTCGACACGGTTGAGCTTCAACGCCTGCAGCCAGCGCTCGGGCCCCAGCGAGTCCACGAGCGCGGCCAGGTGCTTCGGGTTCCGCACGGGCCAGCGCGCGAAGTGCGCCGCCGTCGCGGCGGCGGGCGCGGCGGCGCTGTCGGCGGGTGGTGCGAGCGAGTCGGACGCGGGCGTGTCCGTGGCGGGCGGCGTTTCGCGCGACGGCTCGCGCGTGGACCTGCCGCAGCCGGTCACGAGCAGCGCCACCAGCAGCGCACACGCGCCGCCGCGCAGGGATCCGAGGGTGGGGAGCATGACGCGGAACGATGGCTCACACGTGGCGCCGCGGCAAGCCGGCGCGGGCCGTCTGCTACCGTGCGCGCCATGTCCGCCCCGACCGCGCCTCCGCGCGCGCTCACGGTGTCCGCGCTGGTGGTGGCCGTGCTCGCCGCGTCCACCGCGAGCCTGTTCGTGCGCTTCGCCCAGCCGCACGCGCCGTCGCTCGCGATCGCCGCCGGCCGGCTGCTGCTGGCGAGCGCGGTGCTGGCGCCGCTCGCCTGGGCGCTGCATCGCGCCGACTACCGCGCGCTCGCCGGCCGCGACTGGGCGCTGGCGCTGGCCGCGGGCGCGTGCCTGGCGGCGCACTTCGGCACGTGGATCGCGTCGCTCGAGCACACGAGCGTGGTGTCGTCGGTGGTGCTGGTCACCACGAGCCCGCTGTGGGTGGCGCTGCTCTCGCCGCTGCTGCTGCGCGAGTCGATCGCGCGCGGCACGTGGGCGGGCGTCGCGATCGCCACGGCGGGCGCCGTCGTGGTGGGGCTCGCCGACACGGGCGGCGCGGGACGGCCGCACGCGCTGGGCGGCGACCTGCTGGCGCTGGCCGGCGCGTGGGCGATGGCGCTGTACCTGCTGGCGGGCCGGCGTCTGCGCGCGAAGCTGCCGCTGCTGCCGTACACCGCGCTCGTCTACGGCACGGCCGCGCTGCTGCTGCTGGCCGTGTCGGTGGCCGCCGGCGCCGGGCCCGCACGCATCGAGGCGCGTGCGTGGCCATGGGTGGTGCTGCTCGCGCTCGTGCCCCAGCTCGTCGGCCACAGCACGTTCAACTGGGCGCTGCGCCACGCGCGCGCCGCGGTGGTGTCGGTGGTGCTGCTCGGCGAGCCCGTGGGCTCGGCGCTGCTCGCGTTCGCGTTCCTGCACGAGCGGCCCGCGGCACTCGCGCTCGCGGGCGGCGCGATCATCCTGGCCGGGATCGCGACGGTGGTGCTTTCGGCGCCCAGCGATGGCGCGTGAGGTCGGCGCGACCGCGCGCGTCGAACCGCACGCCCTCCGTTTCGAGCCGCAACCGCTGCGTGATCGCCGAGTCGCTGCCGGGCGGCAGGCTGATGCGCCCGCCCGCGCCGAGCACGCGGTGCCAGGGCACGGGCGAGCCGTCGGGCAGCGCGTGCAGCGCGTAACCCACCTGGCGCGCGTGACCCGGTAGTCCCGCGACCTCGGCCACCTGCCCGTACGTCGCCACCTTGCCGCGCGGGATGCGGCGCACGACGGCGTAGATGCGGCGGTACGACAGGCTCAGGTCGCCGGTCACGGCTCGCTCACTCCTTCGCGGGCACGGCTCCCGGTTCGGTCGCCTGCTGGATCGCGCGGCGGAACTCGAACGGGGACTGGATGCCGGCGAACGGTTCCTTGGTGCCGCCGCTGCCGGTCACGACGATGTCGCCGAAGCCGAACAGCTTGCCCCACAGGTTCTGCTCGACGGTGACGCCCTCGACCTTGGAGGGCAGCAGCTCGAGCGAGCGCGTGGTGAACACGCCGATCTTGATGACGACCCGCTTGTTGGTGACCGCGAACTCGGAGCTCTGGCGGCGGATGTACGCCGCCAGCAGCCACACGACCCCCAGCGCCACCGGCAGCGGCGACCACAGCGGCGCACCGCGGACCGCCAGCAGCACGGCGATCGGGCCCATCACGAGGATCGTGAACAGCACCGGCGCCACGAACAGCTTCCAGTGCAGCCGGGTGCG
>JBGAMH010000001.1:0-59174 GCA_044223135.1 Candidatus Eiseniibacteriota bacterium | reverse complement strand
GAGACGATCGCGTTCAGCAAGCGCCGGCAGAGTGCGGCCGAGCGGCTGTGGCTGCTGATCGTGTGGCGGAACTTCGTGAAGTGGTTCTCGGAGCGCCGGCACGACGGCACGCCGGCGATGCGCGCGGGCGTGGCTTCGCGCCGCCTGCGGCTGCGGGACATCCTCGCGCGGCGGTTGTTCGTGACGCGCGTGGCCCTGCCGGCACGGTGGGCGCGCTACTACTGGCGGCAGGTGCCGACACGGCGGATCGAGCACTGCCGCCAGCACCGCCGCCGCTACGCGTTCTGAAAGCTCCGGGGCCCCGTCCGCAAAGGACGAGGCCCCGGCAACTGCAATCTTCCGCGCACAACGCTCACTTGCCGCGCTTCACCTGCCACCACCGCCAGTGGGCGTACAGCACGGGGATGATCTCCAGGGTCAGGAACACCGACGTGAACAGTCCGCCCACCATCGGCGCCGCCAGGCGCTTCATCACGTCCGCACCCGCCCCCTGCGACCACAGCAGCGGCACCAGGCCGATCATCGTGGTCGCCACCGTCATCAGCTTCGGGCGCACGCGCTGCACCGAGCCCTCGAGCGTCGCCTCCACCACGTCGTCGAACGTGCGGATGCGCCCCTCGCGCTTCCAGCGCAGGTAGGCCCCGTCGCAGTACACCACCATCACCACGCCCGTCTGCGTGGCCAGCCCCACCAGCGCGATCAGGCCCACCCACGTCGCCGTGGAGAGGTTGTAGTGCAGCAGCGCCATCAGCCACACGCTGCCCACCAGTGCGAACGGCACCGACGCCAGCACCAGGAACGTCTGCGCCAGGCTGCCGAAGTTCAGGTACAGCAGCAGCACCACGATCAGCAGTGTCACCGGCACCAGCACCTTCATGCGTTTCTGCATCGCCTCGAGCAGCTCGTACTGCCCGGTCCAGCGCAGTTCGTAGCCCGCGGGCAGGCGCACCTGCTTCGCGACGTCCCGCTTGGCCTCGGCGACCCAGCTGCCGATGTCGCGCCGGCTCGCGTCCATGTCCACGTACACGTAGCCCGCGAGCATGCCGGACTCGTCGCGGATCATCGGCGGGCCGGTGCTCACGCGGATGTCCGCCACCAGCCCCAGCGGCACGTGCCGCCCGCCGTGGCCGGCCCACTTCTCGAAGTCGAACGCCGACGCGGCGCCCTGCGGGCCGGCCGAGCCCTCGCCCGCGCGCATGCCGCCACCGCTCGCCGCGCCGCCCATGCCGCCGCCCGCGGCGCCGCCCATGCCTCCGCCGGACGAGCCGGTCGCGCCCCCGCCCATGCCAGGGTCGCCGCCGTCGGACATGCCGGCGCTCGCGAGCAGCACGCCCGCGTCCGCGGCCTCGGCGCGCGCGGGGACCGCGGTGCTGCTCGGTCCCATCCCGCCGCCCATGCCCGCGCCACCGCCGGCCGGTGCCGCGCCGCGGCCCGCGGGCAGCGGGATCAGCACGTGGCGCAGACGGTCGATGTTCTCGCGGTGGTCGCTCGGGTAGCGCACGTTGATCGTGAAACGCTGCCGGCCCTCCACCGTGACCTCGATGGGCTCGCCGCCCACCGCGGCCTCGATCACGTCCTGCACCTCGCCCACCGTGAGCCCGTAGCGCGCGAGCGCCGCGCGGTCGGGCACGATGTCCAGGTACAGGCCGCCCGTGTTGCGGTCCGAGTACACGCTGCGCGTGTCGGGCACGCGCGCGAGCACGCGCTCCAGGTCGACGCCGATGCGCTCGATCGTGTCGAGGTCGGCGCCGAACACCTTCACGCCGATCGGCGTGCGGATGCCGGTGCTCAGCATGTCCACGCGCGTCTTGATGGGCATCGTCCACGCGTTCGTCCAGCCCGGCAGCCGCACGCGCGCGTCGAGCTCGGCCACCAGCTCGTCCCACGTGATCCGCCGGCGGTCGGGCCACAGCACGCGCAGCGCGGGCCGCGTCCAGCCGGGCGCGCCGTGCGACCACCACCGCGTCACCGAGTGCTCGCGCCACTGCGCGCGCGGCCGCAGCTTGACCACCGTCTCCACCATCGACAGCGGAGCGGGGTCCGTGGGCGTGTTCGCGCGCCCGGCCTTGCCGAACACACGCTCCACCTCGGGCACCTCGCGGATCAGGCGGTCCTGCAGCTGCAGATGCCGCTTCGCCTCCTCGATCGAGATGTTCGGGAACGTGGTGGGCATGTACAGCAGGTCGCCCTCGTTCAGCGGCGGCATGAACTCGTGGCCGAGCCGCATCGCCAGCGGCGCGGCCGACAGCAGCGCCGCGAGCCCGATCGCGATCGTGGTGCGCGGGTTCTTCAGCGCCACCCACGCGAACGGCCGGTACGCCGCGATCAGCGCACGCGACACGGGATGCTCGTGCTCGGGGCGCACGCGGCCGCGCACGAACACCGTCATCAGCGCGGGCGCCAGCGTGATCGACGTGAGCGCGGCGAACGCCATCGCGAACGTCTTCGTCCACGCGAGCGGCTTGAACAGGCGGCCGGCCTGCCCGTCCAGCGCGAAGATCGGCACGAACGCCACCGTGATCACGAGCAGCGCGAAGAAGATGGGCGGGCCCACTTCCTTCGCCGCGTCGATCAGCACGCGGTTGCGGTCGGCGTCGGGTGGAGCGATCTCCAGGTGCTTGTGCGCGTTCTCCACCAGCACGATCGAGGCGTCCACCATGGCGCCGATCGCGATGGCGATGCCGCCGAGGCTCATGATGTCGGCGTTGATGCCCAGGAACGCCATCGGCACGAACGCGAGCGCCACGGCCACCGGCAGCGCGAGCACCGGCACGAGCGTGCTGCGCAGGTGCAGCAGGAACAGGAAGATGATCAGGCTCACCACGATCATCTCCTCGATCAGCGTGTGTCGCAGCGTGCCGATCGCGTGCTGGATGAGCGACGAGCGGTCGTACACCACCTTCACGTGCACGCCCTGCGGCAGCGTGGACTGCAGCTCGCGCAGGCGCTGCTTCACGCGCTCGATCACGTGCAGCGCGTTCTCGCCGGTGCGCATCACCACCACGCCGCCCACGGCCTCGCCTTCGCCGTCCAGCTCGGACACGCCGCGGCGGATGTCGGGGCCGAACGACACGCGGCCCACGTCCGCCACCCGCACCGGGGTGCCCGTGCGCGCGTCCACGCCCAGCGCCACGCGGCTCAGGTCGTCCAGGCTCTTCACGTAGCCGCGGCCGCGCACGTAGTACTCGCGGCCCGACATCTCCAGCACGCGCCCGCCCACGTCGCGGTTGCTGCGCCGGATCGCGCTCACCACGTCGCCCACCGACAGGTCGTACGCGTGCAGGCGGATCGGGTCCACCTCCACCTGGTACTGCCGCTCGTACCCGCCGACCGTGGCCACCTCGGCCACGCCCGGCACGCTGGCGAGCGCGTAGCGGAGCTGGAAGTCCTGGAACGCGCGCAGCTCGGCGAGGTCGTGCTTGCCGGTGCGGTCCTCGAGCGCGTACTGGAACACCCAGCCCACGCTGGTCGCGTCGGGGCCGAGCGTGGGCGTGACGCCCTCCGGGAGTCGCGAGCGCATCGTGCCCATGGTCTCGACCACGCGGCTGCGCGCCCAGTAGAGGTCGGTGCCCTCCTCGAAGATCACGTACACGAAGCTCATGCCGAACATGCTCTGGCCGCGCACCGCCACCACCTTGGGCGCGCCGAGCAGCGACGACACGATGGGATACGTCACCTGGTCCTCGACCAGGTCGGGGCTGCGGCCCATCCAGTCGGTGAACACGATCACCTGCGGATCGCCGAGATCCGGGATCGCGTCCAGCGGCACGCGCCGGATCGCGAGCACCGCGCCGAACAACGCGAACGCCGTGGCCAGGAACACCGCCGCGCGGTGCGTCGCACACCATTCGATGATGCGGGCGACCATGGCGGCCTCAGTGTCCGTGACCGGCGGCGCCGGTCGTGGTGTCGGCGCGGTGTGCGCCCAGTCCCGCGATCGCCGCCTGCATGCGGCTCTCGGAGTCGATCAGGAACGACGCGCTCGCCACCACGGTGTCGCCGGCGGCGAGGCCCTGCAGCACCTCCACGCGTTCGCCGGCCTCGCGCCCCGTGCGCACGAGCCGCGGCTCGAAGCGGCCGCCCGCGCGCGCCAGGAACACGTAATCCTGCTCGCCCGTGTGCACCACGGCTTCGGTCGGCACCTGCAGCGCGCTCGCGCCGCGGCCGGCCACGCGCACCGAGCCGAACAGGCCCGGCCGCAGGTCGCGCGTGTCGCCGTCGAGCGCGATGCGCGCGCGCATCGTGCGCGTGTCGCCCGAGACCGTGGGGTACAGGAACTCCACGCGGCCGCGCCACGAGCGGCCGGGCAGCGACTGGCTCGTGAACGTGACCGGCGCCCCGGTGGTCACGCGCGCCAGGTCCAGCTCGTACACGTCGGCGAGCACCCACGGGCGCGTGAGGTCGCCGAGCACCATCAGCGGCGTGTCGGGGCCCACCGACTGCCCGGCGGTGACGAGCCGCTCGAGCACGGTGCCGCTCACGGGCGCGCGCATCGTGAGCCGCGTGCTCGGCGTGCGGTCCCGCTCCAGGCGCGCGACCTCGGCGTCGGGCACGCCGAGCAGGCGCAGGCGTTCGCGCACCGCGTCGGCGCCCATGCCGGACTGCAGCGCCAGCACGAACTCGCTCTCGCTCTGGAACAGTTCGGGGCTGTACAGCGTCACCAGCGGCTGCCCGGCCGACACGTGCTGACCGGTCACGTCCACGTGCAACGCCTGGATCCAGCCGGCCACGCGCAGCTGCACGGTGTGCACGCGCGACTCGTCGGGCGACAGGAACGCGGCCAGTTCGAGGTCGTCGGACATCGACGCGCGCGTCGCCACCGCCAGGCGCACGCCGATCGCCTGCACGCGGCCCTGGTCCAGCTCCACCGTCGTGAGTCCGCTCACGTCGCCGGGATGTCCGCCGGCCGCGTTCGCCGGGATCGGCACCAGCGCCATGCCGCAGATGGGGCAGTCGCCGGCGCGATCCGACGTGTAGGCGGGATGCATCGGGCAGTGCCAGCGCTGGCCGACGCCCACGCGGGCCGTGCGGCCCTCGTCGCGCCGCCACGCGACGTAGCTGGCGATCGAGACGACGGCCAGCAGCAGCAGCACCACGAACAGCGCCCAGCGCAGCGCGTTCATGAAGCCGGCGCCCGGCGGGGGCTGGTGCAGCGTGGATCCGGTGTTCAGGGGAGTCGTGGTCATGGCTGGCTCCGGGGCGCGGCGGGCAGCGGGAAGCCCGCGAGGTCGCCGCGCGCGGCAAGGGAAACGAGCGCGCCGGTCAGGCGCGAGAGCTGTTGGCGGGCGCGGATCAGCGACGTCTCCTCGGCGTACAGCGCGTGTTCGGCGTCGAGCACGCGCGAGAAGTCGGCGAGGCCGGCGCTCCACGCGTGCTGCACCGCGTCGTAGGCCGCGCGCCGCGCCACCACCACCGTGTCGGCGAGCAGCGCCACGCGTTCGCGGGCGGCGGCGCGCTGCGCGAGCAGTTCCGCGATGCCGGAACGCAGCGCGAGTTCGTCGGCGCGGCGTTCGTCGCCGGCCGCGCGCGCCATGGCGTCCATCTCGGCGCCCTCGGCGCCTTCGCGCGAGCGCGCGAACAGCGGCAGCATGATCGCACCGGTCACGCTGTACATGGCGTCGCGCGTCATGCCGTCGGGCATCGGTGCGCGCCATCCGTACGACGCGCGCACCTCGAGGTCGGGCCACGCCATGCGCCGGGCGGCCCGCGCGCCGAGTGACCAGCGCTGCACCTGCGCGTCGGCCGCGCGCAGCCGCGGGTGGGCGGCGTTCGCGCCCGCGAGCCACGCGGAGTCGGGCGCGTCGGGCTCGGGCATCGGCGCCAGCGTGTCGCCGGCGTCGGCGCCGGGGTCCACGCCGCGCATCGCGTCGAGCCGCGCGCGGGCGGCCCTCGCCTCGGCGCGCCAGTCCGCGAGGTCGGCGCGCGTGCGGGCGCGCTCGGCCTCCGCCGCCGGGATCTCGTCCCAACGCGCGCGACCCGAGGCGACGCGCGCGCGCGCCGTGCCCACGAGCGCGTCCATCGTGCCGCCGTGCCCGGCGGCGCAGCGCGCGAGTTCCTCCGCCCACCACGCGTCGGCGTACGCCTGCCACGCCTCGCCGAGCATCGCCCAGTGCGCATCCTCGGCGCCGGCGCTCTCGGCCACCCAGGCCTGCCGCGCGGCGCGCCGGGCGAGCCCGTTCGCGCCCGACAGCGGCAGCTTCTGCGCCACGCCCACCATGCGCATGGTCATGTCGTCCATGTCGAGCGCGCCGCCCACCGGGGCGTTCACGAGCCCGCCTTCGAGCATCGGCGGGCTCCATGCGCCGGCGGGCGCGATGCGCGCGTGCGCGGCGTCGGCCATCTGGCGCCGCGCGGCGAGCGAGGGGTTGGCGGCCGCCACCTGCGCGAGCGCGCCGGGCAGGTCCAGCGCACGGGCGGGTGGAGCGAGCGACGCGAGCGCGATCAGGGTCGCGCACGCGAACGGGCGAACGGACATCGTGCTGCCTCCGGGCGTCGTGCCTTCCGCGCGGCGGAAGGGCGAAAGCGACGACTGCCGCGCGTGCGGACGCACGTGCGGCGCGGGCCGGGTCAGTGCCCGGCGGAGTTCAGCAGGAGGGAGGTCCGCGCTCGGCGCGCGGATCGAGTGCTTCGCGTGTGGGCGGGGGTGCTTCGTCGCGCGGCGGCTCGAAGCGCGCCATCACGGGGGCGGGTGCGGACACGGCGAACGCCAGCAGCGCCGGGGCGAAGTGCGCGGGCGCCGCGGCGGGAGCGGTCACGGTGGGTGCGCTGGCCAGCGTCAGCTGCACGCAGCACGGCGCGTTCGTGTCGGCGCCGTGGCCGGCGAGCGGCGCCTTCGTGGAGGGCGCCGGCATCGCGCAGTGCGCGCAACGCGCCGCGTCGCGCGCCCGGGGTGCGCACGTCACGAGCAGGCACACGTCGGCCGCCACCAGCAGCACGAGCGTGCTGACCAGCGCGACGACGGGGTACCAGCGCGAGCGACGGATCACGGAACCTCCGGGTGCAGCGGGACGCCCGCGGTATCGGCGGCTGGCGGGGTCGACTGGAGAACGGCGCGGAGCCTAGCACGTGCTCCTCGGCCGACATGGTAGGAAGTCGTCAACCTCATGTCGCACAGGGGAGTGAGTAATCCGTTGGAGTCGTTCTCCGGTTGGGGCATAGTGCGCGCGCCGGCCCCTTCGAGCTGGTCTCCCCCCGTGAGGAGCGTCCGCACATGGTTCCGCAGCAACCCCACGCCGACCTGTTCCGGCTCGCCTTCGATCTGTCGCCGTCCGGCATGCTCGCCGTGGACGGCGAGGGTCGCATCCGGCTCGCGAACGCCGAAGTGCAGCGCCTGTTCGGCTACACGCTCGACGAGCTGATCGGCGAGCCGATCGAGAAGCTCGTGCCCGGTCGCTTCCGGACACATCATCCGGGTCATCGCGCGGGCTATGCCTCGCACGCGCAGACGCGCCCCATGGGCGAGGGACGCGACCTGTACGGCCTGCACCGCGACGGCACCGAGTTCCCGGTGGAGATCGGGCTGAACCCCGTGAACCGGCCCGACGGCCTGATCGTGCTCGCTTCGGTGGTGGACATCAGCGGCCGCCGGCGCATCGAGGAACGCGTGCGGCACTCGCAGAAGATGGAGGCCATCGGTACGCTCGCGGGCGGCATCGCGCACGACTTCAACAACGTGCTGCTGGGCATCATCGGCTACACCGAACTCATCGCGGACTCGCCGAACCTGCCCGACTCGCTGCACGAGGACCTCGCACAGGTGCTGAAGGCGGCCGACCGAGGACGGCTGCTGGTGCAGCGCATCCTGTCGTTCAGCCGCCCGAACGAGGCGCCGCGCGTGCCCGTGCGGCTGGACCGCTCCGTGCGCGAGGTGCTGCACCTGCTGCGCGCGACGCTGCCGACGACGATCCGGATGCTCGATGCGCTGGACCCGGCCACGCCCGAAGTGCTGTCGGACGAGACGTCGATCCATCAGGTGCTGATGAACCTGGCGACGAACGCCGCGCACGCGATGCCGGAGGGCGGCACGCTGGAGGTGCGGCTGTCGCTGGCGGTGGTGGACGAAGCGCTCGCGGCTTCGCGACCGGCGCTGCGCCCGGGGCGCTATGCGCGACTCACGGTGAAGGACACCGGCCAGGGCATGCCACCGGAGGTGCTGCGGCGGGCGTTCGAACCGTTCTTCACCACGAAGCCGGTGGGGCTCGGCACGGGGCTGGGGCTGTCGGTGATCCACGGCATCGTGCACGCGCACGGAGGGTTCGTGGACGTGCAGAGCGAAGTGGGGCGCGGCACGCGCATGGACGTCTACCTTCCGGCGCACGCGGAGAGCCCGGCCGAGCCGGCGCCGCTCCCGGCGGAGGCGTTGCCGGCGTCCGCGCACCACGTGCTGCTGGTGGACGACGAGGCCGAGCTGCTGTCGATGCTGCGACGCCAGCTGGAGTCGCTGGGGCTGCGCGTGACGGCGCGGGCGTCGGCGGTGGAGGCGTGGGAGGACTTCCAGGCGAGCCCGGAGTCGTACGACCTGGTGATCACCGACAACACGATGCCACTGCTGACGGGGCTGGAGCTGTCCATGCGCGTGCGTGCGACGCGCGCGGACGTGCCGGTGCTGCTGATCTCGGGGCTGGCGCAGACGGCGGACCCGGAGATGCTGCGCGCGCACGGCGTGACGCGGACGCTGCGCAAGCCGCACACGCGCGCGGAACTCACGAAGACGCTCGACGAGATCTTCGGCGCGTAGCGGCTGCCGCGCGACGGAGCGGCCCCTGCCGGAGCACTCCCCGTCGGCGCCCCATGCTCGAGGCGATCCGCCGGCGTGCTACTGCAGCCAGCTCTCCGGGTTCATCGCGGCGGAGCCCTTGCGCACTTCGAAGTGCAGCACCGGGCCCTTCAGCGAGCCGACCTCGCCGGAGCGGCCGATCACCGCGCCCGGCAGCACCTCCTGCGCGTTCTTCACCGACACGCCCGACAGGTGGCCGTACACCGTGAAGTAGCCGTCGCCGTGGTTCAGCACCACCAGGCCGCCCATGCCCTCGTAGTCGTCGCTCGCGAAGTCCACGCGGCCTTTCGCCACCGCGCGCACCGCGGTGCCCACCGCCACCTGGATGTCGATGCCGTCGTTGTTGACCTTCGTGCCGAAGCGCGGATGCGTCTCGAGACCGAAGCGGCCCACCACCGGGCCGCGCACCGGCCAGTCGAGCTGGCCCTGCCCCTTCGCGAAGTCGCCCGAGTAGGGCTGCGGATTGCGGCCCTGCGCACGCGCGCGATCGGCCTCCTCGCGGCGCTGGCGCTCGAGCCGCGCGAGCAGCGCCTGCGTGCGGCGGGCGGCGCGCTCGAGGTCGGCCGCGGCCGCCTCGTACGCCTCGCGCTGCGTCTGGATCGCCTTCACGTTGCGCGCGCGCTGCGAGCGCAGGTCGGCCAACTTCGCGGACGTCTTCGACGTCTCCTTGGCGTTCTGCTGCACCTGCGTGAGGTTCGACTCGAGCCGGTGCTTGTCGGCCTCGACCTGCTCCTTCTCGGCGCGCACCCCCTCGAGCAGGTAGCGGTCCTGCTGCGCCACCATGGTGAGGAAGTCCCAGCGCGCCATGAGCTGTCCGAACGAGCGCGTGGACAGCAGGTACTCCAGCTCGCGCGCCGGGCCGTACTTGTAGAGGTTGCGCAGCCGCTTGCGCAGGCGGTCGCGCTGCGCGTTCAGCGACACGATGCTGCGTTCCAGGTTCGCGCGCGTCACGTCGAGCTGCGTGTCGAGCGTGCGCTGCTTGCTCGTGAGCTGCTGCAGGCGGCGGCGCGTCAGGCCCAGTTCGCGCTCGGTGCGCTTGAGCTCGCCGAGCGCGCGGTTCTCCTGCCCGCGCAGCCGCGTGGCGGCCTCGCGCTTCTCGCGCGCCTGCCGCGTGAGCTGCTCCAGGCGGCGGCGCTCGGCCTGCTCCACGCTGTCCTGCTGCGCGAGCACCGGCGCCGCCATCAGCAGCGCGGCGAACAGCACGAGCCCGAGGCGCCGCATCATGCGCCGGTGTGCCGCAGCGCGCGCATGAGCACCCAGCTGCCGGCCGCCCAGCCCAGCACGACGGCGCCTCCCACGAACGCGGCCATCCACAGCGGCGGCAGGAACTCGATCCCCGTCACGCGCGTGGCCACGGCCTGCTGCAGCGCGAACGTGATCAGCAGCGCGAACATGGCGGCCACGAGCACCTGGAGCACGGCCTCGATCACGAACGGGATCGCCACGAAGCGGTCCGTGGCGCCCAGCTTGGTCATGATCTCCACCTGCTGGCGCCGAGCGAGCACGGTCAGTCGCAGCGTGTTCGTGAGGATGAACACGATCGCGAGCGCCACCACCAGCCCCACGGCCACCGTGCTGCGGTGCAGCGCGCCGCTCACGTCGTCGAGCCGGCGCACCCACTCCGCGCCGTAGCGCACGTCTTCGACCTCCGGCAGCTGCGACAGCTGCTGCGCGGCCTGCTCCATCGCGGGGTAGCTGAGCAGCTCCGGCTTGAGCTTGATGCGCAGCGACGCGGGCAGCGGGTTCTGGTCGACGGCCTTCAGCAGCTCGGGGTCGCCCACCTGCTGCGAGAACTCCTCCCACGCCTGTGCGCGGCTCACGTACGTGGGCGCGCCGTAGTACTGGCGCACGCGCTCCACGAGCGGCTGCATCTGCGCCTCGCTCACGTCGTCGCGCAGGTACACGATCATCTCGCGCCGGTCGCCGATCGCGTGCAGCGCCTGGCGGGCGTTCCACGACAGCGTCAGCAGCAGGCCCACCAGCGTCAGCGCCGCCGTCAGCGAGAACACCGCCGTCCACGCGAGGCCGCGGTGCGCGTTCAGCGAGCGCCAGGCTTCCTTCCAGAAGAACAGGTGCATCAGAGCGGCCCTCCCGGCGGAGCGAACGGGTGCGCGGGCGGCGCGGACGACGACGGCGGCGCGTACGCCGCGGCCGCCTGCCCCTCGCGCGTGAGCCGGCCCTCGAGAAGGGTGTAGCGCGTGCCGCCCACGGCCTCGGCCACCTCGGGCCGCGTCGTGCCCACGATCAGCGCGGCGCCGTCGGCGTGGATGCGCTTGAGCAGCGCCAGCACTTCGCCGGCGCTCTTGGGTTCCAGCGCGCCCGTCGGCTCGTCGGCCAGCAGCAGCGCGGGCCGGTTGACGATCGCGCGCGCGATGGCGCACCGCTGCTTCTCGCCGAACGACAGCTCCGAGGGGAGCGCCGTCTGCTTGTCCTTGAGCCCGACTTCCTCGAGCGCGTACATCACGCGCGGGATCACCTCGGCGTCCGCGAAGTGGCCGGCGATGCGCACCGCCAGCGCCACGTTCTCGAACGCGCTGCGGTCGGGCAGCAGGCGGAAGTCCTCGTAGATCACGCCGATCGTGCGGCGCAGCAGAGCCCGCTGCGCCCGCGACAGGTTGCCGCTGCGGAACGTGCCCACGGCGACGCTGCCCGAAGTGGGCAGCGTCTCGTGGGTGATCAGGCGCAGGAGCGTGGTCTTGCCGGCGGCGCTGTGGCCGACCACGCTGACGCACTCGCCCTCGGACAGACGCCAGTTCACGTCGTCCAGGGCCAGCCGCTCTCCGTAGCGCTTCGTCACGTGCTCGAAGGTGATCATCGCGTTCACGCCCCTCCCTGGGCGGCCGCAAGATTCACGGACAGCGGGTCAGAGGCTCTTGATGTCGATCGTCGCCTTGGCCCGCAGGGTCTTGACCCACACGTCGTACTTCTCGCGGAACTGGATCTGCGCCACGGCATCGGGGAGCTCCTCGCGGATCTCCTCCACCGAGTACTCGCGTTCCGGCTTCTTGTCCACGACCTTGAAGATGTTGAAGCCCGACTGGTTCACCAGCACTTCGCTGACCTGGCCCACCTCGAGCGAGTCGAGGCCGGCGCGGATCTGCGGCTGCAGGTTGCCCACCGACACGAAGCCCACGTCGCCCTGCTCGTCGGCGGGGCCGTTGTACTTGCTGTAGCGGCGCGCCAGCACGCCGAAGTTGGTGCCGCGCACGGCCTCGTCGCGCACGCGATCCGCCAGCGCGCGGGCGCGCTCGACGTCCGCGTCCTCGGGCGTGACGCGCACCAGGATGTGCCGCGCGTGCACCTCGAGCAGCGGCTTGCCCTCGGCGTCGAGCGAGTCGCGGCCCGACATGGCCTTCACCGTGTCGCGCTCGAGCGGCTCCACGAGGTGCCAGCCGTACGACGACAGCACCGGCGCGCTCACCGTGTTGAGCTTGCCCTCGAACGCGGCCTTCTCGACCGTGGGGTCCATCTGGCCGCGCGTGAAGAAGCCCAGGTCGCCGCCGGAACGGGCCGAGCCCGGGTCGTCGGACACCTCGGGCGCCACCTTCGCGAACTTCTCGCCGCCGGTGGTGATGCGCCGGCGGATGCCCTCGATCTTCTGCTTGCCGCGCACGAGCGCCATCGAATCCGGCGTCGGCGGGATCTGGATCACCTGCAGGCGCAGCTGCCCGGGCACCTTCGGGAACTGGTCCGGGTGCGCCTTGAAGTAGGCCTCGGCCTCGGCCATCGGCACCGCGCGCTTCGGGAACATCTTCTGCACGAGCCGCTGCTCCTGCATCTGGCGCGTGACCTCGCCGCGGTACTTCTCGCGCAGGCGGGCCTCGGTGGTGTTCTCGCGCTTGAGCTGCTCCAGGTAGGCGGCCTCGCTGCCCAGCCGCTGCTTCGCGTCGTCGATCGCGGCGTCCACCTGCTTCGCCACCTCGGCGTCGGGCACGGTGATGTTCTGGCGCTTGGCCTCGGCCAGGATCAGGCGCTCGTCGATGAGCTGGTTCAGAACGGCCTTGCGGAGCGTGTCCAGCTCCACGTCGGACGGGCGCGCGTTGGAGCGCTGCAGGAACAGGTAGAGCTGCTCCTCGACGTCGCTCATCAGCACGACTTCGTCGTTCACCGTGGCGGCCACGGCGTCCACGGACTCGTCCTCGCCGGCGGCCGGGGCGGGCGGCGTGCCCGCGGCCGGACGGACCGGGGCGGCCGGCGTGGGCGTGGGCGTCGCCGGCGTCGTCGGGCGCGCGGCGCGCGACGGCGTGGCGGCGTGGGCGGCGAAGACAGAAGCGAGGGCGAGCACCAGCAAGGCGGCCAGTGCGGCGCGCGATCCGAACTTCAACGTGAACCTCCTGGAATCCCGCCTCGCCGGTGGGCTGCGCGGGGGTCGAGGCCGGAGCGGCCGGCGGCTCGGGTGAAGCCCGCGCGGGGCGCGGGCGATCCGGACGGATCGGCGAGCGAAGGCGATCCGCCGGTCACACGAGCGGGACCGGCTGTTCCTGCCCGGAATCGGGGCCGCAGTCTATCAGCGGCTTTCCGCAGGTGCACGCAATTGTCGGGCCCGGACGGGGCTTTGCGCGGTCCGGACACTCGCTCGGCGTGGCGCGCGCCGCGCTCGTGAGGGGCCGCTGGCCGCGGGACCGCGCGAGGCCGCACGCTGCGTGCCCACAGGAAACCACCTCGATGTCCACCCGACGAATCCCACCCGTGCGAAGGTGCCACGCGTGAAGCCGGATATCCGCACACGCCGCGCCCTGGCGCTGGCCGCCGTCCTGCTGGCCGCCGCGATCATGCTGCCGCGGTTCCTCACGCACACGCCCTACCCGCGCCTCGGCGCCGACGTGGGGCGCTCGGGCGACGTGCAGGCCGTGGTCGGCCCGCCGGCGCGCGGACTGCTCGAGAAGGGCGACACGCTGGTGGCGATCAACGGCGTCGCGCTGGGCGACTCGGCCGCGCGCAGCCGGATGCCCGCGAAGAGCTGGCCGCGCGAGACGCTCGCACTCACCGTGCGCCGCGACGGGCAGAACCTCACGCTGCAGGTGCCGCCGGTGCGGATGTCGCCGTGGCAGCGCCTGCGCCTGTGGACGTACCCGATCGCCGCGGTCATCGCGGCGCCGCTCGTGGCGTTCCTGCTGGTGTGGCGCCGGCCCGACCTCACCTCCGCGTGGGTGTTCCTGTGGTTCGCCGCCGTGCAGGGCGCGGGCGTGATCTTCCGGCGATTCCACTTCGCGCAGGGCGACCTGTCCCCGACGTTCGAGCTGTACCTGCGCGGATACGAGTGGCTGACGTGGTTCTACCCGGCCAGCTTCGTGCACTTCATGTGCATGTTCCCGCGGCCGCGCTGGAAGCTCGGCCAGCACATGCGCAATCCGTGGTTCTGGCTGACCGTGGCCGCGTACGCGACGCCGTTCGTGATGCACGCCGTGAGCCGCGCGCTGCTGCAGGACAGCCCGCCCTCCGCGTGGGCCGACGCCTTCGAGGCGGTGGCGCTGGTGGTGGGCACCGGCTCGCTGCTGGAGCGCTACAGCCGCGAGGGCCCCGACTGGCGTCCGACGAACCAGCAGCGCCTGCTCGCGCTGCTCGTGGCCGCGGTGCTGCTGGCGAGCGCGGCGTTCAACGTGCTCGTGCTGGACCCGCGCCTGCTCGACCTGGTGCCCGACGAGGTCATGCGCGCGGTGTTCCCGGCCATCCTGATCGCGTGGCTGTCGACACCGCTGGTGATCGCCTACCTGATCGCCGACGACCCGCTGTTCGACCCGCGGCGGCTCGTGGTGGGCGGCCTGCCGTACGCGCTGCTGTCGGGGCTGCTCGCCGCAATCTACCTGGGCGTCGTGCTGGCCGGCCAGCGCGTGTTCGCGTCGCTGACCGGCGAACAGGCGCTGGCATTCAACGTGGTGGCGGCGCTCGTGGTGGCGTTCGCGTTCGCGCCGCTGCGCGAGCGCGTGCAGCGCACGATCAACCGCGTGTACGGCCGCGACCCCGAGGCGTTGCGCGCCGCGCTCGACCAGGCCGGGCGCGACCTGCTGTCGGCGCTCGACCGCGGCGAGGTGCGTCGCGCCGTGGAGCAGGGCATCGCGCGCGGGCTGCGCCGGCCGCTCGCGATCGAGTGGCCCGAGGATGCCGCGCCGCGGCTGGCCGATCCCGAGGAGGCGCCCGAGCACGCGCGCGGCGCGCTCGAAACGTTGCTCGCGCAGGCGGGCATCCGGCTCGAGAACCTGGCGCTCGCCGCCGAGCGCGCGAACGCCGCGCGCCAGGCCGTCGAGATGCGCGAGGCCGCGACGCGCGCCGAGTTGCGCGCGCTGCAGGCGCAGGTGCAGCCGCACTTCCTGTTCAACGCGCTGAACGCGCTCGCGTACCTGATCGAGACCGATCCCCCCGCCGCGCAGCGCTTCACCGAACGGCTCGCCGACATGCTGCGCTACGCGGTGCAGGCCGGGCAGCGCCCCGCGGCGCTGCTGTCGGACGAGATCGCGTTCGTCGAGGACTACCTGGGCGTGGCGCGCGAGCGCTACGAGAACCCGCTGGTGTTCGAGTTCCGCGGCGGCGACGATCTGCTGTCCTCCAGCGTGCCGCCGCTGGTGCTGCAGCCGCTGGTGGAGAACAGTCTCAAGCACGGGCTCGCGCCCGGGGCCGACAGTCTGCACATGACGCTGGAAGCACGGATGGTGGAGGGCCGGTTCGAGATGGAGTTCGCCGACGACGGCACGCTGAATGGCCGCGGCGCTCCCGGGCTGGGTGTGGGATTGGAGAACCTGGAACAGCGCGTGCGGCGCTTCGCCGGCCCGGATGCACGCGTGACGGCGGGCCCGCGTGCGGGTGGAGGCTTCGTCGTGCAGCTTTCGTGGCTGGTGCCCGCTGGAGGGATTTCGTGACCACGGTGACGCGACTGCGTGTGGTGATCGCCGACGACGAGCCGCGCGCTCGGCAGTTCCTGGAGAAGCTGCTGGGCGAGCACGAGAACGTGGAGGTGGTGGGCGTGGCGCGCGGCGGAGCCGAGGCGCTGCAGCTGATCGCCAAGCAGCGTCCCGACGTCGCGTTCCTCGACATCCACATGCCCGACCTGTCGGGGCTCGAGGTGGCGCGCCACCTGAAGGGCGAGGACGCGCCCGTGATCGTGTTCGTGACCGCGTACGACCAGCACGCGATCGAGGCGTTCGAGCTGGCGGCGCTGGACTACGTCCTCAAGCCGATCCGCCGCGAACGGCTCGCCGAGACCGTGCAGCGCGTGACGCGCGAGGCGCAGCAGGGCGCGCGCCGCAGCGGCAACGCCGCCGCCGTGCGCGAGGCGCTGTCGAACGAAGCGGTGCGCGACAGCTCGCCGCCGCTGCTGCGGCTGCCGGTGCGGCACCGCCGCGAGGTGAAGCTGCTCGACCTGGCCGACGTGCCGCTGGTGTTCAGTCGCGACCGGCTGGTGCTCGCGCGCAGCGAGGGCAAGGAGTTCCTGGTGGACTACACGCTGCAGGAACTGGAAGGCCGGCTGCCCGAGGGCCAGTTCGTGCGCGTGCACCGCGGCGCGCTCGTGAACGTGAACGCCATCGAGAGCTACGGCGCCGAGGACGGCGTGCTGGTGCTGCGCTTGAAGGACGGCACGCGCGTGGAAGCCAGCGAGCGCCGTGCGGCGGAGGTGCGTCGCCGCCTGCGGTAGCGCGACGTCGACGCGGGTCGCGGGCGCCGCCGCGCGGAACACCGCGTCGCGGCGCCCGCGCCGTTCCGGCTCCACGCGGGCCTCGATCCCGGCATCGGCGCGCGCCGGAGCGCGGCCGCCACGCTTCGCCGTGGTGCCGCCGCGGCAGGAGCCAAGTCGAACGACGGCAGCGCGCTCCGGCCCGGCGCGGGGTTCGCGGCCCCCGGCCGGGCGGTTCCGGCCGCACGCCGGCGGCGCGCCGCCGATTCGACACGGCCGCGCCGATCCCGCACTCTCCGGGCCTCAACCCTGTTTCCGGAGGCTTCGTGTCATTCAGTGATCTGGGGCTCGCGCCCGCCATTCTTCGCGGCGTGCGGTCCGCCGGCTACGTCACTCCCACGCCCGTCCAGCTCAAGGCGATCCCGCTCATTCTCGAGGGCCACGACATCGTGGCCGCCGCGCAGACGGGCAGCGGCAAGACCGCCGCGTTCGTGCTGCCGATCCTGTCGCAGCTCGTGGAAGGACCCCACGCGTTCCGCGCGCTCGTGCTGGTGCCCACGCGCGAACTGGCCGCGCAGGTGGAGACCAACGCTCGCGACTACGCGCGCCACACGCGCCTGCGCGTGGGCGTGGCGTACGGCGGCGTCAACATCGGGCCGCAGGAGCGCATGCTGCGCGGCGAGGGCGTGGACGTGCTCGTGGCCACGCCGGGGCGGCTGCTCGACCTGTACGGCCGCGACAGCGTCACGTTCGAGGACGTCGAGATGCTGGTGCTCGACGAGGCCGACCGCATGGTGGACATGGGCTTCGCGCCCGACCTGCGGCGCATCCTGCGGCTGCTGCCGAAGAACCGGCAGACGATGCTGTTCTCCGCCACGATGCCGGCCGACCTCAACAAGGTCGCGAACGAGGCGATGCACGACCCGGTGCGCGTGGACCTGGCGCCGCCGTCGAAGCCCGCCGCGGGCATCACGCAGGCCGTCTACCCCGTGCCGCGTCATCTGAAGGTGGAGCTGCTCGACGCGCTCGTGGCGCGCGGCGCCATGGGCAGCGTGATCTGCTTCACGCGCACCAAGCACGGCGCCGACCGCCTGGCGCGCCAGCTCGAGCGCCGCGGGCACTCGGTGGCGGCGCTGCACGGCAACCGCACGCAGAGCCAGCGCGAACGCGCGCTGCGCGACCTGCGCCGCGGTCGCGTGCAGATCCTGGTGGCCACGGACATCGCCTCGCGCGGCATCGACGTGGACGACATCACGCACGTGATCAACTTCGACGTTCCCGGCACGCCCGAGGACTACGTGCACCGCATCGGTCGCACCGGCCGGCAGGACGCCACCGGTGACGCGTTCACGCTGATGAGCCGCGAGGAAGAGCGCGGCGTGAAGGACATCGAGCGCTTCCTCGGCAACGGCATCCCGCGCGTGACGCTTCCCGACTTCGACTACAAGAAGCGCGCGGAGACCCTGTCGGGCGAGCTGCTCAAGCGCGGCATCGCGGACGAGCGCGGCGAGCGGGGCCGCCGTGGCCGCGACCGCGACGGACACGACCCGCGCGTGGAGCGGCGCCGCGACCAGCACGGCCCGGTGAGCGGCGACAGCGCCGGTTCGGTGGTGTCGGTGCGCCCCGGTTCGGGCCCGATCCAGCACGGCCGTCGCCCGCAGCCCAGCACCGGGCGCCGCGCCCGCCGCAAGATGTAGTTCCGCCGGGCGCTCGCCCGGATCACGACGACCGACGGGCCGCCTCCGGGCGGCCCGTGCCGTTTCGAGCACTTCGCGCACGGGGAGGACGCATGCTGACGAAGGTGAACCTGGCCGAGAAGCTGGCGAAGGTGCCCGAGCTGTGGAGCCCTCGCATCGTCGCGCAGGTGGCCGGTTGCGACGTGAAGGTGGGCCGCATGCAGGGCGAGTTCGTGTGGCACGCGCACGAGCACGAGGACGAGCTGTTCCTGGTGATCGCGGGCACGATGACGATCGAGCTGCGCGACGGCGAGGTGGTGCTCGGTCCCGGCGAGCTGTGCGTGGTGCCGAAGGGCGTAGAGCACCGGCCGCGCGCCACGGAAGAGTGCCGCTTCGTGCTGGTGGAGCCCTCGGGCATCCAGCACACCGGCGGCGTGGCGGACCCGCGCGAGGTGAAGCGGTTCGACTGGATCTGAGCGGGGCGGCGTACGGCCGCCCCGCCCGAGCACGTCGCCCCGGGAAGGGCGACGGGGGGAAGATCCGTCAGCGCGCGATCATCACGGCCGTCCGGGCGACTCGCCCGCCCGCCTCGATGCGCGCGAAGTACATGCCCGCCCGCAGCGCGTCGCCGTTCGCGGCGCGGCCGTCCCAGCCCGCGTCGAACGCACCGTTCGTGAGCGGCGCCCGCACGCTCGCCACGCGCCGGCCCGAGACGTCCACCACGGTGATGCGCGCGATCGCCGCCGAGGCCGGCAACGTGCCGCGGAAGCGCACCGCGCCGCGCGCCGGGTTCGGGTAGGCCGAGAAGCGCACCGCCGCCGCGCCGGCGGCGGGCGGCTCGGCGGCCACGAGCCCGTTCGTGAGCAGGAACATCGCGGGCGCGCCGTCGTGCGTGCCCCAGCCCGCCACCACGCCGGCGTCGTTGACGGTGGTCGCCTGCCGGAACGTCCAGCTCGGGTCGTTCACGAGCGACGCGACGGTGTGCTCCGACCAGCCGCCCGCGGCATCCGGCGCCCAGAGCACCGCCTGGCCGTCGTCGTAGCCCACGATCAGTCCGGCGTCGTTCACCGCCAGTGCCGCCGCCGTGAAGCCGCTGGAGAGATCGGTCGTGACGCCCTGCCAGCCCACGAACGCGTGCTGGCGGCCGTAGCTCGAGGACCACGGGTTGTCGCGATCCTCGCCCACGGCCATCGCCTCGGCGGGCGTCGCGCCGTCGTTCAGCGCGTGCACGGCGTCGAAGCCGGTGGTCATGCCGGTGACGCACTCGTAGAGCGGCGAGGGCACGGAGCAGCTCACGTCGTTGGCCGGGAACTCGCCCGCCCACTTGAACACGTGCGTGCCGTGCTCGGTGTCGCTCATCAGCGCGGCCTGCACGCCGTGGTCGTTGAAGTACGGTCCGAACGACACCTCGCCCCGGTTGTTCACGTCGATCACCGAGTGGGGCACCGTGTCGAGCGGCACCATGGCCCCGGCGTCGATGCGATAGGCCCACGTGGCGCCGGTGCCCCACGTGTCGCGCCAGTTGCCCACGATCTCGCCGGCGTCGTTCATGTCGGACGCGATGAACTCGTCGATGCCCACCTGCGTGGCGACGCCGTTCGAGACGAGGAACGAACGCCGGATCGTCTGCGCGGTGCAGCTGCCGCACGCCTTGCGCGTGAACGTGACGGTGCCCAGCACGTCGCCGCCGGCGTTGATGTGCACGGGCCTCGGCGCCGCCGTGAAGGCCGGCGGGTACGGGCTGGTGGGCGCGGGCAGCATCGGCAACTCCGTGACCGTCGCGGCGTGTGCGGCGGTGGCCGCGGCCAGCAGGAGCAGCGCGGCAGGTACGCGTGCGTGCGGCGTCATCGGATTCCTCGCGGTGAAGGGGGACGGTGGCGCTCGACGACCGGCGAGGGAGAGGGAGGAGAGTGATCGGAACCTAGTGGAGGTGTGTCGGCGGGACAACGAAGAAACCGCCTCGAGCGACGGCATGCGTTCCGGGGCGAGTCCCGATCGTCGTCGCGTACGCGAGGCCTGCCATTCCGGCGGGGCGGGCGAGCCCCCACGCCTCGCAACTGTGGTTGCGAGTGGCGCCCACGGTTGATCGATCCGCGCGGCCGGTCCACCCTGCGGGCGGAGGGGTCGCCATGAGATCTCGTGTGCACGATTCGACTCGATCTTCGCCCGGGCCCGCACGGCGCGGCGTGCTCGCCGCCCTGCTGATGCTCGTGCCCCTGTCCGTCACCGTCGCCACGCCGTCGCACGCGGACCTGCAACTGCGCGTGCAGGCCGTCGTGCTCGACCTGGACGGCACCACGCTCGACAGCACCGGCGCCGTGCCTGCCGCGACCACGGCCGCGGTGCAGCGCTTCCAGGCGTGCGGCGGCCGCGTGGGCGTCGCCACCGGGCGCGTGCGCGCGCAGGCCGACGCGGCGATCACCGCGCTGCACGCCGATCTGCCGGTGGTGCTGTTCAACGGCGCGCTGGTGGAAACTCCCGACGGCCGGCTGCTCGCCTCGTGGCCCATGAAGACCGCCGCGGTCGCGCGCGCGTCGCAGGCGTTCCGCGGCGTGAGCGGTGCCACGGGCGTGCTCGTGCAGTCGCGCACGCACACGTGGGGCGTGCTCGGCACCGCCACCGAGGCGGACTTCGCGCGTTCCTACCGCCTGCCGCTCGAGCCGCAGCCGTGGTCGGCCCGGGGCAGCGCCGCCGTGCAGGAGCCGCCACTCAAGCTGCTCGCGTTCGCGCGCGACTCCGCCGCCGCCGACACGCTGGAGCGCGCCGTGCGCGCCGCGCTCGGCCGCTACGCGAAGGTGGTGCGCAGTGGCAAGGGCACCGTGGAGGCGCTCGCGCCCGGCGTGTCGAAGGCCGCCGCGATCCGCGCCGGGCTGGCGACGCTCGCGGAGCGCCCCACGCGCCTGATCACGTTCGGCGACAGCGGCAACGACGCCGAGATGCTGCGCGAGTTCTCGCTCGGCATCGCGATGGGCAACTGCAGCGGCGGCGCGGGTGATGCCGCGATGGGCCGCATCGGCACGAACAACTCCGGCGACCTCGCGCGCGTGATCGGGGAGATGCTGCTGGGCCCGAAGTGCTGGTGAGCGCTCCGGGCCGGTCGTCGCCTCACTCCAGCACGACCGCCGTGTAGGTGCGCTTGCCGGGCGGCTTCCACGTGCCGTCGTCCGACGTGACGCGCACGTTCACGTCCTTACCGCGGCGCTCCACCACGATCGTGGAGCGGCGGTACTCGCCCTTCTGGAAGCCCCAGCCGTCGCCCGCGTCCTCGTAGAGCGTGCCGCGCGCGCGGCCGTTCGCGTCGAGCGACACGAGCAGCGTCACCTCCTCGAGCGGGTGCTCGTCCACGTGCTGCATCACCGGGCCCAGCGGGATCACGGCCCCCGGGCGCACGTACAGCCTGGGCAGGTTCGCGTCGTTCGCGGCGTCGCTCGTGGCGAGCACGTTCGCGAGCCGCCACGACGCGCCCCGGCGCGCGAGCCGCTCGCTCACGGTGCTGGCCGCCGAAGGCTGCTCGTCGAGCGCGGCCTGCACCAGCAGGTCCGCGCCGAGCAGGAAGCTCTGCTGCTCGGCGCGCAGCGTGATGTCGCGCGGGTCGATGAAGAACACCGGCCGCATCACCGGCAGCCCGGTGCGCGAGGCTTCCTCGAACAGCGTGTACAGGTAGGGCATCAGGCGGTAGCGCACCTCGAGCGCGCGGCGGCCGGTGGCCTCGACCGCGGCGCCGTAGCTCCACGGTTCGCGGCGCGCGGAGCCCTTCTCGCTGTGGCCGCGGGCGAACGGGAACAGCGCGCCCACGCCGATCCAGCGCGAGTAGAGCGCCGCGTCGGGGCTGCCGCCGAAGCCGCCCAGGTCGGGGCCCGCGAACGGCTGGCCCGACAGGCCCAGCGACAGCGTCATCGGCACGGAGAGCCGCAGGTGCTCCCAGGTGGCGCGATTGTCGCCGGTCCACGTGGCGGCCCAGCGCTGGTCGCCGATGTAACCCGCGCGCGACAGCACGAACGGGCGGCGTTCGGGATAGGCCTGCAGCGCGCCGTCGCGCGACGCGCGCGCCATGAGCGAGCCATACACGTTGTGGTAGCGCGAATGGAAACTCGGCCCGCCCAGCTCCGGGTCGGCGTCGTGGCGGTTGGTCTCGGGCATGGTCTTCGTGGGTGTCTCGAAGATCGCGGGCTCGTTCATGTCGTTCCACAGCCCGTCGAGACGGTCCTTCATGAAGTCGGAGACGAGCCCCGCCCACCACCGCCGCGTGGCGGCGCGCGTGAAGTCGGGGAACATGCACTCGCCCGGCCACACCTTGCCCACGTACGGCTCGCCCGCCGCGGTCTTCACCCAGTGGTCGCCCTTCGTGCCCTGCTCCCAGGCGAAGTAGCCCGGGTCGCGCTTCAGGCCCGGATCGAGGATCGCCACGGTGCGGAAGCCCTGCGCGGCGAGCACGCGGTGCAGCGCGACCGGGTCGGAGAACCCGCGCGGGTGCCACGTGAAGCTGCGGAAGCCGTCCATGTAGTCGATGTCGTACCAGAGCACGTCGCACGGAATGCGCTTCGTGCGGAACGTCTTCGCCACCTGCACGACCTCGGAATCGGGCCAGTACGAGAAGCGGCACTGCTGGTAGCCCAGCGCCCACTTCGGCGGCAGCGGCATCGTGCCCACGAGCGCGGCGAGCGCCTGCAGCACGGCCTGCGGCGAGCCGCGGTCGATCACGATCACCGGGAACGCCGGACCCTGCGCGCGGAACTCGATGCCGCTCGCGAAGTCGCACACGATGCGGTTCGGAGTGTCGGCGAGCACGCCGAACGCGCTGCCGTCGGCGCGCACCGCGAGCACCCACGGGTGCGACTGGTACAGCGCCGGGTCGCGGTACGCGTACGCGTCGGTGTTCCAGCACAGCACCTGGCGGCCGTTCAGCTGCAGCGGCCCGATGCTCTCGCCGGCGCCGTACAGCGACGTGCCGCGCTCGATGTCGATGTGCACGACCTGGCCGCCCATGCGCCGTTCGAAGCGCGGCCGCACCGGGAAACCCTCCGGCGCGGGGCCCTGCGCCGGCAGCGGTTTCGCCAGCGCGAGCGACGGCAGCGCCGCGTCGCGCGCGGCGGTGTCGGCGTGGAAGCGGACGATGCGATCGCCGACCGACTCGGCGACCGTCTGCGCGCGTGCGGACACCGGTGCGAATGCCCGCACGAGCGACAGCGCGAGCACGGCCGCCGCGATCGTGCGGGGCCGACTCACGGGCCGACCGCGATGATGCGCGGCGCCGGCCACGGCGCGCGCGCCAGGTTCGCGTCGTTCACGGCCACGCGCGACGTGGTGCGCAGCGAGTCGCTGTACGAAACGAGCCTGCGGTCGCGATCCATCTCGGAGGCCATCGCCACGATGCGCTGCTGCAGGCCCGGATCGAGCTGCTCGAACGACGGCGTGGCCACGTTGCGGTCGATCAGCTGCAGGATCCGCCAGCCGGTCGGGGTCTGCACCGGGCCTTCCCATTCGCCGTCCGGCATGCGCAGCAGCGTGGCCTCGAGCATCGCCCACTCGCGGTCGGGATTCGGGTACGTGACGTTCAGCTCCTCGACCACCAGCTTCGGGTCCACCATCGCCGCGGACTCCTTGAGCGTGCCCGCGTGGCCGCCGTGTCGCGCCACCTGGAACGCCACCGTCGAGTCCGACGTGAGCAGGCGGTACACGTGCGCGCTCTGCAGGCGCGCGAACTGGCCCTTCGCGCCGTCGTAGAACGCTCGCGCCTGTTCGGGCGACGCCGGCGGCAGCTCCGCGATGATCGTGGAGTACACGCCTTCGAGCAGGAACTCCTCCCAGCGCCCGCGCAGCTGGCGCGCCACGGCGGGCTTGTCCGCGATGTGGCGGCGCCTGGCCTCGGCCAGCGACACGCGCGCCATCACCTGGTTCTCGATCCAGCCCTCCAGCGCGGGCAGCATCGCCGCCGGCGGGCGCTCGCGCTCGGCCGACAGGTCCTTGATCGCGTCGCCCAGCGTGTACACGCCGCCGTCCCAGCGCGCGAGCACCTGCTTGCGGTTGGCATTCGCCAGGTCGACGGGCTCGTCCACGCGGCTCGGCTGCAGCAGTGCGAACAGCGCCTGCCCGCCGCCCGGCTCCGGGGTGACGTGGTAGGCGGAGCGCAGGTCGGCGAGCCGCGTGGTGAGCGCCTGGCGCTGCTTCCGCTGCCGGATCGCCTCGGCCAGCATCGACTGCTGCGTGGCGAGCGGCGCCTGCTCGTGCTCCTGGCGGCTGTTCACTTTCAACAGGAACCAGCCCTGCGGCGTCTCGTACGGCCCGCCCACGCCGCCCACCGGCAGCTTGATCATCTCGGCGTCCAGCGGCGGCACGAGCTGGCCGGGCATCATCGGGCCCAGCGCGCCGGCCGGCGGCAGCATGCCGGGGCTGTTCGTGCGGTCGGCCACCTCGGCGAACGACATGCCGCGCGCGAGGTCGGCGACCGCCAGCCGCAGCAGCCCCGTGTCCGTGGTGAAGATGAGCGACACGTCCACCACGTTGCGGCGCGCCTCGTACAGCGCCTTCACCTCGGCGTCGCTCACGCCCACGGCCTGCGGGGACAGCTCGTCCACCAGGCCCATCGTGAGCACCTCGCGCTCGAGCTTCTCGCGGAAGCCGCGCGCGATGGCCGTGGTGTCGTCGCCGCGCTGGTGCGCCACCTGCAGCAGCAGCTCGCGGCGGATGATGTCCTCGAGCAGCCCCTTCTTGGCGGTGGCGTCGTCGCCGGGATACTGCGATTCCTTGTCGCGGGCCACGTCGACGAACTCGGCCTGCGTGACCACGTGGTCGCCGACACGCGCGAGTTCGGCGCCGTCCCGGGAGCAACCGGCGAGAGCGAAGGCCGCGAGCGCGGCGGGCAACAGAGCGGACCAGCGGGGCGAGGACACCGTCATCGTCCTTTCGCGAAGTGTTGTCGGGAGACCGGCGGAAGCAGCGACGGAGAGTAGAGTCGGCCCCCGCGGCCCCGCAAGACGGCGGCGGTCTCCCGACGGGGCGCGCGGGCCCGCTCTCGCCGCCCCCCGCGGGTCAGAGCCCCGGCTGGTAGCCGGACTTGCGCCGCGCCTCGATCGACAGCATCGGGCGCATGTCGTCGGAGCTCGGGGTCCTGCCGTCCCGGCCCGGCGAGTAGAGGTCGTATTGCTGGCGGTCGGCCGACACGACGTAGGTGAACAGCCGCGGGTGTCCCGCGGCGTACGAGAGCGGGTCCACCGGCGGGAAGACCTTCGACGTGTCGATGACCACGTGCCCGGAGTCCGGGACCGTTCCCATCGGCGCGATCATCTCCTCGAGCGACGCCGGATACGAGCCGTGCGTCGCGCGGTACTCCTCGATCAGCCCGGCCGTGAGGTCCAGGTGCTGCTGCGTCTTGACCAGCATGTTGGACGGGGGCTCGGGCGTCGGCAGCGGGTGTTTCGCGAGCCAGGCCGAGCCCACCACGAATCCGAACCCGGCATTGAGCAGCGCGCCGACCACCGCGATGGCGATGGCGATGCGCGCGTGCCGGCGCGGAGCGACCAGCGCCCACGACACCGTGGCCGAGGCGAGCGCGAAGCCCACGCACGGCACGAACGACGTCACGGCCAGCACCATCAGCGGCCAGGCGGGTTTCTCGGAATCGGCGGCCATGCACGCGCCCTCACGCGCTGCGTTCACGGGTTGGCGCGCGAGCACGGCGCTCGCGCGGGCGATGCCCGGGGGGCGCCGCGGACGATACGCCCGCTCACAGCGCGCGCGAAGCGGCGGCCTCGGCCAGCACGCGGGTGGCGGGATGGCGGCGCACGGGATTGCCCGCGCCGCGGGCGCGCGCCAGGCCGCGCGCCCGACGACTCCGATCTCGACAGGCCTCCGCCGGGCTCCCTACAGTTCCCCGGGCATCCCCCGGTTCCCGATCCGTCCATCGGCGCTGGCGCACCCCCGGGCCGCGGCGCGGCTGTTGCTCACCCGAACCGAGGAGAGCGCGTGCGCCATCCCCTCCACGACTCCGCCGCCGTCATCGTCGGGACTCACCCGCGGTCCCGACGCACCCACCGGGGTTCCGTTGACCACCTGCTCGAGATCGCGATGCGCGCCGGGGCGGCCCTCGGCGTCGCGATCGCCCTGCTGGTGGGAGCCGCCGACGCGCACGCGGAACGGACGCTCGTGCCCATGCGGCCGATCGACCGCCCGTACCCGGCCATCGACTGGTGCCAGATGCAGGACCCGCTCTACTTCTTCGCGCCGAGTTGCACGGTCTTCGTCGACCTGGCGGTGAAGCTCACGTCCTCGAGCGGTACGTCGTACGGCGTGGTCGGCATCGACGACATCCTCGTTCAGCGCTACGGCGACCTGCGCAGCAATCCCGTCTGCACGCGCTGTCCGAACGTGACGGACGCCAATGGCAACCCGCTCTATCACAACTGGTGCTATTCCAGCAGTGGCACTCCGGTGCTCGACGAGGACTTCGCCGGAGACTGGTTCGCGGATGGCTGGCGGATGGGGGCCGGAGCTTCCGTGGCGTTCGTGAATGGCTCGCGCTGCCTGCGATTCGCCGCGTCGCCCGCGGTGCCCGCTGCGCCCTGCGACACCGCGCGTGCACGCCTGATCCTGACGGGGCTCACGCCCGGCGCCCAGTACGCGGTCACCGGCTGGTGGTCCGTGGAGTCCCCCTACCCGGGACATCCGCCGTTCTTCTGGGGCGTATCCGCGCCCTCCGCGTGCGGGGTGTCGATGGAAGCGGACGTCTCGTCCACGCACCCGACGTCGCCAGTGTCGTCGGAGGCCTCGGCCGCGTGGCCGGACCTGCCCGTGGCCTGCCGCGCCTGCACCATCTCGGTGACGAACGCCTATTCCGGGAGCGTGCTGGTTTCCGTGGGCAGCAACTCGTCGACGATCCCGGCCGGGCAGACGCAGCGATTCCAGGTGCCCTCTCCGACGTCCCTCTGCGTGTGGAACTGCGTGTGGACGGGATCGGACTGGACGTGCAGCTGGCCGTGTCTCCAGCAGGCCTGCCCCGGGGCCGGCTACACGATTCAGCGCGACGGACCGCCGGAGCAGCTCACGATCGTGCGCTCGACGAACGCTCCGTCGCTCTCGGGCGTGTGCTGGGCGACGCCCTTCCAGTGTGGTGCGCAGGTGGATGCCGAACGACCGCAACCCGCGGCGAGCCTGCTCCTCCGGGCGGGCACGAACCCGGCCCGGGCGGGGACGCTCGTCCGGTTCCAGTTCGCGCTGCCCGTTCCGGGCCCCGTGCGACTTCGGGTTCTGGACGTGGCCGGCGCGACCGTGGCGACGATACTCGACGCGGACCTGCCGCCGGGCCCGAGGCAAGCCGTCTGGAACACGCTCGGCGCGGACGGCCGCGTGCTGCCGCCGGGGGTCTACTTCGCGGTCCTGGAAGCGACGCGGCAGCGGCGATCGACGTCCGTCGTCCTGTTGCGGTGAGCGGGCGTCAACGACCCCGGGGTGTGGCGCGCACGCCGACGGCGAGGAACCGCTTCACGGCGGCGAGGTCGAGCCGACCGTATCCCCACGCCGTGTTGGGCACGGCGCCGGTCGTCGCGTCCCGCGAGAGGCTCGCGCGCAATCGGTTTCGAAGCGAACCGAGCGTGAGACGGGGATCGCGCTCCAGCGCCAGAGCGAGCACGCCCGCCACGTATGGCGCGGCAGCGCTCGTGCCGTTGAACCAGCGGTAGTGCCCGGAGCCGTGCAGGCCTTCGTACACTCCCGCGGAAGCCATGCCGAGCCCGGCGGGCCGATCGGGCGCGAGGAGAGACACGGGTGCCGTGAACCACTGCCCGGGCGCGACGAGGTCGGGCTTCACGAGCCCGCGGTGCACGAAGCCTCGACTGGAATAGCACGAGAGTTCACCGATCTCGATGGGTGTCTCCGAACAGGCGTTGAAGAGTGTCGTCGGGCCGAGCCCCTTCTGATCGAACATGTCGTTCCAGTCGTAGCTCCCCACCGTGATCGCCGCGCGGCACGTACCCGGGCTCGCCACCGTGCCCGTCGGCACCGTGAACCGGGCGGCGAACTCCCCACCCGAAATGTAGGCCTCGACCGGCACGCCCGGAGTCTTCGACCAGAGGTAGATGCCGCCGATGTCGCCTGCCACCCGGAAGCGCACGATCTGCCAGGCGGAGCCCTTCACGACGGGCGCGAGCGGGTAGGTCGCGATGTCGGACGGGCGGTTGTCGGAGCGAACGGCGACCGCGGCCTGCACCGCGCTCGAGTCGCGGGTCCGCAGGTGCAGCTCGAGCAACGCGTCGCCGTCGCCACAATGCCATTCGAGCACCTGCGGCTTCGCGCCGAGCGTCATGCGAGCATGCACCGGCCGCGTGCCGTCGTTGCCCGCCGAAACGACGAGTGCGCGCCCGGGCGCTCCGTCCGGCAGCAGCGCTTCCAGTTCGCGCTCGACGAGCCGGCTGCCGTCGTGCAGACCGATCTGCTGGCCGAACGAGCAGGACACGACGAGCGGGCGGCGCAGCGAGTCGGCGATGGTGCTCATCCAGTGGACCGCGGGAGTGATCACGAAGTTCGAGAGCCCGGGGAGTTCGTCCGAGGTCTGGGCGCGCACCACGAGCAGCGCGGCGCCGGGAGCCACGCCCAGCACCTCGCGCGTGCTCTCCAGGCCGCGCCCGTTGCCGGCGGCGATCCCGGCGCAGGCCGTGCCGTGCCCGACGTGATCGACGAGATCGTCGAGTCCGCCATTCCGCAGGGCGTGGGTGAGCTCGGCGCCGGTGAACACCGTGCCCACGGGCTGGCCGTTCGGATAGGTGATCGGGCCCGGTCGCCCGCTGCCGCGCGACGGATCGAACGGCAGGCCGGTGTCCCAGTACGCCACGATGCGTGAACGAGGACCGTCGGACCCTTCCGTGACGAAGTCGCTGTGCCGGAAATCGACGCCGGTGTCCACGATGCCCACGAGCGTGCCGCGCCCGGTGAGCCCGGCGAGCCCGCCGCGCACGATGTTCTCGGGCACCGCCTTCGAGGGTGGTGCGGTCCTCGGCCGGGGGCGCGGAGGGAGCTGCGTGATGTCGTCGTCCTCGATCGCGCGGAATCCGGGCGCGCGCACCGTGGCCCGGACGAGGTCGTCGATCCGGTCCGAAGCCACGAACACGCCGGCGAAGCGCTGGAAGCGATGGAAGACCGTCCCTCCGGGCGGTGCGTACCGGTTGCAGCTGGCCGCGTCGGCGAACTCGACGTGATAGGCGACCAGGCGGTCGTCGGCGGCTTCACGGCGTTTCGGCGTGCTGCCTGCCCGCAGGGCGCGAACCACCGGCAGGCCGATGAGCGGTTGCGTGCCGATGGGCGCGCGTCGGAGCTCGACCGTCGCGCCGGGGCGCACGAGCCGGACGGGTCCTGCCGAACCCGCGCCGTTCGCGAGCGCGAGCGTGAGCATGAGCGTGAGCGCCAGGCCCGTTCCGAGGCGCACCGCGATCCCTCGTGGGCCTCGCTTGCGCTCAGCGCTCCGCGATTCGGAAGGCATACGCCCTCTCCCCGGCGGCACCCCCGACGCGAAGCCGGTAGGCGCCCGGCGGCAGCGCCCTCGGGGCGCCGCGCAGGACCACCGTGAACACCGAATCGGCGGCGAGCTTCGCTGGCAGAGCCTGCCGGACGACGGTCCGCGAGCCCTGCTCGATCACGAACCGGAGGCTGTCGTCGGGTGCGGTGGTCAGCCCGCGCAGCTGCAGCGCGATCACGCGTCGAGGCGCCGCCGCCGGGGCCAGGGCGACCGGTCCCTCGCCCGGTGCCCCCGGCTGAAGCACGAGCGTGACCGCGGCCTCCACCGAAGGGAGTGCGCCGGAGGAGATGCTGGTCGTGCCCGGTCCGCCGAATCCCGGCTGCGGCAGCGTGCCCTCCGGGATCGGTGCCCCACCGCGCAACAGCACGAACGTCATCACCGCGGCGGCGCTCGTGGCGAGGGCGGCCCAGCTTCCGAGGACCCAGTTGAAACGGCGCAGGCGATCGAGCGCGCCCTCCATCGCCGTCGGTCGAACCTCCCGCCGTGCAGCGGCGGGTGGCGCCGCCGTGCCGGGCATCATGCCCTCGGGCTCGAGCGCGGCGATGAACTCCAGCACGGGCTCGTGACCGAGTGCCTGCAGGTCGCGGCGGCAATCGTCGCAGCGTTCGAGGTGATGCCGGACGGTGGCCCGTTCGAGCCCGCGCAGCGTGCGTTGCTGGCGATCCCAGTCCGCGACGAGCGCCGCCGGTACGTGCGCTTCGGCTCCCGGCGTGATCGCCGGCGTCGCGGACTGCGCCTCCCATGCGCGTCGGCACGGCTCGCACGAGGCGACGTGCGACTCGACGCGCTCGTTCGCGGAGTCGTCGAGCAGGCCGGCCCAGTACGGGGCGAGGCGACTCAGTACCCAGGCGTGGTCGGCCGGCGGCGGGCCGCCCGGAGGCGTTCGCGTGTCACTCATTCGCAGACCTCGAGGGCCTCTGCGCGGTCGCTGCGCCGTGGTGGATCCACGGGCTCGCGCCCTCGCACCGGGTGCCGTTCCCGCCGCGAACGCCCCCGATCCATCGGCCCCTCGCAGGCATCGTTGCGCGGGGGGCCTCGCTGTGACGGGCGTCAGGCATCGCTGTCGCTCCAGAAGGCCCAGAGCGAGTCACGCAGGTCCTCGTCGCGGGTCACGACTTCGCGCAGCAGTTTGAGGCAGCGGGACCACTGCTGGCGGATGGCCGCGTACCCCAGGTTCAGCCGCGAGGCGGCGTCCATCCAGTCCACCCCGCCGAAGAAGAGCTCGGCGAGCCCCAGGCACTTCGCGTTGTGGGCGCGATAGAACTCGAGCACCTGGAATCGGAGTCGTTCGCCCGGATCACCCACGTGCAGGTGGGCCCCGGGCTGCGTCGCGGGCGGCGCCGGCGCGTCCGTCTCTTCCACGGCGGTGTCGTCCCAGACCTTCTTCCACCGGTACTCGCGGCGCAGGAAGCCGAACCACGTACGCGTTCCGATGGTCGCGCGCAGGGCCTCGAGCGAATCGGCGCCCGTCGCGCGCAGCGCGCGCAGCAGGCCGATGGCCGCTTCCTGGGCGAGGTCGTCAGCGAGGTCGCGGCCACGCGCCCCGACCCGCCGCTCGAAGAAGGCGAGGTACCAGGTGCGGGCTTCCGACGCGATGCGCTGTTCCTCTCGGGCGGGGATGGGTTCCGTCACGGTCTGAGTGGGCCTCCCGCCGGCCGGGTCGGCGCGGCGCGTGGGGCGGGAGCCTAGGGAACCGCGTGTGACAGGGTCAACGGAAACCGTCGGCCGTCCGGGTGTCACACGCGCGCCGCGCGCGCAACGAACGAGGCGTACCGGCGGAAACGCCGCGCCCCGGACGGCGCGCGGTGCCCGCCCACGAACGGGAGGTGCGGCATGGCGATGCGGAAGGCGGTTCGGGCGACGATGGCGTTGGTGCTGGCGGGGTTGGTCGGCGCTTCGCTCACGGGGTGCATCGCGGAGGACATCCTCGCGACCGCGCTCAACACGCGCTCGGTGAATCCGGGCGAGCGGGTCGTGGTCGGTCAGACGTTCGCGCACGACGGCACGTGGGCCGTCGCGTGCAGCCCGGGACTCGTCACCGTGGGCATGGAGGTCCGGGTCTTCGGGGCGTCGGGCGCGCTCGCCGCCGAGGGGGCGTACACGGGTGCGGACGTGGTCGGGGGCGCCGCGCAGGGGGGCGGACGCGTGGAGATCACGGTCGAGAACGACAGCGACGTGCCAGCCGCCGTGTCGCTGAACGTGAACTAGCGCCGGACGGGGTGTCACACCCGGGCGCTCCGGGCAACGAAGCGGGCGGCGGCAACGGGCCGCCGGATCCACGGCGGACACTCGAACGAAGGAGGTGGCAGATGAAGGCGATCGTGATGGGATTGGCGCTGGGACTGGGGCTCGTGGCGATGGCCGGCCCGGGACGGAGCTGCGAGACGGATCCGTGCATCGAGACCCCTGCACCGGCCACGGTGGTGGTTGTCGTTCGCGGCGAATGCGATACGGATCCGTGCTTCGCCGGGAGCGCGCCTGCGGCGGCGGCGGTCGCATCGGCCCGCGGCGACTGCGAGGGCAATGACTGTCGCGGCCGTGTCGCCCGCCCGCAGGTCTGCGATACGGGCGACCGTCGCGCCGCGCGCGCCGCGGGCGACTGCGAGGGCAGCGACTGTCGCGGGGCCCGCGTGCATCCCTGGCGCGAGGGACTGCGCCACCTGCGCCACGGCGACTGACCCGCGCGGCAAGCGGAGCTCGGTACGAGGAGCGGATCGGCCCATGCGGCCGGTCCGCTTCTTCGTGTCTCGTGCCTGCGGCGCCGCCGTCCACCACTCCACCTGCGGCGCGACCGCGCTTCGTGGCGCGCGGGGGACTCCGATGTCACAGCCCGCCGGGTCGAGCAACGAACGGTGTGAAGGCGCTCGGATGGAGCGCCGGAACGAAGACCACGAGCCCATCGGGCTCACCGACAGGAGGCAGACGATGCGCAAGTTCAACGGACTGGTGGCGGCGGTGCTGGCGGTGGTGGCGGTGGCGCAGGCGGCGGTGGCGGGTCCCTGGGGAGGGACGCAGACGGGCGTGCACCGCGTGAACGCGTGGTCGGAGGATGCGTTCAACGTGTCGTTCCGCGGCGGCGAGTACGCGAGCGTGACCGTGATCGGCGACCACGACACCGATCTCGATCTGTACGTGTACGACGAGAGCGGCCGCATGATCGCGTCGGACGACGACGACACCGACGTGTGCATCACGCGGTTCTACGTGCCGCGCGGCGGCAGCTATCGCATCGAGGTCGACAACCGCGGGTCCGTCTGGAACGAGTACCGGATCACGGCGCGGTGATTCCCGCCGGTGCGTGGGCGCACCGGAAAGGAGGTCTCGCCCCACGCGGAGCACGATCCGGGAGGCTCCGCACCGCGACCCGCTGGCACGGTGACGAAGCCCCTCGCCCCGCCGGGAGATCCCCGGCGGGGCTTCGGCTCGTCCCCGGGCTATCGGACGACGAGGACGCGATGGCGGAACTCCCGGCCGCCCGTGCGCAGGCGAACGAGGTAGAGCCCTGGCGCGAGCGAGAGGCCTTCGTCGTCGCGCAGGTCCCACGACACGTCGTACACGCCGGGGGCGCGCTCGCCCCCCGCGATGCGCCGCACGCGCCGGCCGAGCAGGTCGAACGCGGCGAGTTCGATCGACGCGCGCGAGGGCAGCGACAGTCGCATGTGCGTGCTCGTGCGGGCCGGGCTCGGCGAGGGTGGCGCGAAGGACAGTGTGAGTGGGGCGCCGCTGTCGGGGGCATCGAGCTGGAACACCGGCGAAGCCGGCGCGCTCGTGTTGCCGTGGATGTCCGCAGCGTAGAGCCGGAAGAACCTCCTCCCCGCGGGCGTCGGGGCGCTGGCGTGCGAGGCCGGTGCGGGCGTCGTCGTCACGTGCGACCAGAACAGCGAATCCGGGCTGCCGAAGATCCGGTACTCCGCGAGGTCGCCGACCGGCGTCGGGGTCCAGTCGAACTCGGTGATGCCGGTCCCGGCCCCGGTCGCGGTGAAGGCCGAGCTGAAGGCGGTGGGTGCGGGCGGCGGGAGATCGTCGACCGAGAAGGCGCTGTCGCGCGGCGCCACCAGCACGTCCCCGGTCGTCGGGTTGAGCGTTTCGAGCTCGAACACCGTTCGGGGCTTGGGGCCGAACTCGGTGAAGTTCGCCGGCACGACTCCCGGGATCGCCACGTCCGCCCAGTAGGCGCATCCCTCGCCGGCGGTCTGAACCGAGACCAGCGTGCGCGCACCGGAGGGCGCGACCGTGTAGAGCCGGTACGTTCCGCCTTCATTGCGGAATGGTGTCGAGCGCTCCAGCGGGCTCGGCAGCCAGCTCACGCGCACGACGCCACCCTGGTCGGGCCGCCTGTCCGCCGCGAGGGCGATCTCGGGGCTCATGTCGCCCACCGCGCCGGTCGCGTCGATCCGCTGCACGACGATCTGGTCCGCTCCGCGCGCCGCCAGAAACGTCTCGCCCCGGCGTCCCGCGACGAGCTGCTCCTGCGACGAAGCGGCAGACAGTGCCGTGATGGGAGCGGGCCACGATCCGGTGGTTCCGCCCGCGCCCAGCCTCCGCACGCGAACCCGCCCGCTGTCGCGCCAGGCGAACACGACATGCGCCGAGTCGGTGATGCAGAGCGCCCCGTTCTCCTCGATCGCACCGGTGTCGAGCGATGACGTGAGGATCGTGCCGTTGGAAGGCCAGCCCGGCCGGGGAACCCCCTCCGGTGAGAGACGCAGGGTCGAGAAGCTCCCGGCCAGACCCTGCCAGGCCGCCTGGACATCGGCGTCGGGCCACGCGCCCAGGCGCGGCCTCGCACCGCCGGATGCTTGGAGCAGCGGTGTCACTTCCGACGCGTCGGTGACGCGGCGGGCGTACGCCCGTCGCACTTCGTTAGGGTTGTCGGCCCAGTAGCCGAGGACCACACCTCCGAGGCCGTCGGGTGCGTTCGGCATCGGAACCTGGTCCGTGAGGTGTTGTGGTACGGATCCGCCGGGCCACACGCCACCGTAGCTGCTGTCGGGCCAGTTCGGATCGAGTTCGCCGTTCGCGAGCACATGCTGCACGCGGACCTTCCTCGGGAACACGAGCCACCCCGAAGGATCCGAGGGCGGGAAGCTCTCCCAGGCGACGTAGGCGCCATCCTGGCCGTCGCCGACGATCCGGATGTGTTCGACGTCCATCGTGTCCGTCGCGACAGCGAGGCCCGTGGCGGTCCAGCCGGGCGCCGGGGCCCCCCCGGGAGTCACTCGCAGCGCATAGACGTCCCGTCCGCGTCGGACTCGCTGGTGGACGTGCAGCGTGCTCCAGTAGGGCGAAACCGGACCCGTATCGGACAGGACCAGCTCCCGTGCGCCGTCTCCGTCGAGGTCTACCGCCGCGGCCCAACGGGACCGGAGGGAGGCCGGCAGGGACACGGGAGCGCCGACACCCGCGGCCGATCCCCAGAGCACCTGGGCTGGCGCGGTCCCGTCAGGGGAATAGGGCGCGACGAGATCCGCGAAGCCGTCCTGGTCGATGTCGTCGGTGACGAGCGTGTAGGGATGAGCCGCCAGCGAGATGTTCGCGACTCCTCCGGAGAGGATGTCGCCTCCCGCACTGCCGGCGAAGATCCTGAGCGTGGTGCTGGGCCCGTTGAGTCCCGGAGGCACGGCGACATCGTCCCGGGAGTCGCCTGCGAACTTACCGATCACGAGACCATGAGCGGAGGGCTCGACGCTGCGATCTCCCGCGGCGGCGAAGACGCCGCCTCCGAGGTTCCGGTAGGCACGCACGATTCCCTGGGGGGTCGTGTAACCGAGCACGGCGAGATCCGTGCGGCCATCGCCGTCGAGATCTCCGGCAGCGATGAACTCCGGTTCGACCGGGGCCGCGTAGGCGATGGCCGGGCCGAACGCGCCACCTCCGAGCCCGAGGCGGACGGCCATCGCCGGTGCATGAGGGCGAACGTGTGCCACGTCGGGAAGGCCGTCACCCGAGAGGTCCGCCAGGACGAGGTCGGAGGCGCCGGCGGCCCCCGTGATGGCGCCCCGCGCGTACACGCCCGGGGCGCCTGTGCTGAGGTACACATCGAGTGAGTCGCTGTTCGCGCAGGAGACCACGATATCGGGCCGTCCGTCCGCGTTGAGGTCCGCCGTGCGCGCGATGACGGGGGTGTGACTGGTCGGAAACGTGTCGATCGGAGCGAGTGCGTCGCCTTGCCGGGCGAACGCGACGATCCGGTCCTCGGCGATGCGGACCGAGAGGAGTTCGTCGCGGCCGTCGTTCTGGAGGTCCACGCGGAGCAGCTGGTAGTCGTCCGTCGAGGCCGCCGTGAGCACGTCCCGCCAGTTGCGTGAGTAGGCGCCATTGCGCGTGTCGGTCCACGCCACGATCGCGCCGCCGTCGGAGGTGGCCGTCGCGGCGGGGGCTTCCTGGTCCCCGGTCAGGTCGACGAGCGTCCGTGGCGGGTCACCACGGTCGGGCCAACCTGCGAGAGCGTTGCCCGCTCCGTCGGACTTGCGGGCCGACAGGAAGGCTCCGCCAAAGCCCGCGCCGTATTCTCCGCAGAGGCGGAGCTCGTTTCCCTGCGCATCGGTCACGGAAGCCCAGCCGTCCGGCTTCGTCAGCCCGTGCGTCGCGCTTCCCACCCACCGGTCGAAGACGCTCGCGGCGCCGTCCGCGTCCACGCGCGCCGTGCGCGCGCTGTCCCCATCGGACCACCGCACGAACACGCCTCCCTGCGGGCTCGCGGCCAGCGTGAATGCTCGGGACGCGAGCGAAACGGGAAGCGCCGAGCTGGCGGACGTGCTCCAGTCGTGCTCGACGATGCTCGAGTCCTCGGTGACCCACGCGGTGAGATTCGTGCAGACGGATCCCGACGAAAGGGGATCGTAGGGCGAAGTCGTTCCGTACAGCGTGTAGGCCTGCCCGAGCGTGAGGCCCGTGACGACGATGGTGGCGGAGTCTCCGTAATGCGCGAGGCGAATGCCCGAGTTCCACTGCGCCTGTCCATGGAGCCTCCATCCGCGCGACGAGGCCTGCCAGTGGACGGGGAAGGAACGATTGGTCTGGTCGTAGTTCTGGGTGTTTCGATTCTGGCCCTCGTCGTCGGCGTTGCACCCGCCGGAGAAACCCTGCAGGCCCGTCGTCAGGTGGTTCGCGACCGACGCGGAATCCGCGACGCACAGAACGTCGAAGGTTCCACCGCCGCCGAATCCGTAGCAGCCGCCGAGCTGGAGATCCGAACAGCGGGCCACATGAATCGTCACCTGGCTGCACGCGGGTCGGAACGACCCGATGACCACGCCCGCATACGTGGGGTACGGCCGGTCGATCGGCCTCGGGCTGATCAGCGTGCGGGCGGCACGCGCGGGGGCGGCGATAGCGGCGAGGGCGAGGAGTGCGGCGGCGAAATGGCCGGCGAGCACCCATTGGCGCATGCGCATGGGAAGGGCTCCAGGCGTCCAGGTCCATCGGTCGTGACGCCCGGCGCACCGGACGTCCGGACTGTGAACGGGGAACGGACGCCCGCTGACGCCTTTCCCGCCCGGGAAGCCTAGCAAGCCCGGCGCGGGATTCCCCCATGAAAAAGCGCCTCCGCCCACACACGGACGCCGTTTTCACGATCGCTGTCACACCGTCGCGTCCTGCGCAACGAAGGGGGCGAAGGCGCTCGTGGGAAGCGCCGGAACCAGACCCGCGGCCCGACGGGCCGGCGACCAGGAGGCAACGATGAAGACGATGCGTGCGATCGGTGTGGCGATGCTGACGGTGGTGACGGCGATGACGATCTCGGCCGCGATGCCGCGCGCGGCGGCGGCGGATCCGTGCAACGGCGCCGAGTGGGGGAATCACCGCGTGGAGGCGTTCGCGAGCCGGAGCTTCGACGTCTGCTGCAGCAGTGGCGAGTGGACGCAGATCACGGTGAGCGGCGACGGCACGTCGGACCTGGATCTCCTCGTGTACGACGGCTTCGGTCGCCTGATCGCCTCCGACACGGACAGCAGCGACGAGTGCGTCGCCACGTTCTTCGTGACTCGCGGCGGCAACTTCCGCGTCGTGGTCCGCAATCTCGGCGGCATCTACAACGACTTCCGCATCGGCGCGTACTGATGGAGTCGACGACCGAACACCAGCCCTCGCCGGAGTGGTCCGGCGAGGGCTTCGCACCGGCACGCACGCGCCGCCCGGCGGCGCCCCGCGAGCAGCGAAATCGCCGGAGTGGAGATTCCGCACCGGAAAGTCGGCTCCCCAGCGCGAAGAGGAGGACATCGTCATGAGGAAGGGTTCGGGGAAACGTGCGTCCGTGCCCCTGGCGGTCGGGCTCACGTCGGTGCTGGTGCTGTCGGCGCTGGCCGGCGCGGGGACCGGGCGGGACGCGGTCGCGGGCGGCGCGACGGACGGGGCGGACGCCGAGGCGGTTCACCTCGGTCCCGGGCAGCGATCGATGGTCGCCGAGTGCTTCGCCGGCATCGGTTCCGCGACGATCGACGTGCAGGGCGCGGACTCGGGCCGCGTCGAGGTGCTGATCGTCACGGCGGATGGCGACACGGCGGGTCGGCACGTGAACACCCAGGGCGAGTTCCGGGTGGCCTGGCTGGTGTTGCCCGGGGACTGCTATCGCGTGCTGGTCACGAACCAGGGCTCTCGTGCGATCGAGCTGCGGCTCGGCGGCGACGCCGAGCTCCTGCAGCGGGCTTCGCGGCCCGCGGATTCTACCGGCGGCCGGACATCGTGAACGCGGCCCACGCGGACGGCGCGGCCCACCGGGGGTCGCGCCGGACGCGCCGCTTGGCGTCGCGCAGCGCCACGACGGCATCGGGCGTACGCGCGGAGCGCAGCGCCGGGGCGAGGCGCTCGAACAGTCCGCCCATCAGTTCGGCCGTTGCATCGTCGGGCACCGACCAGAGCGCGGAGATCACGCGCTGTGCGCCGGCGGCAAGGAATCCGCGCGAGAGCGCGAACACGCCCTCGCCCGCGATGCGCCGGCCGCCGTTCGTCTCGCAGGCGGAAAGCACCACGAGGGAGGCATCGAGCGTGAGTTCGGGCAACTCGTACGACTGGAGGCGGCCGTCGTCCTCGGGGCGACGCGAGCTCGTTCCCGGCGCGAGGACCAGGCCAGCGAGCAGCTCGCTCTCGTCCCCCGAGGCGAAGCCGTGGGTCGCCAGGTGGACGAGCGCGTGCCCGGGGAGAGCCTCTCGAAGTGCCGCCTCCGTGGCGCGCGTACCGGAAAGCGTGTCCACGTTGGCGGCTCCCAGCGCGCTGCGGAGCCGTTCGGCCTCGACGCGCGTGCCCGGCAGCGGTCTCCAGGCGACGGTTCGGTCGGCCTGGGAAGTGTCCCGGTATTCGACGTCGTACAGCGACAGCGCGAGGCGGCCATCGCGATGAGGCCCGCGCGGACGATCGTCGAACACGAGCAGCGTGCTCGCCGAGGGCGCGACCCGCAATGCGGGGCCGTCGTCGAGCCAGTAGCGGCGCGCGGACGCCGTCGCGCCGGTGTCCACGACGAGCGCATCGAACGGCAGACTCGCGAGGCTGCCGTCCGGGATCACGACGGCCGTACGCGCATGGCGAATCCGGCGCCAGGTCGTGGCCGGAACGAGTGCTTCGAACAGGAGTTTCAGTCGCGCGTCGGTCGGAGCGATCACCGCGTCGGTGCGCACGCGCGAGAATCCGCGGGTGTCCCCTTCACCTCGCGCCAGGGCCGAGAGCAGCCCGGCTCCCGGCGAGGTCCCTTCGAGGATCACGGAGAGGCGTGCGTCATCGAGCGGGCCGGGTCGAACTCCGAGTGCCCGCGCCGCCGTCTCGGCCAGCCGGAGCGTGTCGAGCCGCGGTTGCCGATCGCCGGGCAGGAACGAGAAGAGCCACGCCCCCCGCGCACTCACGTGATAGACGAGCACCGGCTCGCCGAGGCGCCGGGCGTGCGCGAGGACCGCGGGCGCGCCCACGGTCGAGCGCGAGTGCGCGAGCGCGTCTCGCCACCCGGGGCGGCGCATGCGGACGGCGTCTCGCACACGGGCGTACTCGAGCACGAGGCTGTCACGACGGGCCGCGAGGGCCGACCGACGCTCGAACTGGACGCTCTCGGACAGCATCGACCATTGCCCTTCCGAGTCGAGCCGCGCCTGGAGGCCGGTGAGTTGCTGGCGCAGCGTGTCGAGGCGCGCGACGAGCGGATCGCCGCTTCGGTCGTCCGTGCCCCCGAGCGCGCGGGGAGCAGCGAGAGTCTCCAGCAGGACGCGGCTCCGGCCACGCTCGTGAATCTGGAAGGCGCGGTCGATGTCGCCGACCGCGATCGCGTGATCGAATACGCGGTCGAACATCGGGAGCGCGCGCCGCAGGAACTGCACCCGACTGGCATCCCCCCCACGCGTCAGCCGCAACTCGTCGACGACCGGGAGGGCGCTTCCCATCCATCGATCGAACGCGCCCGTGTCGCCGCGCGCTTCGGCGACACCCGCGAGGGCCGCGAATGCCGAGAGCCTCGTGTCGGGGGCGAGAGGGCTTTGCCCGAGGATGCGCAGCACGGCTTCCGCATGGATCTCCACTTCGCGCAGCGAACCCGCCCCCTCCGCGAGCGCGCAGCGCGCGAGGAGCTCGTGGCTTTCGGCGAGCACACGGGAATCCGACGGGAGGCGCTGTTCGCGCAGGGTCAGAGATCCGCGGGCGAGCGAATCGGCGGCCACCACGCGGCCGCGTTCGAGCATCAGCTCGGCGAGTGCGTGCATGGCACCGGCGAGCGGGAGTGGGCCGCCCTGCGAGTCGGCACGGGCTGTCGTGACGGCTTCCCGCAGAAGCCGTTCGGCGTCCTCCCCCCGTCCGACCTGCCGGAGGCAGTCCCCGGCCTGTTGCAGGAACACGACGAGCCCCGGGTCCTCGGGTGGCCACGCGCGTCGCGCGCGCTCGACGGCCTCGAGGTAACCGGGCGCTGCCTCCTGCGACCGTCCCTGGTGCTGCAGGGCTTCCGCCACGTTCAAGACGGCCGTCGCGACGCGACGAGGATCGTTCTGCTCGAGAGGACGGGACAGCTCCAGCGCCTCGCGAAGGAGCGGTTCGGCAAGATCCCAACGCTCCTGATCGCGATGGAGGCCAGCAATGAGATTGAGTGCGTTGGGCCTCCAGGCCGGATCGGCTGCTTCGCGTTCGGCGAGATCGAGTGCGGCCCGGAAATCGGCTTCGGCTTCGGCGAGGCGACCCCGTTCGCGTCGGGCTTCCCCGCGCGCGGTGAGGGCGTCGAACCGGTAGGGCGCCTGCTGCACATCGCCGGCATCCATTCCCGACAGTGCCGCGGTGGCCGACGTGTCGGCGTCGACGTAGTCACCGACGTCGAACGAGAGCCGACCTCTGGCCGCGCGCGCAAGAGCACCGTAGAGGCGTGCGCCCGGATCGGGGCTGGCTGCGAACAGGACCCATGCCGAATCGGCGTGAGGGAGGCCGGTGGCGGGGCGGTGGGTTTCCACGGCCAGCCGGGCGAGCTGGAGGTGATCGAACCCGAGGTCGAAGGCCGTGGCGTCGGGATCCCGTCGACGCCACTGGTGTGCGATCTCCAGCAGCGAGTCCTCGGCCGCCCATGCGCCCGCATGGGGAACGTCGTGAAACGTCCGTCCCAGGCTGTCCAGTCGATCGGCGATGTTCGAGTGCGACGCGCCCGCCGCGAAACGGTGGTCCGCCGCGCGCGCGAAGCCCGCCGCCGCCTCGCCGACGGCTCCGCGCTCGCGATCGGTGGAGGCCCGGGCCTCGATCCGGCGCGCCTCGTCGAGCGCCCGTGGGCGCCTGCCGCTCGTGAGTGCGGGTGCCGGACTCGCGAGGAAGGTCGCGCCGAGCGCACCCAGCAACAGGCGCAGGAGGAGGCCCCGAACCAGTCGGCGCCACGGAACGCGCTTCGAGTCTTGGTCGTTGTGGCGCGGGTGGGACATGCTCCGTCTCGGGTTGCTGTCGTCCGGGTACTCGTCGCACCGTCGGGGAGGTGTCGCACTATGGCCGAAGCACGAAGGGAGGGGAACGGATGATCGGACGGTTTCGGGCAGGCGGGCTGCCGGCCGCACGTCTGTGGGCAGGCTTGCTTGCGCTCCAGCTCGTAGCGGCCGCCGCCGGCGCGTGGGCCGGAACGCCAGATCCCCGGACGCCCCCTCCGACGGCCCGGTTCGTCCTGCAGATCGGAATCGAGCACTACCGGTGGGTGCCCCGGCTTCCGGGGCCGGTCGCGGACGTGCGCGATCTGCGCGAAGTCCTGGTGCGCCACTACGGATTCCGGTCGGAGGACTTCCGGACCCTGGCGGATTCACAGGCCACCCGTGCGGGCATCCTCTCGGCGATTCGTGAGCAACTCGTGGAGAACGCCCGGCTCCATCCCGGCGCGCTCTGCGTGCTCCAGTACAGCGGGCACGGTTCGCGTGCCGCGGACCTCGACCACGAACCCTGGGAACCGGACGGCTACGACGAGACGCTCGTGCCGTGGGACGGGCGTGATCCGGAGGGGCTGATCCCCGACGTCGTCGACGACGAGCTGGCGGACCTGCTCGCCGAGTTGCGTCGGTACACGACGCGCGTCGTGCTGATCTTCGACGCCTGCCATGCGGGAACGTTGACGCGCGGGCTCGCGACTGGCCGGGTCCAGAATGGCCTGCCCCCGTCGCGAGCGACGGTCCACCCGCACGGCGGCCGTGCGGACGAGGACTCGATGGGGGTCGCGTTGTTCGCGGCTCCGCCCGGACAACGATCGTGGGTCGAGGACATCGGCGGCGAATTCCGCAGCGTGTTCAGCTATCAGCTCGCCCGGGTGCTCGAGACCGCTTCCTCACGGACGACCTACGCACAGGTCCTCGCGCGCGTGGGAGGGGCGATCCGGGCGCGATACCAGGCACAGGTTCCACTCGGCGAGGGCCCGCTGGATCAGCCCGTGTTCGGAGGCTCGGCAAGGGACGACGGCGCGGATCTGGCCGTGCGGATCGAGGGGCGCGGCCTGCTGCGCGTCGAGGCCGGCCTTCTGCAGGGCATCACGCTCGGCGCCGTACTCGCGGTGCGCGCCCCGCACGCTGGCTCCGCGAGAGACGATTCCGTCCTGGTGGAAGGCCCCGTCGTTCAGGTCGCACCGTCGGACTGCCGTCTCCGGGTGGACGAATCCATCGTGCTTCCCGATGGCGCGCGTGCATTCATGCGTCGTCCAGGCGTGGGGTACGAGCCGGTTCGCTTCGCCTGGGAAGCGCCGGACAGCGTGGCGGAGTTCGCGCGCGCACGGTTGCGGGATCGGTTGAAGGGCGACCCGCTGCTCGAGTTGGTGGACGCGACCTCCGGCGGCGGCGCGGCGCCGACACTCGGCGTGATCGCGGCGACGGTGCTCGCACCCGGCGACGCGCGCTCGGCACGCGCACGGCGCCCTCCTGGCCTCGCGATCGTCCTGGACGGAGGAGTCGTGGCGCTCGACCGCGTGTTCCCCGCCGCCAGCGAGGCGGGCGTGGACAGCCTCGAAACCGCGCTTCGCCGGGTGGCGCTGGCGGAGAACGTTCGCCGGCTCGGGACCATGGGGCCTTCTCTCGCCGACGGCATCGACTTCTCGCTGGTCGTCGAGCGTCGCCGAACACGAAGTGGCGCCGCGTCGGACACGCTCCACCCCGGCGGGTCGCCGACATCGGTGGAGGTCGGCGACCGGGTGCGTGCCGTGATCACGAACCGCACGGGGCGTCGCGTGTGCGTGGCGGTGTTGCACGTCGGGCCCGATCGCGTGTGCGACGTGCTCGAGCCCGAAGGCGCGGTGAGCGTGTCGGTGGAGGCCGGGAGCACCTTCGTTGCCCCCGACTGGTGGCGTGTGGAGCCTCCGCTCGGAGTCGATCACCTGAAGCTCGTCGTGACCGATCACCCGGTGGACCTTTCCGCGGTGTCGGAGCCCGTGCGCACGCGCGGACCCGATACCGGCTTCGGTGGATCGCTCGGGCGCGTGCTCTGGGCTGCGGGTGCGCAACCCACGCGTGGTGCCGCCGGGCCCGTGGCCTGGGCCGTCCTCGACCTGCCGCTTCTCATCGCGCCGTCGCCCGATCCCTAGCGCGAGATCTGCTCCACCACCCCCGCCGCGGCTCCCGCGCCGTCCTCCGCGCGGATCGCTTCGGCCATCGCGCGGGCGCGCGCGGCCATCGTGGCGTCGGCGAGCACGGCGCGCAGCGCGCGCGCCATCGCGTCGGCGTCCGCGCGCTCGCGGCCGATCGTGCGCGCCACGCCCAACTGCTCGCAGCGCCGCGCGTTGTCGGGCTGGTCGTGGCTCCACGGCACGATGATCTGAGATCGGCCCGCTCGCAGCGCCTGCGCGGTGGTGCCGATGCCGCCCTGGTGCACGAGCGCCGCGGCGTGCGGGAACAGCAGCGAGTAGGGCGCCCAGCCGGTCACGTACACGTCCGGGTGCGTTTCGCGCGGAGCGTTCCCGGGCCGCTCGCCGGTCAGCAGCACGGCGCGCACGCCCAACTCGCGCGCGGCGCGGAACGCGTGCTCGTAGAACGCGCCGGCCACCCACACGGCGGCCGAGCCCAGCGTGAACACCACCGGTGGCGGCCCCGCCTCGAGGAACGCGCGCAGTTCCGCCGGCAGCTCGCGCGGCCCGGGCGCGTGGTCGAAGTACGCGAAGCCGGTCTGCCGCGTGTGCGCGGACCAGTCGCCCGGGTCGGGTGCGAAGTGGCGCGAGAACATCGCCAGGTGCGCGGCGGCGCCGGCGTCGGCATCGAAGATCGGGTGCGCGAACCGCGGCGACACGCCGAGCGTGCGTCGGAGCCGCGCCACGGGTGCGAACCAGTCGCGCGTGGCCATCCGCGCCAGGCGCATCAGCGCGCGCGCGACCGCGGGATGCGAGCGCAGCGCGGCCGACACCAGCGGCAACCCGGGCGACAGCGGCGGGTCGTTCGCCGAGAACATCGCGAGCGGCTGCAGCGTCGCGGCGACGCGCGGCAGGCCGAGCTTCTCGGCCACCGGGGCGGCGCCCAGTACGAGCGTGCTGTGCACGATCGCGCTCGCGCCCTCGCACGCGCGCAGCAGTTCGGGCCCGGTCGCCTCCACGTGGGGCGCCACCATGTGGCGGAAGATCCACTCCGAACCGCCGCGCAGGTGCATGGCGCCCTGCATGGCCGCGGTGTCGTGCTCCCAGCGCGCGATGTCCGGCGACAGCGGCGCGAACGCGAGCCCCAGCGACTCGACGCGCGGCCGGTAGCTCTCGCTGGCGGTCACCACGGGATCGTGGCCGCGCGCGGCGAGCGCCTCGCCGAGCGCGAGGAACGGGTGCAGGTCGCCGAGCGAACCGAACGTGGCGAGGACGATGCGGGCCAGCGGGGTCTCCGGGTGCGAGGGGAGCGGACGGGTTCGAGCGCCGCGGCCCGGCGGCCCCGGGCGTTGCGCGCGCGTCGCGGCGGGCGGAAGCTGCGCGCGGGTTCTCCCACACCTTCGCCCGAGGAGGCGATCATGCCGCAGACGCCACACATCGAGAAGCACTTCACCGCCGGCGAAACCGTGCGCGACGCCGTCATCGGCATGTCGGACGGGCTCACCGTGCCGTTCGCGCTGGCCGCGGGCCTTTCGGGCGCCGTCGCCAGCACGGGCATCATCCTGACGGCCGGCCTCGCCGAGATCGCCGCGGGTTCGATCGCGATGGGCCTCGGCGGCTACCTGGCCGCGAAGAGCGACGCCGACCACTACGCCAGCGAGCGACGGCGCGAGGATCTCGAGATCGTGCAGAAGACCGAGTTCGAGCGCGAGGAGGTGCGCGCGATCTTCCGCACGTACGGCGTGGACGACGTGGCCAGCGCGCCGGTGGTGGCGGCGCTCGAGGCGAAGCCGAAGGCGTGGGTGGATTTCATGATGCGGTTCGAGCTGGGGCTGGAAGAGCCCGACCCGCGGCGAGCGCTGACGAGCGCGCTCACGATCGCGTTCGCCTACATCGCGGGCGGTCTCGTGCCGCTGGCGCCGTACTTCTTCGTGCCGGAGGCGCAGCGCGCGCTCGGGGTGTCGGTGGCGTTCACGCTGGTGGCGCTGCTCGTGTTCGGCTTCCTGAAGGGCCGCTTCACGGGCGCGAGCCCGGTGAAGAGCGGCTTCCAGACGATGCTGGTGGGCGGGCTCGCCGCCGGCGCGGCGTTCGGACTGGCGAAGCTGCTCGGTTGACCCGCGGCGCCCGGGGAGCCCCGGTGACGCGCCGGTAGTGCATTGCCCTGCAACGTGTTGCTGGCGTGCTTCGGGCGGGCGCGGCGCGTGAGCCCCCGGGGCGGGCTTTCCGGTATCGGTGGCGAGTCCTGCCTGGCCGCGGGGCTCCGGCACCCGGCTCGCCCGCCCCGACGCCGGCCGACACCTTCTCGCCCCGGGAGATTCCCATGTCCGCTACGCCGCCCGTTCCCCCGCCTGCTCGCAGCCGCCTCCGGTTCCGGTTCGCGCTCGGCCTTCTGCTCGCGCTGGCGTTCGTGCCGGTTCGCGCCGCGCGCGCGGACGCGCCCGACGACGGGCCCGCGCCCGCCGGCGGGTCGCGTCCCGTCGCGGCGCCCATCGATCCGTCGAGGGTCGAGCACGCGCTCGTGTCGCGCGCCGCGCAGCGCTTCGGTGCGGCCAGCACGCAGGTCAGCGACTTCGACGCCATCGGTGGCGACGACGTGATGCTGACCACCGGCGCCGACCTGGCCACGGGCGGCGACATGTCGCTGGACGTGGACGACAGCACCGGCGACCTCTACGCCGCCGTGGCCGTGGACATCGACCCGGGCGCCCCGATCGATTCCGAGATCCGCGTGTTCCGGTCCGTCGACGGCGGCCTGCACTGGTCGTCCTACGGCACGCTGGGCAGCGCAACGCCCGGCGTCAGCTATCGCAGCGTCAGCCTGCACGTCGGCGAAGGCGCGGTGGACAACGTCTACGTGGCGTATGCGTACTCGGCGCCCGCCGTGAACGCGACGATCCGCGTGGCCTGGAAGCCGCTCGCGTCGCCGGCGTCGGTGTGGACCGAAGTCACGGCGCTCGCTTCGGCGGCGATCGCGTTCAACTCGCCGTCGCTGCACTCGTCCGAGCGCTCCGAGTCGGGCTACCGGCTGTTCCTGGCGGCCACCGGTGGCGACGGCAACGGCGACGACATCTGGGTGACGCGCTCCACCACGTTCGGCGCATCGTGGGATGCGGGCTACACGATCGCGACGTTGTCGTCGGGCGACCGGCGCTACGGCGTGCCGCAGATCCGCTACGGCCGTGGCGGCGTGGTGCACTGCACGTACGAGTTCCTGCCCGACGCGAGCACCGGGCTCGATCGTGCGGTGCGGTACCGCCGGGCGCTGAACTTCATGGCCGCCTCCACCGACTGGCAACCCGTGGTGGCCGTCACGGCCAACAACGACGGCGAAGACCAGGGCGCGGCCGACGTCGCGGCGTCTCCGTTGACGGGTGACGTGATCCTGACCCACTACCGTGTCGACGCCACGCTCGGGATCATCGGTGCGACGGCGCGCCAGTCCACCGACGACGGCGCGACGTGGCCGGTCGCCGCCGCGAGCCCGCTGCCGTCGAGCCTGCCGTCGTGCCTCGATAGCGACGCCCTCGGCAACTTCCGCCTGCTCTGCCACGGGGAATCGTTCGGGGACTACGCGTTGTCCACGGCGCCGGCGGCGACGCCACGCGCATTCGGAGCGGTCGCGGTCGCCGCCGATCGGAACTACACCCAGAACACGCTGACGATCTACGTGGACGACGTGCTGGTGACCGACCCCACGCGCGGCCACCAGGCGGGATTCCTGTGGACGCGTGCGAGCCTGTCGGGCCCCGACACGGTGTTCTTCGACGCCGAGTGGCTGCGCGAACCGGGGCGGCCGAACTATGCGCCGGGGTTCCCGATTCCGCTGCCGATCGCCGCGGCCTCGCCGCCGGCGATCGCCGAAGTCGACGGCGACCCGCAGCGCGAGATCGTGTTCTCCGACGACGGTGGCAACGTCGTGGTGCGCAACCACGACGGCACGCTGGCCGCGGGCTGGCCGGTGGACATCGGCAACGTGGCGTGGCGCGGCCCGGTGGCGGTGGGGGACATCGACGGCGACGGGCGCAATGAAGTCGTCGCGGGCAACACGACCGGGCAGGTGTACGCATTCCACGGCGACGGCACGCTGCTGCCGGGGTTCCCGCACGCGATGGGCGTTTCGGGATCCACGTACGTGTCGCTGGGACGATTCGAAGACCCCGCGCGGCTGCAGATCGTGGCGGCCACGGGCACGCGCATTCGCCGCATCGGCCACGACGGTGCGCAGGTGGGGGCCGGCATGAACACCGTGTCGAGCGTCGCCGGGCCCGCCGCGATCGGCGACGTGGACCACGACGGGGATCGCGAGATCGTGATCCTGCAGGACGGCTTCATGGACGTGTTCCGCACCGACGGCAGCGTGCAGGCGTTTCGCTCGCTGCCCGGGAAGACGTTCGGCGCGCCGCCCGCGCTCGCGGACCTCGATCTCGACGGCGACCTGGAGATCCTCGCGGCCAGCGAGCAGGGCGACCTCTACGCGTTCCGCCCCGACGGCTCCGACATGCCGGGCTGGCCGAACACGGCGTCCGCCGGCGAGATCCTGAACAGCCCGATCGCCGCGAACTTCCGCGGCACCAGTGAACCGGAGGTGTTCTGGACCGAGCGCGGCGCCCTGACGCCGCGGCTGCAGGCGGTCACGTCCCTGAACGGCGCGATGAGCGGCTTCCCGGTCACGCACACCGACGGCTGGCTCACGTACGCGTCGCCGATCGTGGACGTGCTCGTGGGCAGCCCCGACGTCTTCCTGGCGGGGCGCGACTCGCGGGCGTGGTCGTGGAGCAACTTCGGTACGACGAACACGGGTTGGCCCAAGGACCTCGACATGCAGGTGGAGATGACGCCGGCCACGGGCGACGTGGACGAAGACGGCCTCCTGGACATGGTGGTTTTGGGCGCGACGATGGCGGTGATCGAGACGAACTCGCCGCAGCAGCGCCTTGCGCCGCGCAACGTGTGGTCGATGTACGGCTACAACCCCGAGCGCCAGTTCTGCCTGGCGTGCGACGCGGTGGACCAGGTGACGGGCGTGCCCGCCGCCGGCGCCCCCGCGCGGCTGTCGCTGCGCGTGGACGGCAACCCGGGCCGCCGCTTCCGCTTCGCGTTCGCGCTGCCGATGGCCGGGCCGGCGCAGCTCGACGTGTACGACGTGACCGGCCGGCGAGTGGCCTCGCTGTTCAAGTCCGAGCGCGACGCGGGCGAGCAGCGCGTGGAGTGGGCGGCGCGCGACGAGCGTGGCGAGCCGGTGGCGGCGGGCGTCTACTACGCGCGGCTGACCGGCGTGGTGGACGGCGCGCGTGCCGACGTGGTGCGCAAGCTGACGCTGCTGCCCTGAGGCGGGCGCGGGGCCCCCGCGCGGGGCCCCGCGCGGTCAGCGGAGCGGGCGGTAGAGCCCGCGCACCAGCGACAGGTCGCAGAGCGCCGCGTGGACCTCGCCCGTGGCGTCGCGGCGGAACCGGCCCTCGGAGTCGAGCGTCACCAGCAGGTCGCGCCCGCCGAGGTCGAGCTTCTCGAAGTCCACCGCGTTCAGCCGGCGCTCGAAGTTCTCGAGCAGCATGAGATACGCGTGTTCGTCGAGCAGTCCGTACTCGTGCGCGGTGAGCGCGTCGAGCACCAGGTTCAGCTCGATCGTGCCGCCGCTGTGCCGCGGAGCGCCGTCGCGGCCCAGCCGCACCATGTACTCGTCGTCGCTGATGCTGGCCACCGGCAGCCCGCGGGCCGCGAGCCGCTCGCGCGCGTGCGCGAGCGCCGCCTCGCGGTCGGGCGCGGAGACGAGCCCTTCCTCGCAGAGCCGCTCCAGGCAGCGCGTGTGCTCGGGCACGGAGCCGAACGACTCCGCCGGTCCGGTGAACGTGTCCCAGATCACGTAGTAGTCGTGATCGGGGCTCAGCACGGTCTCGGGCGGCGAGTCGGGCGTGAGCAGCGCGGCGTGTTCGGCGAAACGGCGCGGATCGCGCAGTCGCTGCACCTTCAGCGAACGGTGGGCGGTCTGGTACACGGCGCGCGGGCGCGTGGTGGGCACGCCCATCTCGCGCAGCCGCTCGGCGATCGCGATCTCCTCGAACGGGCTGTTGTGCCCCGCCTCGCGGATCGCCTTGCCCTGCGGCGTGAGCGGGTCGGCGTGCGGCCGCAGTCCCACGCGCGAGCGGCGGTAGACCACGTCCACGTCGTCGCGCGTGCGCGTACGGTAGACCTCGTTGCCGATCGACAGCTTGATGCGCGGCGTGCGTCGCCAGCGCTCGGGCAGGAAGTAGTCGAACAGGCTGCTTTCGCGGCCCACCACCCACAGCCGGCCGCCGTCGGGAGCGTGGCCGTACACGTAGTCCACGCCGAACAGGCGCAGCGGCCGCAGGTGCGAGCGGCCGGCGTCGGGCGCCGAGCTCGGCGGGCGGCTCTGCAGCCGCCAGTACTCCTGCTGGCGGCGCGTACGGAACGCCTGCTGGTGCTCCACCGTGCGCTGCAGCAGCTCGAAGTCCACGAGCGCGTACGCGAGCTGGCCGCGCCGCCGCAGCAGGCCGCCGCCCGCGCACGGACGCAGGATGAAGTGCTTGGGCTTGTTGTCGAGCACTCGGAAGCCGCGCTCCGACATCTCGCGCACCACCCGCGGCGTGAGCGCGCGGAACTCGCTCTCGTCCAGCAGGCCGGTGCTCCACGCGTCCTCGGCGTCGAGCCCGTCGACCCAGCCGTAGAGCAGGACGTAGATGCGCTTGATGTCGAGCTCGATCGCCTTGACCTCGTCGTCCTGGTCGTCGGCGAGCAGCAGCCGGTGCGTGCTGAAGCTGCTGTGCGTGCGCCCGAGCTGCCACAGGTCGAACTCCTCGGGCGGCGCGTAGATGGCGAGCGGACGCTGCGTGAGCAGCCGCCCGCCCGGCGAGTCCGCGCCGGCGGCGCGCAGCTCCTTCACGAGCCCGAACTCCTCCATCGGGCTGTTGAACCGCGCCTCGGCGAGGACCTCGGGCGGCATGCGCTCGGGGAACGAGCTGTCCACCATCACCGAGATCTCCTGCGCCACGCGGGAGAACTTCACCACCACGTCGAGCGGCCGCCCCGGCCCGGGGCGCGTGCGCACGCGGTACACCGTGCCCGTGGAGCCGGGCAGACGCGTGCCCTCGCGCGAGTACCACTCGTCGGCGTACCAGCGCGCGGGCAGCAGCGACGCCAGGTCGGGCCAGCCGAACCGCGTCACGTACAGGTCGCCGCCCTCGTCGGGCCGCACGTGCGCGTACTCCACGCCGAACGCGCGCAGCAGGTGGTCCGCGGGAACGTCGTCGAACGCGAGCGGGTGGGCGGGATCCGCCTCGAGGACGGATCCCGCCGGGACCGCGCTCACGGCGTGTCGGACGAGTCGTCGTACTCGGGATAGTCCGGGTACCACATCGACCGCGCCACGAGCGATTCGACCTCGTCGTCCTCGATGCGCCGCCCCACGCGCAGGTCGCGCGCCTTGCGGATGACCGCCGCGGCGATGAGCGCGCTCACGCGCCGCAGGTCGGCCACGTCGGGATAGATCGAGCCGTGCTCGCGACGCGCCGGCGTCACGCACGAGGCGAGCGTGCGCGCGGCCACCAGCATCAGCTCGTCGCCCACTTCGCGCGCCTCGCTCAGGATGCAGCCCAGCCCGACGCCCGGGAAGATGAACACGTTGTTGCCCTGCCCGAACTCGTGCAGGCGGCCCTGGTATTCCAGCGGTGCGAACGGGCTGCCGGTGGCGACGATCGCGCGACCGTCCGACCAGCGCAGCGCCTCCGCCGGTGTGCACTCCACCATCGAGGTGGGATTGCTGAGCGGGAAGATCACCGGCATCGGCGTGTGCGCCGCCATCTCGCGCACCACGGTTTCGTCGAACAGGCCCGGCACCGCCGACGTGCCCACCAGGATCGTGGGCTTCACCTGCCGCACCACCTCGGCCAGCGCGAACGGGCCGGTGCCCTCGAAGCCGTAGAAGCGCTGCTCGTCGGCGGTCATCGCCACCGGCAGCTTGTGCGCATCGCGGATCTCGGAGCCCGCGGTGAGCAGTCCGCGGCTGTCGCAGAACACGAGCTGGCGGTGGATGTCGGCCGGCGCCATGCCGTCCTCCAGCATGGCCGCCGCCACGAGCCGCCCGATGCCCACGCCCGCGGCGCCCGCGCCGGCGAATACGATGCGCTGATCGGCCAGCGAGCCGCCGGTCGTGTGGAGCGCCGACAGGATGCCGCCCACGGCGACGGCCGCCGTGCCCTGGATGTCGTCGTTGAAGCTCGGGATGCGCTTGCGGTAGCGGTCGAGGATCGTGAACGCCGTGCCCTTGCGGAAGTCCTCCCACTGCACGAGCGCGCGCGGGAACACCTCCATGACGGCTTCGACGAACGCCTCCACCAGCTCGTCGTAGCGCCGGCCGCGCAGGCGGCGGCTGCGGTGCCCGATGTAGAACGGGTCCTCGAGCAGCGCCGGGTTGTCGGTGCCGACGTCCAGGCTCACGGGCAGCGTGTTCGACGGGTGGATGCCCGCCGCCGCGCAGTAGAGCGAGATCTTGCCCACCGGGATGCCGAGCCCGCCCGCGCCCTGGTCGCCCAGGCCGAGGATGCGCTCGTTGTCGGTGACCACGATCAGCCGCACGTCACCGTCGGCGGCGTTGCGCAGCAGTTCGGGGATGCGGTCCACGTCGTCGGGCGTGATCCACAGGCCGCGCGGCCAGCGGAAGATGTGGCTGTAGTTCTGGCACGCCTTGCCCACGGTCGGGGTGTAGACGATCGGCATCATCTCGCCGAGGTTCTCCACCAGCACGCGGTAGAACAGCGTCTCGTTGCGGTTCGAGAGCGCGCGCAGCCCGATGTACTTCTCGAGGTCGTCCGTCTTCTGGCGCAGGTGTTCGAGCTCGAGCTGCACCTGCTCCTGGATGGTCTGCGGCGTGGGCGGCAGGAGGCCGCGAAGGCCGAAGCGGGCGCGCTCCTCGGGTGTGAACGCTGCGCCCTTGTTCCACCGCGGCGAGTGCAGCAGTTCGTGACCGCGCTGGGCGGGCGCCGCAACGCGGGCGCGGCGAGGAGGACGGATCGCGAGAGTCGACATGGCCGATTCCTGTCTTCCGGTCGGCGGCTCCGGGCCTGACCGGACGCTGGAGAGAACCACGGCAGCCGCCCCGCGAGGGAGTCGACGAGCCGGCTCGATCGGAACGGCGCAGTTCACTGCGAGGGGGAAGCGCGCGCGACCGAGGACGCCTCGTGTCCGGCGGCCACGCGATGACACGACGCCCGCGGCCCGCGACGTCGCGGGCCGGGACGGGAAAGGATCAGCGGGTCATCGAACCCTTGAACAGGTTCTCCAGGTGCAGCGACGAACTGCCCGTGCGCGTGGCGAGCGTCACCCACGTCCGCGCGAGCTCGTCCTTGCCCGAGCCCAGCGCCGTGCTCACGTCCGCGAGCGCGGCGCCCAGCTGCACCGGCGGCAGGTCGCGCATCACGACCTTCCACAGCGATTCCTCGAGCGCGTTGAAGGCGGTCTGCACCTCGCCCAGGCCGAACCCGGTGCGGAAGCGTTCCTCCGCCACCTTCTGGGCGTGCTCGCGCACCGGGGCCGAGCTGTTGGTGCGCACCGACTCCACCACCAGCTCGAACAGGGCCTGGAGGCGCGCGCGCGTGGTTTCGGGGCCGGAATCTTCGTAGTGCTGCAGACGCGCGCGCTGGGCGGCGGCGAGCGCGTTCTCGACGATCTCGTCGGAGTGTTCTTCGAGCAGCTGGAGCAGAGTCATGGCGACGTCCGAGCGCCGACGGGACAGGCGAAGCGACGCCGCACGCGGAACAGGGCGGGTCGAGGCCGGCGCGGGCTCGACGGCGCGGCGCGTGACGGTGATGTACGCGTGCAGTATCGACCTTCACGCTCTCCCGGAAGTTGCAGACTGCGCAAAGTGATCGAATCGTTCTCTGCCGGGCGCGTGAGATCGCGCGCGCAGAGCCGGCGTTTTTCGTCGGGAGTGCGCGGCGAGGGCGGATGGCACGGGGAGGTGGGCGCGAGTGTTCCGCTTCGGACGTGATCGCGACGAACGCCTGTGTTCCACTGCCACCCGTGCCGGTTCGAACGCCGCCTGCCGAGGGTCGACCGATGCGTGGGTTCCTGCGATTCGGAATGGGTGTGGCGCTCGGCGCGGCCGGCGGGCTGGTCGTGTTCTCGAGTTCACCCGCCCCCCTGGCCTTCGACCATGTCGTCGTCTCGCCACAGGCCGGAACGGTCGAGCGCGTGAACGTGCTCGGCAACGGAACGGACGATCTCGCCCTGGGACTGAACGGGGACTTCCTGTTCGCGCGCGTCCAGGGTCGCCTTCCGGGTGCATTCGGCGTTCGCAGCTTCCCCGCGCCGATCACGGTGCAAGGCGCCGTGGACGTCGACGGTGACGGACTGGACGAAGTCGGCGTGGCCGTCCACGACACGACGCGCGGCATGGTCCTCGAGCTGCTGGATCGCGCGGGCGCCACCGTGGATTCGCTCGGTCCCTTCACCGGCCCGCGCTTCCAGGGCCGCCCGTGGAATGGCGCGGCTTTCCCCGTGGGCGCCGTCCGCCGCGCGGACGGCGCGCGGCTCCTGCTCGCGATCGTGGTCGGCGAACGGCACCCGCCCCGCGCGATCGTGGCGTACGACCACGCGCGGAAACGCATGGCGTGGGAGTTCGCCTTCGGTGCGTTTCCCATGCAGGCCGAGCTGATGTCGATGGAGTCGGCCGCCCCCGACACGGCGCGCCCGCTCCTGATCGTCGGGACCGCCGCCACGGACAACGCCGGGACCGGGCCACCCTTCGACGATTCCGACTCGTACCTGCTGGCGCTCGACGCAGACGGCGCGAAGGTGTGGGCCCTTCGAACCGGGGGTCAGTACTCGCGTGCGCAGTTCGTCGGGTTCGTTCGCCAGGTCGGCCGCGAGCGGGCGCCGACGCTGTTCGTGACGATGCACGAACACGCGGCCGAGAATCCGCGTCCGGCCCGGCTGCTGGTCGTGGACGCGCGCGAGGGGCGCGTGCTGCGGGAGCGGGCGGTTCCCACCAGCTTCGGCATGCCACGCTTGCTGAGCGAGGCGCCTCCGCGGTTCGTCGTCGGCGACGCCGAGGGAAACCTGGCCATCTACGACGACAGCCTGCGCACGCTCTGGTCACGCCGGGAGCCGGTGGCGATCGAGGCATGGGCGTGCGACGACCTCGACGGCGACGGCGAAAGGGAGGTGATCGCGTCCACCGAGCGCGAGGGGCTGGTCCTGGACGACCACCTGCGCGTGCGAGGCCGGTTCCCCCTGCACGGCGCGCCGAGGTCACCGGTGCGGATCCTGCCGCGTCGCACCGGTGTCTCCGAGCAGGCGCTCGTCAGCGTGGACGACCGCGTGCTCGACTGGAGGGCCCGCCGCGTGTCGCCGATGCGGGAGCCGGGGCGCTGGGCGCTGGTCGCGCTCGCGGGGTTGGTGGTCGGAGCGCTCGCCTCGCTTCGTCTGCCGTCCCGGAGAGGCGCTCGTCGCGGCGAACCGGCGAGCGTGCGCGAGTTCCTCGTGGAGCACCTGCAGATCGGTCACGAGGTGTTCGACACGAAGGGCCCGGTGGAGGCGTTGCGGCGCTGGGTGCAGCAGGTACACGCGGACCTTCCCGCGCGGGGTGATCCGCGAGAGGCCGCCCGTGATCACCTGAGGCTCGTGGGGGTGCCCGCGATCCGGAGATACCTCGCCCGCGCCGCGGCACTGCGAGGGAAAGGCCCCTCGTGGGTGGCCGCCACCCGGCTGCTGGACGACGTCGAACGTCGAGTGGCCGCGGGCCCACTCGACGCGCCGGCGGCCATGGAGCTGGTCCGGGCGTGCAACGACCTTCAGTCGACGTGCCAGCGTCTGCACGAGGAGGAAGGTGCAGCCCTCGGCTGCCGAGCGGACGTCGTAGCTCAGGACGCGCTGCGTTCGCGACAGCGCGCGCTCGCGGAGGCCGGCATCGCCTCGAGTTTCACCGGCGCGCCCCGTGCCGCCGTCCCCGTGTTGTTCGATCCCGACGAGTTGCGCGAGATCGTGGGCGAGTTGCTCGACAACGCCGCACGACAGCTGGCACGCCGACCGGATGCGGAAGTGCACGTGAGCGTCGGGCGGGACGAGGGCGACCCTCGCTGGGTCGTGATCGAGGTGGCCGACACCGGCCCCGGCATTCCGCACGAGCAGCGGGAAAGGATCTTCGAAGCATCCTTCAGCACCCGTCACCGGGGGGGCTTCGGCCTGGTTCACGCCCGCGAGCTGGCGCGCGCCTGGCGCGGGAGCCTGGCGCTGGCCCCGAGCGAGCGCGGGGCGCGCTTCCAGCTCCGCGTGCGGGTGCTGGCCCCCTTCGGAGCGGCGGGCGCGCCATGACTCCGCGCCTGCTGGTGGTGGACGATCACATCGAACGCGGCCCTGCCGTCGCGAAGGCCCTCGGTTTCCGGTGCGAGTGCCGGCTCGTGAGCGGCTTCGACGAGGCCGTGAGGGCCCTCGTCGGGGGCGGGGACGCGTGGGGCGCGGTCGTCACCGACTTCGACCTGGGCGGGCATGGCACCGGCATGCAGGTGCTGGAGCTGACCCGCATGCTGAGCGAGCGCACCCTGCGCGTGTTCTACACCTCCTACTACGTGGACGCCGTGGCGCAGGAGGCGTTGCGCCGGACGCATGCGCACGCCGTTCTGGACGCGAGGGCCGTGGACTTCCTCTCCCGGTTGCGCGAGAAGGTGGAGCGCCTGTTCGACGACGAGGACGGCGTCGGCGAGGCGGACTCGGAAAGTGCACCGCCGGACACCGCTCCCGCGGAGGAACAGCCACTCGTCGCTGAGTGGTGTGCGCACTCGGCGGGCACGCGGTCCCTGCTCGCGCAGCTCCGCGGCGCCGCCATGTCGGGCGGGCCGGTCTACGCGGTCGGCGAAGAAGGCTCGGGCAAGCACCTCGCCCGGCGGACCCTGCGGGCATGGACCGCGATCGTGGAGCGAGGCGGTGCCACCGAGCCCCCGGTGGCGATCGTGAACGTCCCTCCGCTCCGCGAACGGCGCGCCGACATCGTGCCGCTGTCCGAGCGGTTGCTCTCGCGTCTCGCGTCCACGCGGCCGCCGGCGAAGCGGCTGGACCCGGAGGTCGCCGCGGTGCTGTCCGAGTGCGATTGGACGGGCAACGTGCGCGAGCTGCACACGGTCGTGCTCGCGGCGTGGCAGCGGGCGGGCGACCGGCCGGTGATCGGGCTGCGCGACGTGGGGTCGCTGCCCGAGACGGAGCGCAATCCTCTCCTGGTCGGGCGGGTCGAGGGCGAGCTGGACCGCCTGCTTCTGTTCCTTCGCGCGGAGCGCACCGTGAACGCCGCCGCCCGACGCGCGGGGCAGTCGCCCCAGAACTTCCGGCGGGCGATGGACCGGCTCGGAGTGTTGCGACTCGACGCGGGCCCCGGCGCCGGCGACTGACGAACGCACCCGACTCACTTCCGAGTCTCCCCGGCCGCACCGATCGCCCCCAGTCTGCATTCGGAGCCCGGGAAGTTCCCGGCGGCGTTTCGGGGGAATCGAAGTCGGGGCTTCCCGTGGCTGCCACGAACGCGGACCTGCGCGGCCGACCGGTGATGCCCCCGCGGCACCGGGTGACGGCTGCGAGCCGCCCCGCGCGGGTGCACGAGTGCACCTCGACGCGTCATCGCATCGTCGGAGGAGGCCTTCATGTCGCGCGCTTCATGCACGGGCCTGGCCCTGCTCGTCGCGAGCCTCGCGTTCGCGCCGCCCGTCGCCCGTGCCCTGGGCGAGGCGGACGACTGCCTGCCGCAGTACTCGTTGTCGGTGGCTTCGCGAAGCCTCGGAGTGAACAACGTCGCCTGGGTCGCGTGGGATCTCCCCGCACGCGTCTCCCCCGGCCAGGTCGTGACCGTGAATGTGCAGTGGGAGTTCGCGCCGATCGGGGAGTACAACGCGAACGCGGTGGTGCACGTGAACGTGTTCGGCGACTGGCAGCCGGAGGACCCGGTGGCGGGACTGGTGAACGGCGAGCTGCTGGGAGCGCCGCGCACGGTGAGTCGTCAGTTCACGTTCACGGCGCCGACGACGCCGGGCCGGCACGCGCTGCGGTGGATGTACCTGACGTGGTACGACCCGGTGACGAGCTTCTACGGCGGCCGCGACAACCCGCCGGACGACGTGTCGCCGACGGCGTGGAGCGAGGCGAGCTTCGAGGTGGTGCCGCCGGGCGCGGTGGATCACTGCGTGGCGGACTGGCGCCTGCCGGGCGACGGTCGAGACCGGGGCGTGAACGACGTGTCGCGCCTGCGCTGGGAGGTGCCGGCGCGGGTGGCGCCGGGCGCGACGGTGACGGCGCAGGTGGACTGGGAGTTCGCGGCGCTGGACGGGAACTACAACCCGGATGCGGTGGTGAACGTGAACGTGTTCGGATCGTGGCAGCCGGACGATCCGCTGGCGGGGCTGGTGAACGGCGAGTTGCTGGGCGCGCCGCGGCCGCTGAGCCGGTCGTTCGGGTTCACGGCGCCGACGACGCCGGGGCGCTACACGCTGCGGTGGATGTACCTGCGCTGGTATCACCCGGTGACGAGCTACTACGGCGGCCGGGACGTGCCGGCGGACGACGTGTCGCCGACGGCGTGGAGCGAGGTGACGTTCGAAGTCCGCGATCCGCTCGCCTCCGACCACTGCTTCGCCACGGGCTTCCTGCGGCCGGGGGACCATCCGCGCGGGGCGAACCAGGTGGCGTGGGTCAACTGGGCCCTTCCCGAGCGGATCGAGCACGGGCAGTCCGTCCCGGCCGCCGTGCAATGGATGTACGTCGGCGACTCGGGGAACTACAACGCGAACGCCGTGGTGCACGCGAACGTGTTCGGCGACTGGCAGCCCGAGGATCCGGTGGCAGGACTGGTGAACGGCGAGGCCCAGGGCGAACCGAGGGTGGAGTCCCGCACGTTCACGTTCGCGGCGCCCGACCGAAGGGAGTTCTACTGGCTGCGGTGGATGTTCCTCGACTGGTTCCAGCCGGTGACGCGGTTCACCTGCGGTCGGGACGCACCGGCGGACGGAGTTTCCGCCACGGCGTGGGCGCCACTCCGTTTCACGGTGTCGTTCCCCGAAACGGCGGTTGTCGCCGCGCCCTCGCCGTCGGTGGCGCGGAGCGAGCTCGCGATCGAACGGCTGCAGCCGAACCCGGCCCGCGGCGTGTTCGCCGTCCACTTCCAGTTGTCGCGGGCGAGCCGCTGCGACCTGGAGGTGTTCGACGTGGCGGGCCGTCGCGTGTGGTCGCGCGTGCTCGCGGACGTCGGCAGCGGTCCGCACGTCGTCCGTCTCGATGCGGCCGGCCGCCTGGCGGCCGGTGTGTACATGGTCCGCTTGCGGCAGGGGGGGCGGGAGGCCTCGGCGCGAGCGGTCGTTCTGGAGTGAGTGCGTCGTACGTGCGTCGCGGCCACCGGCGACGTTCTGCCGGTGGCCGCGAAGTGACCGGCAGGGGGCGTGCCGGGCAACGGGCCGCTCGCGAGGGCGCGTTCGCTAGAAGCGCGCTCCCATCACCACGCGCCCGCCGCGCGCCGACGGCCAAGCCAGCACCAGCAAGCCGTCCGGCAGGCGGTGCTGCGCCCAGCGGTCCACCTTGCGCGCGGTCCAGCCGCCGATCGCCGCGCCCGCCACCACGTCGCTGGGCCAGTGCCGTCCGTCGCGCACGCGCGACCACGC
>JBGAMH010000179.1:0-9951 GCA_044223135.1 Candidatus Eiseniibacteriota bacterium | reverse complement strand
GCCCCCGGCACGGTTGCTGCGGTGGCGCCCTTCGCACCCCGGCGATGTCCCCGCGGAGGGCGAGTGATGCGAGCAGTGACTGGGATGGTGGCGGCCGGGCTGACGGCCGCATGGCTGGTGGCGGCCGCCGAGGCCGGCACCTGCTACATGTGCGGAACGCGCCTGGAATGCAGCACGTCGATGTCGGGTGGCGCGCTGTGCAGCAGCACCGGCATCACGTGCGCGACCGCGTTTCCGTGCGGATTCCGCGGCGGGCGCGACGTGATCGACGACGGCGCCATGGTGGTGTTCGTCACGCTGCACGAGGACGACGCCCGCGACCGGCCGCTCGTGGGGGCGGGCGGCGGGCGCCGCGTGCGCGGGTACGCGGACCCCTCGTCGCTCGACGAGGCGCGGCGCGCGGTGGGCGAAGCGCTGGGCAGGCCGGGCGGCCAGCGGGTGGTGAGCGGGCGCTTCATCGTGAGCAGCCGGCCGATCCGCGTGGCGTTCCGCTCGCCGCGTGGCGACGGCTGGGGCGTGCACGCCGATCCCGCGCCGGGCGGCGTGCGCGTGTCGCTGCGCGAGACCGACGTGACCCGCACACCGAAGCTCTGTGCACGCGAAACGCTGGCCGACGGCGAAGCGCTGGTCGCCCGCGTGCGCGTGGAGGGCCGGCCGTACCTGGCGGTGATGCGCGCGCGCGTGCTGCGCGGCTCCGCCGAAGCGGTGAGCCAGCAGGTCGCCGCCGCGCAGCAGCCGTTCCTCGAGAGCCTGCGCGCGGTCGGCGAGGGGCCCGACTCGCGCTGGGTGGGCGAAGTGGACGAGTGACGGGGGGCGCCGGGCCACGGGGCATGGGCGCACGTGCTCCGTGGCCGGCGCTTCGCGCGAGTCGGGGCCGGCGGCGGGATCGTGAGCGGAGCGGTGCTCCCGCGGCCGGCCGCGGTGGCGCCGCGTGCAACGCGCAGGGAACGCGTGTTCGCGCGGCCGCCCCGCGTCAGCGGCGGCGCTTCGCGGCGCCCGACTCGCGGCGCGTGCGCTCGCGGTGCACGAAGCGCAGGCCTTCAAACGTCACGAACAGCACCGCGCCGAGCACGGTGGTGAGCAGCGCGGCGTACGTGCGCGGCAGCAGCGTGAGCAGCATCGCGATCACGCTGCAGAACAGCGCCAGCCCCCACATCGTGAGCGTGGCCGCGCGCACCGACAGCCCCAGCGCCAGCACGCGGTGGTGGATGTGCTCCGTGTCGCCGCGGAACACGTGCTGGCCGCGCACGAACCGGCGCGCGAACGCCAGCGTGCTGTCCGCGATCGGCACCGCCAGCGCCACCAGCGGCAGCAGCAGCGTGACGGCCGCCGTGCCCTTGCGGTTCTCGAGCAGCGACACCGCCGCCATCACCAGGCCCAGGAACTGGCTGCCGGTGTCGCCCATGAACACGGTCGCGGGCGGGAAGTTCCAGCGCAGGAAGCCGCCGCACGCCCCCAGCACGAGCGACGCCACGAACATGACGTAGAAGTCCTGGTGCCAGCGCGCCGCCACCCACAGCGCGCCGCACGCGATGGCCACCACGCCGGCGGCGAGCCCGTCGAGCCCGTCGATCAGGTTGATGGCGTTCGTCACCGCGAGCACCCACAGCACCGTCAGCGGCACGTTCATCCAGCCGGTCTGGATCGCGGGTCCGAACGGGTTCGTGAGCACGGGCACGCCGAAGCCGAACAGCGACAGCGTGAGCGCCGCGCACGTCTGCAGCGTGAGCTTGACCCACGGGCTCACGCTCCAGCGGTCGTCGGCCATGCCGAGCGCCAGGATCGGCAGCGACGCGAGCGTCAGTCCGAGCAGCGGCCTCGGCTCGAGCGTGGCCGCCGGACCCGGCAGCGCGCGCGCCGCCCACGCCACGCCGAGCACCGCCGCCGCCATCGCCAGGCCGCCCATGCGCGGCACGGGCTCGTGGTGGATGCGCCGCGGGCCGGGCATGTCCACGGCGCCCAGCCGCACCGCGAGCGCGCGGGCGAGCGGCGTGAGCGCGAGCGCGACCGCCGCCGAGGCGAGCGTGAGGACGAGCGAGTAGGGCATCAGTCGCGGGACTTCATCGCGTTCGCGGCCAGCATCAGCCGGGCGCGCAGCATGATGAACGTGGCCGCCAGCCAGTCGAGCGGCGCGGGGGCGGGGTGGTGCTTGCGGAAGTAGTGGATCATGCCGCGGTGCCGCTCGAGGATGACGCGGTCCGACGTGCGGCCCTTGCTGGCGCCGATGTGGTGCGTGACGCGCGCCTCGGGCACGTAGTCCACCGACCAGCCCGCGGCCTTCATCTGCCGGCACCAGTCGACGTCCTCGTTGAACATGAAGTACGCCTCGTCCATGCCGCCGACCTGCCCGATCGCCTCGCGGCGCACCCACATCGCCGCACCCGAGACCCAGTCCACGGACCGTGCGCTCGCGTGGTCCCAGTCGGACAGCAGGTAGCCGCGCGACCACGGGTTCGCCGGGAACAGCCGCGTGAGCAGCGAGTAGCGGTTGAACAGGAACGTCAGGTGGGTGGGAAACGACCGGGCGCTCCACTCGATGCTGCCGTCGCTGTTGAGCAGCTGCGGTGCCGCGATGCCGCAGCGCGGGTGCGCGGCCATCCACGCGTCGAGCGCGTCGAACGCGCCCGGGTGCACGACGCAGTCGGGGTTCAGCACGAGCGCGAACCGGCCGGTCGTCTCGCGCAGGCCGCGGTTGACCGCGCGGGCGTAGCCGGCGTTCTCGCCGCTGTGCAGCACGCGCACGTGCGGCGCCTGCTCCGCGAGCCACTCCTCGATGCCGTCGCGCGAGTCGTTGTCCACCACCACGCACTCCATGGCGCGAGTTCCGCGCGCCGCGTCCAGAGAACGCACGCAGTCGAGAACGTGGTCGCGCGAGTGGTAGGTGACGACGACGACGGACAGGTCCATGCCGGTGGAGCGCCTCGAGGACGGTGGGAACGCCGGCCCGGGCCGCTCGCGCATCGCGAACCGGGATCGCGCGGATGCCGCCGGATGCCGGGCGCGGGCGGGGGCCGCCCCGCAGGCGTGTGGGCATACACGCCGGAGCGAATCCCGGTTCCGCGGCGCCGCGAACGATCGGCGGATCGCGCTCACCGGCCGCGGGCCACGCAGGGTCCGGGCTGGAAGGGCAGCGGAGTCTACATCGGTCGAGCGTCGCACCGCATCGCGCGCCGCGCGAGGGCGCCACGCGACGGGGAGCGAACTCGGGGACACGAGCGGGTGCACCGAGAGGTCACGTCGTGCGGAACGTGCGCGCGCACGACTGAACGGCCGGACAGACGAAAGCCGGCTCGGAGGGAAGGTCGCCCGTACCGAACCGGCTCGTCGTCGAAGGTGGGCGGCGTGGCGAGTGATCGAGCCTCTCCCCACGTACTCTCCGGGCTCAACCCGCACGCACACGCGCGCCCGCGCCCATTCTCCGGGAAGGGCCACGGGAGGGCAAAGGCAATTTCCGGGTTTTTTCGCCCCCGTCGAGCCGGGCCCGGGCGGTCCGCACGCAGGGTTCAGGCCGACTCACCGGGGGAGGGCGGGGGTGGTTCGGGCGCGGGCGAGGGAGCTCCGGCGGGGAGCGGCCGGCCGAGCGCGTCTTCCAGCCAGGCGCGGATCCGTCCCACGTGCGTGCCGTCCCAGTACCACTTGCCGCACCCCGGGCAGTACGTGAACCACGGCTGGCGGCGCAGCACCCGGCCCGGCACCTCGCCCTGGGCCTCGAACGACGTGCGCCGCATCAGGGCCGAGTTGCAGCGCGGGCAGCGCATGAACGGCGCGCTGGCGGCGGTGAAGCCCGCGGCCACGGTGCGCACGGCGCCCGCGGCGTCGTCGGTGCGCACGACCACCGTGCGCACGTCGCCGCCGCCCCGCGGCCGGCGCGGGCTCGTGGTGAGCACGATGCGCCCGTCGCGCCGGGCTTCCTCGAACAGGTCCTCGAGGCGTGCCCCGCGCAGCGTGGCCACGTCGTAGCCCAGGAAGCGCAGCCGACGGGCGATCTCGTCCAGCGCGCTGTCGCACACGAACCGATCCGGCACCATGGCGGGCACCGTAGCCCGGGCGCTCAACCGAAGCAATCCCAAGCGCTTGCCCGCGTGGCAGCGGGCCTCGGCGGCGCCGCGATCCTGGCACCCCGACCCGCCCGGGCGGCTCGGGCCCCGGCGCGGACGGGCGCGACTCCCGGCGCCGGGCCGATGGGCGTTGACTCCGGACCTCCCCCGGCAGAGGCTGCCCGGGTCATGCACGCTCCACCAAGCTCCGACGCGGCGAACCGCGCGGAGTTCACCACCCTCGTCCTGGACCGGCGGCGCTTCCTCGTGCTGCTCGGTGGCGCCGCTGCGGCGAGCGCCTTGGCCCCGGCCTGGCCGGTGAGCCGCGCCCTCGCCGCGCCGCCCCCGCCCGCGTGGAAGCTGCCCGAGCGCGCACCCGCCGGCTCGCTCGAGACGGCGCGCGCGCTGATCGGCGCCGCGCTGCTCGCCCCGAGCTTCTGGAACTCCCAGCCCTGGCGCTTCGAAGTGGACGGCGACTCGCTGCGGCTGGTGCTCGATCCGCAGCGCACGCTGCCCACGTGCGACCCCGACCAGCGGTTCGCGCTGCTGTCGCTGGGTGCGGCGCTCGAGAACATGCTCGTGGCCGCCCGCTCGTGGGGGCTCGAACCGCTCGTGCAGTACGCGCCCTGGGGCGAGGGCCCGCACGCCACGCGCCGCGCGTCGTTCGTGGCGGCGAGCGTGTCGTGGGCGCCCGCGGCGGCCGCGCGCGACCGGCTCCTGTTCTCGGCGCTCGCGGACCGGCGCACGAACCCGCGGCGCTACGACGGGCGCGGCATCACGCTGCAGAACCGCTCGCGGCTGCTGGCGCAGGTGCTCGACGACGTGCGCGTGCACTGGATCGAGGAGAACGAAGCGCGACGCCGCGTGGCCACGCTGGTCGCGGACGCGACGCTGTCGCGCTGGCGCGACCGCCGCGCACAGCTCGAGCGCTGGGAGTGGCTGCGCATGTCCGACAAGGAAGCGCGCGCCCACGGCGACGGCGTGAGCGTGGACCGCCTGGGCGTGGGCGGGCCCGCGCGCTGGTTCGCGTCGCACTACTTCGGCCCGAACAGCCGCTTCCTGCGCCTGGGCGCGGAGAGCCTCGCCAAGCAGTCGGCCGACGACGTGCGCTCGTCCGGGGCCGTCGCGCTGCTCACCACCGTGCGCCGCGGCGAGACCGCCATGGTCACCGCCGGGCAGGCGCTGGAGCGCATCGCGCTGTCGGCCACCGCGCTCGGCATCGCGCACCAGCCCCTGACGGCGCCCGTGGAATCGGAGCGGCACCGGTCCGCGCTGCTGCGCGCGTTCGGCGCCACCGGCGAGGAGCCGCTGCTGGTGCTGCGGCTCGGCCACGCGGATCCGCTGCCGCCGACGCCGCGACGCGGCGTGGCGCTGGTGAGCACGTACCGGCACACCTGAGCCGGCTCCGCCACCGAACGACGAAGGGCAGAGCGCCGGGGCACTCCGCCTTTCGGGTGACCCGGGGCTCCCGAGCGAGGGCCGCCGTCTCCGCCGTCACCGCGCACACGATGCCACGCGCGGCGTTTCGCCGGCGCGACGGCGGTGTGAGAAGCGCGTGAAGGGCGCCGAGCGCGAACGCACGGGACCGCGCGCGATCAGCTGCCGCCGACGGTCATCTCGGACAGCAGCAGCGCCGGGCTCGCCACCGCGTGGCGGAACTCCAGCTCGCGACCCACGGCCTCGATCGAGGCGAGCATCGTCAGCGAGTTGCCGGCCACGGTGATGCCGTCCACCGGGAACGCCTTCACGCCGTCCTCGATCCAGTGGCCCGACGCCTGGTAGGAGTAGTCGCCGGTCACCGCGTTGAACCCGAACGATCCGTGGTGGTCGAAGTACAGCCCGCGCTTCACGCGGCCGATCAGCGCCTCGACGCTGTCGGCGCCCGGCTCCACGAACAGGTTGTGGTAGCTCACGCCCGGTCGCGACGAGAAGCCGCGCGCCGCGTTGCCCGTGGACGCGAGGCCGCGCCGGCGGGCGTGGTAGGCGTCGTACGCGAACGCCGCGCACACGCCGCGATCCACCAGCACCGTGCGCCGCGTGGGCACACCCTCGCCGTCCCACGGCGACGTGCCCACGGCGCCGGCGAGCCGCCCGTCGTCCACCAGCGTCACGTGCTCGGGAGCGATGCGTTCGCCGAGCCGGTCCACGAGCCACGACGAGCGCTTGATCACCGCGTCGCCGCAGAACGCGTCGTGCATCGACGCGATCCACGCGCCCGCCACCTCCGGGTCCATCACCACCGGCACGCGCGCCGACGGCACCGTGCGCGCGCCGATGCGCTCCACCGCGCGCGCCGCGGCACGCCGCCCGATCGACTCCATGGACGGCAGCTCGGCGAGCGCGCGGCGCGCCATGCCCCACACGCCCGATTGCTGGCGCGGCCCGTCGTCGGCCAGCGCCACGACCCACGCGCTCACGCTGGTGCCGCGCCACGCGCGCGCCACGCCGTGCGAGTTGGCCACGGCGAACACGCCCTCGCTGCTGCTCACCACGCAGCCGTCCGTGCGGCCCACCCGCGGGTCGTGGCCGAGCGCGGCACGCTCCAGCTCGAGCGCCATCTCGATCTTGCGATCCGGCGGCAGCTCCGCGGCGGCCTCGTCGGCGATGCGCAGGTCGTCCGCCGGGGCGTCGCCCGCTTCGGCCCGCGTCGGGAATCCGTTCGCCTCGTCCGGCGTGGCGAAGCGCGCCAGCGCCACCGCGCGGCGCGCCAGGTCCTCGACGCCCGAGGCCGACAGGTCGGTGCCCGAGGCGAAGCCGATGCGTCCGTCCACGAGCGCGCTCACCCCCAGCCCCAGCGTGCCGCTCTGCTTGAGCGATTCCACCGTTCCGCCGTGCGTGCGCACCGTGAACGCGCTCACGCTCTCGAGGCACGCCTCCGCCTGGGCGGCTCCGAGTGCGCGCGCGCGCTCGATGGCGCTCGCCGCGTGCGCGAGCAGGGCGTCGCCGGCCAGCACGCGCCGCGTCATGCGCGCCTCCGTGCCTGCCCGTGGCGTGCGGTCATACGGCGGTCCCGCCCACGGTGATCTCGCGGAACCGCACGGTCGGCTGGCCCACGCCCACGGGCTTCCACTGGCCGTCCTTGCCGCACGAGCCCGACGTGCCGTCGATGAGCAGGTCGTTCGCGACGCCGTCGATCTTGAGCATCGCGTCGTTGCCGTTGCCGGTGAGCGTGGCGTTGCGCACCGGGTGGGTGAGGCGGCCGTGCTCGATCTGCCACGCCTGCGTCACGACGAACGAGAAATTGCCGTCGGCCGGGTTGACCGAGCCGCCCCCCAGCTTCTCGCAGTACAGGCCGCGCTCGACCGAGCCGATCAGTTCGTCGCGCGAGTGCGGGCCCGGCTCGATGTAGGTGTTCGTCATGCGGCACAGCGGGTAGTCGCGGTACGACGCCCGCCGGCCGTTGCCGGTGGGGGCGTTGCCCGTGAGCCGGCCGTTCAGCCGGTCCCACAGGTAGCCCACGAGCACGCCGTCGTCCACGAGCACGGTGCGCGTCGCCGGCGTGCCCTCGTCGTCCACGCGGAACGATCCGCGCGAGTTCGGCACGAGCGCGCTGTCCACGATCGTCACGCCCTTCGCCGCGACGAGCTGTCCCTTCTGCGCGGCGCGGATGGAGCTTCCCTTGCGGATGGTGTCGCCTTCCATGCTGTGACCGAAGCACTCGTGCACCATCACGCCGCCCCAGCCGTTGCACACCACCACGGGGTACGTGCCGGCCTCCGGCTCGCGCGCCGACAGCAGCAGCACGGCCGTCGCGGCCGCCTCGGCGGCGATCGCCTCGGGCGTGCGATGCTGCTCGAAGTACGACGCGTCCACGCTGCCCCCGCCCACGGCCATCGCCTGCTGGCGCTGGTCGCCCTCGATCGCGAGCGCCGACACCACGACGCGCGACAGGAACTGCCGGTCCTCGGCCCACAGGCCTTCGCTGTTCGCCACGAGGATCGACTTGGCCGAGTCCGCGAACGAGGCGTTGATCTCGCGCACGCGCGGATCGTGTGCGCGCGCCGCGTCGTTCGCGCGCATCAGCATGGCCACCTTCGTCGCTTCGTCGAACGTCGTGGCGACCGGGCGCGCCAGCACGAACGGCGGCGGCGCATCCACCGCGCGGAACGCACGCGGCGCCGAGGCCAGGGGCGCACCGCTCCGCGCGATCCGCGCCGCGACGCGCGCGGCCTCGCGCAGGTCGGCGGGCGCGAAGCCGTCCGCGTAGGCGTAGCCGGTCTGCTCGCCGCGGATCGCGCGCACGCCCACGCCCTGCAGGACGGAGTAGGTGCCGCTGCGCAGCCGGTTCTCCTCGAGCGAGAAGCTCGAGAGCGCGGTGTGCTCGGCGAACACCTCGGCGAACTCGGCGCCGCCGGCGAGAGCCAGGTCGAGCAGCTCCGAGACGAGTTCCCGCGGGAGGTGGCCGGCGAGGTCGGTGGTGGGGGCGGAGTCGGTCATTGAGAGAGGTGGCGCAATCTAGCAGTTGTGCGCGGAAGATTGCAGAGGAACCGCAGGCAAGCTCGTGGGGGCCGGCAGGTTGAGTCTCGGCGAACGCGGTTCGCCCATAACCCACTGTCTTTGCGAAGGCTGAGGCATCTCGTCTGCAATCATCCGCGCACTCCCGGGGTTGACGAAGACTTTAATCGACTTGTGGGTCAGCAGTCCGATAGTAATAACCCACCAGTCAGTCATTGCCGGAAGTCCCCCGCGACGATGCTCGCGGGCCGCGCCGGCACCTTCGAACGGAGAGCGTCATGACTTCGACCCCCGTGGGGCGCACGGAACCTCGCTGGCACCGCCGCAAGGAAGCGCGGCCGGGCGAGATCCTCGCCGCCGCGCTCACCGAGTTCGTCGAGCGCGGATACGCCGCGACGCGGCTCGACGACATCGCGCGCCGCGCCGGTGTCACCAAGGGCACGATGTACCTGTACTTCCAGAACAAGGAAGAGCTGTTCAAGGCGGTGGTGCGCGAGCACCTCCAGCCGCTGCTCGCCGAGTCGCGACGCCTGGCCGTGGACTCCGACGGCACCGCGCGCGACGTGCTCGAGCGCGTGCTGCGCGCGCGCTGGAAGTGGATGTTCGAGTCGCAGCTGTCGGGGCTCATCAAGGTGCTGATGGCGGAGGCGAATGCCTTCCCCGAACTGGCGTCGTGGTGGCAGGTCGAAGTGATGCAGCCCAGCCGCGAGATCGTGGGCGGCATCGTGCGCCGCGGCGTCGAGTCGGGCGAGTTCCGCGCCGACCTCGATCCGAACGTGGCGGCACGCATCGCGATGTCGCCGATCGTGCTCGCGGCGCTGTGGAAGCACTCGTTCCTCAAGTGCGAGCCGGCGCCCGTGGACACGCAGGGCTGGCTCGAGGCGTGGATGCTGATGCTGTTCGACGGGCTCGCGGCTCCGGCCGCCCGGGGGAGGTCGTGATGCGCATGCGATGGACGGGATGGGCGATGGCGCTGCTGATGGCGTCTCCGGCGCTCGCGGCGGATGCACCGGCGCGGCTCACGCTGGCCGACGCCGTGCGCATCGCGTCGTCGGAGGCGCCGGCGGTGACGCTCGCGGACCTGCGCGTGCGCGAGGCGTCCGCGCGAGTGGGGCAGGTGCGCGCGGCGCTGCTGCCGTCGCTCACGGGCTCGGCCTCGATGAACGACCACACCACGGCCACCAGCACCACGGGCATCGAACTGCCGCCGGGTGCGCTGCCCGACAAGCTCGGGCCGGTGCGCGTGCTCGACGCCCGCGTGCGCGCGAACCAGGCGGTGCTCGACCTGGCGTCGTGGCAGCGCGTGCGCGCGGCGGGGCTCGGCGTGCAGGCGAGCCGCGCCGAGCAGGCGACCAGCGCCGAGACGGCGGCGCAGGCGGCCGCTGCGGCGTGGGTGCGCGCGGCGCGTGCGACCGCGGCGGTGCACGCGCGCGAGGCCGACCTCGCGATCGCGGAGGAG
>JBGAMH010000178.1:0-10144 GCA_044223135.1 Candidatus Eiseniibacteriota bacterium | reverse complement strand
GCGACCACCCACGGCACGCGCAGGCGGTCGGCGGCGCGGCGGCCGGCGCGCACCAGCGCGGGCGCCGCGTCGGGGTCGCCGATCGCCACCAGCAGCTTGCCTCCCGTCGAACCGCCCGGCGCCGCGCCCTCGAGCCGGCTCCACGTCTCGCGTTGCGCATCGACGCGGTCGGCGGTGCGGCGCAGCGCCAGCTCACGCAGCGCGATCAGGTTGCCCTTGCGGAAGAAGTTCTGCAGCGCGCGCTCGGCGCGCTCGGGCACGTACACCTTGCCCTCGCGCAGGCGCTGCAGCAGGTCGTCGGGCGGCAGGTCGACCAGCTCGATCACGTCGGCGCGGTCGAGCACCGAGTCGGGCACCGTCTCGCGGACGCGCACGCCCGTCAGGCGCTCGACGACGTCGTTGAGGCTCTCGACGTGCTGCACGTTGAGCGTGGTCGCCACGTCGATGCCGGCGCCCAGCAGCTCCTCGACGTCCTGCCAGCGCCGCGCGTGGCGGCTGCCGGGCACGTTCGTGTGCGCCAGCTCGTCGACGAGCACCAGGCGCGGGCGGCGCGCGAGCACCGCGTCGAGGTCGAACTCCACCAGCCGCACGCCACGATAGTCGTGCTCGCGCCGCGGCACCTGTTCGAGGCCCTCGAGCAGCGCCTGCGTCTCGGGGCGGCCGTGCGTCTCGACCACGCCCACGACCACGTCGACGCCCTCGCGCCGGCGCTCGTGCGCCTCGCCGAGCATCGCGTACGTCTTGCCGACGCCGGCGACCGCACCGAAGAAGATCTTGAGCTGCGCGCGCCGCTCGAGCTGCTCGCGTTCCTGCAGGCCGCGCAGCAGCGCGGGGCGCGTGCGCGCTGACGCTGCGCGGCGTCGCGTCGCTGCCGGCGGCGATCGAAGCGCTCGGCGTGCACGCCGGCGGCTGAGACGCGCGGCCGCGCGTCGCGCCGCCTGCACCGCGCCGAGGCGGCCCCACGGCCGCGATCTTGATGCGTTCTTGAGGGGCCCGGGCGATCTCCTGATTCGCCGGCGCCCGCCCGCGAGCGTCCAATCCTCCCGTGACCCGGTTCCCGGAGGAGGACGTGATGACCGATCTCGGTTGGCTCGTGCTGGTGTTCGTCTCGATCGCGGCGTTCCGCGGCCTCGTCGCGGCCTGCGACCGGCTGCGCTGAGGCCGCCATGCATGCGATCGACGTGGTGGGGCTCGTGCTCGCGCTGGGGCTGCTGATCTACCTGGGCTACGCGCTGCTGCGAGCGGAGCGATTCTGATGAACGCGCAGGCCGGGATGCTGGTGTTCCTGTACCTCGTGGTGCTGCTGGCGCTGGTGCGCCCGCTCGGGGACTTCATGGCCGACGTGCTCGAGGGCCGCCGCACGTGGCTCACGCCGGTGCTGGGCCCGATCGAGCGCCTGATGTACCGCTGGAGCGGCGTGAACCCGGCGGTCGAGCACGACGGGAAGGGCTACGCGCTCGCGATGCTCACGTTCAACGCGCTCGGCCTGCTGGTGGTGTACGCGCTGCAGCGCCTGCAGGGCGTGCTGCCGCTGAACCCGCAGCACCTGGGCGCGGTCTCGCCCGATTCGGCGTTCAACACCGCGGTGAGCTTCGCCACGAACACGAACTGGCAGGGCTACGGCGGCGAATCCACGATGTCGTACCTCACGCAGATGGCCGCGCTCGGCGTGCAGAACTTCGTGTCGGCGGCCAGCGGCATCGCCACGCTCGCGGCGCTCGTGCGCGGGCTCGCGCGCCACTCCGCGAGCACGGTGGGCAACTTCTGGGCGGACCTCGTGCGCAGCACGCTGTACGTGCTGCTGCCGCTGTCGCTGGTGCTCGCGGTGGCGCTGGTGTCGCAGGGCGTCGTGCAGACGTTCGGCGGGCCGCGCACGGTGGCGCTCGTGCAGCCGCTCGCCGGCCCCGACGGCCGCGCGGTGACCGAGCAGGTGCTGCCGCTGGGCCCGGTCGCGTCGCAGGTGGCCATCAAGCAGCTGGGCACGAACGGCGGCGGTTTCTACAACGTGAACTCGGCGCACCCGTTCGAGAACCCGACGCCGCTGTCGAACTTCATCGAGATGCTCGCGATCCTGCTGATTCCCGCCGCGCTCTGCCGCACGTTCGGCCGCATGGTGGGCGACGTGCGGCAGGGCTGGGCGGTGCTCGCCGCCATGACGGTGCTGTTCGTGGCGCTGGTCGTGCCGTGCATCGTGGCGGAGCAGCAGGCCCACCCGCGGCTCGCCGCGCTCGGCGTGGACATGGCGGCGGGGCCGCTGCAGTCCGGCGGCAACATGGAGGGCAAGGAGGTCCGCTTCGGCATCGGCGCGTCGGCGCTGTGGGCCGCGGCCACCACGGCCGCGTCGAACGGCTCGGTCAACGCGATGCACGACTCGTTCACGCCGCTCGGCGGCCTGGTCCCGATGTGGCTGATCCAGCTCGGCGAGGTGATCTACGGCGGCGTGGGCTCGGGGCTCTACGGCATGCTCGTGTTCGCGATCGTCGCCGTGTTCATGGCCGGGCTCATGGTGGGCCGCACGCCGGAGTACCTGGGCAAGAAGGTCGAGGCGTACGAGATGAAGATGGCGTCGCTCGTGGTGCTGCTGCCGCCGGCGGTGGTGCTGGTGGGCACGGCGCTCGCGGTCGCGCTGCCGGCGGGCGTCGCGACGATCTTCAATCCCGGCGCGCACGGGTTCTCCGAGGTGCTGTACGCGTTCTCGTCCGCGGCCAACAACAACGGCAGCGCGTTCGCCGGGCTCGGCGCGAACAACCCGTTCTACAACGGACTGCTGGGGTTGGCGATGCTCGTGGGCCGCTACGGGCTGGCGATCCCGGTGCTCGCGCTCGCCGGCTCGATGGCCGCGAAGAAGCGTGCGCCCGCCGGGGCGGGCACGCTGCCCACGCACACGCCGCTGTTCGTGGCCATGCTCGTGGCCGTGGTCGTGATCGTGGGCGCGCTCACGTTCGTGCCGGCGCTCGCGCTGGGCCCGGTCGTCGAGCACCTGCTCCTGCACGGAGGGCTCCGCTGATGTCGGCCAACCGTTCGCACACGCCCCGCAACCGCCACGGCGCGCGGCCGCTGTTCGATCCCGCGATCGTCCGTCGCGCGCTCGTGGAGTCCGTGCTGAAGCTCGACCCGCGTCACCAGCTGCGCAATCCCGTGATGTTCACCGTGCTCGTGTGCTCGGTGCTCACCACCGTGCTCGGCGTGCTCGCGCTGCGCGGCGGCGGCGAGGAGCCCGCGAGCTTCGTGCTCGCGGTGGCGGTGTGGCTGTGGTTCACCGTGCTGTTCGCGAACTTCGCCGAGGCGATGGCCGAGGGCCGCGGCAAGGCGCAGGCCGACTCGCTGCGGCGGGCGCGCACGCACGTGATGGCGAAGAAACTGCTGGAGCCCGAGGACCACCTGTCGATCTCGGTGGTGCCTTCGACCGTGCTGCGCAAGGGCGACGTCGTGCTGGTGAAGACCGGCGACCTGCTCCCGTGCGACGGCGAGGTGATCGAGGGCGTGGCCTCGGTGGACGAGAGCGCGATCACGGGCGAGAGCGCGCCGGTCATTCGCGAGAGCGGCGGCGACCGCAGCGCGGTCACGGCGGGCACGCGCATCCTGTCGGACTGGCTCGTGGTGCGCGCGACGGCGGACCCGGGCGAGACGTTCATCGACCGCATGATCGCCATGGTCGAGGGCGCGAAGCGGCAGAAGACGCCGAACGAGATCGCGCTCAACATCCTGCTCGCGGCGCTCACGATCGTGTTCCTGCTCGCGTGCGCCACGCTGCTGCCGTTCTCGCACTTCGCGGTGCAGGCCGCCGGCGCGGGGCGGCCCGTGACGGTGACCGTGCTGAGCGCGCTGCTCGTGTGCCTGATCCCCACCACGATCGGCGGGCTGCTGTCGGCCATCGGCATCGCCGGCATGGATCGCATGACGCAGGCGAACGTGGTGGCGATGTCGGGGCGCGCGGTGGAGGCGGCGGGCGACGTGGACGTGCTGCTGCTCGACAAGACCGGCACGATCACGCTCGGGAACCGCCAGGCCACGGCGTTCCTGCCGGCCGCGGGCGTGACGGTGGATCGGCTCGCCGACGCCGCGCAGCTCTCGTCGCTGCCCGACGAGACGCCGGAAGGCCGCAGCGTGGTGGTGCTGGCGAAGGAGAGCCACGGCCTGCGCGAGCGCGACGTGCACGCGCTGGGCGCGGTGTTCGTGCCGTTCTCGGCGCAGACGCGCATGAGCGGCGTGGACCTGGACGGCCGCCGGATCCGCAAGGGCGCCACCGACGCGATCGAGGCGTTCGTGCGTTCGCAGGGCGGCGTCATGCCGCCCGAGGTGCGCCGCACGGTGGAGGAGGTCGCGCGGCTCGGCGCCACGCCGTTGGTGGTGGCCGAGAACGCCGTCGTGCTGGGCGTGATCCAGCTGAAGGACGTGGTCAAGGGCGGCATCCGCGAGCGCTTCGCGCAGATGCGCGCGATGGGCATCCAGACCGTCATGATCACGGGCGACAACGCGCTGACCGCCGCGGCGATCGCCGCCGAGGCGGGCGTGGACGACTTCCTGGCCGAGGCCACGCCCGAGGCGAAGCTCGCGCTCATCCGCCAGAAGCAGGCGGGCGGCCGGCTCGTGGCCATGACGGGCGACGGCACGAACGACGCGCCCGCGCTGGCGCAGGCCGACGTGGCGGTGGCCATGAACTCGGGCACGCAGGCGGCGAAGGAGGCGGGGAACATGGTCGACCTCGACTCCAACCCGACCAAGCTGATCGAGATCGTGGAGACGGGCAAGCAGCTGCTGATGACGCGCGGAGCCCTGACCACGTTCAGCGTCACGAACGACGTCGCGAAGTACTTCGCGATCATCCCGGCGGCGTTCGCGTCCACGTACCCGGCGCTGGCGGCGCTGAACGTGATGGGGCTCGCCACGCCGCGCAGCGCGATCCTGTCGGCGGTCATCTTCAACGCGCTCGTGATCGTGTTCCTGATCCCGCTGGCGCTGCGCGGCGTGCGCTACCGGCCGCTCGGCGCGGCCGTCGTGCTGCGCAACCACCTGCTCGTCTACGGCGTGGGCGGACTCGTCGTGCCGTTCGTGGGCATCAAGCTCATCGACCTGCTGCTGGTCGCGCTGCGACTCACCTGAGAGGGCACCATGCGCAACAGTCTGCGACCCGCGGCCGTGATGCTGGCGCTGCTGACGCTCCTGACCGGCGTGATCTACCCGATGCTCGTCACGGCCATCGCGCGCGTCGCGTTCCCGCGGCAGGCCACCGGCAGCGTGATCGAACAGGACGGCCGGGCCCGGGGCTCGGTGCTGATCGGCCAGTCGTTCTCGGGGCCGCGATGGTTCTGGGGCCGGCTCTCGGCCACCGGCCCCGTGCCCTGCAACAGCGCCGCCTCGAGCGGCTCGAACCTCGGCCCGACGAACCCCGCGCTCGTCGAGGCGGTGAAGGCGCGCATCGCGGCGCTGCGGGCGGCGGGCGACACGGCGGCGGCCGTGCCCGTGGACCTGGTCACCGCCTCGGCGAGCGGGCTCGACCCCGACATCAGCCCCGCGGCGGCGGAGTTCCAGGTGGCGCGCGTCGCGCGCGCGCGCGGCCTCGACGCGGCGCGCGTGCGCGAGCTCGTGCGTCGCGCCACCGAGCCGCGCACGTTGGGGCTGCTCGGCGAGCCGCGCGTGAACGTGCTGGCGCTGAACCTGGCGCTCGAGCGGGCGGCCGGTCGCACGCGCGCGCCGGCCGTGCTCTACTCGCGGCCCTGAACCCGGCGGTTCGAGCGGAGGCCAGACCCGAGTGACCGACCAGCGACCCGAGGTGTTCTTCGGCGCCACCGCCGGCGTGGGCAAGACCTACGCGATGCTGGTGGAAGCGCACGAGCGCCGTCGCGCCGGCGTGGACGTGGTCGTGGGGCTGGTCGAGACGCACGGCCGGCGAGAGACCGAGGCGCTGCTCGACGGGCTCGAGGCGCTGCCGCGCCGCGAGGTGGACTACCGCGGGGTGCGGCTGCCCGAGTTCGACCTCGACGGCACGCTCGCGCGCAAGCCCGGTCTCGTGCTGCTGGACGAGCTCGCGCACACGAACGTGCCGGGCTCGCGCCACGCCAAGCGCTGGCAGGACGTCGAGGAGCTGCTCGCCGCCGGCGTCGACGTGTACACGACGCTGAACGTGCAGCACGTGGAGAGCCTGATCGACGTGGTCGCGCAGATCACGGGCGTCAACGTGCGCGAGACCGTGCCGGATTCGATCCTCGACCGCGCCGACGAGGTGGAACTGGTCGACCTGCCGCCCGACGACCTCCTGCAGCGCCTGCGCGAAGGCAAGGTGTACGTGCCGAAACAGGCCGAGCGCGCCGTCGAGAGCTTCTTCCGCAAGGGCAACCTGATCGCGCTGCGCGAGCTGGCGCTGCGGCAGACGGCGCAGCGCGTGGACGCGCAGATGGAGTCGTACCGGCGCGCCGAGGGCATCGCCGAGCCGTGGTCGGTGCGCGAGCGCGTGCTGGTGTGCCTGGGCGACCCCGAGACGGGCGTGCGCCTGGTGCGCGCGGCGCGGCGGATGGCGGCGGCGCTCAAGGCCGAGTGGGTGGTGGCGCACGTCGAGACGCCGGCGGCGGTGCGCGAGCGGCCGGCCCGGCGCGACCGGATGATCGACGTGATGGGGCTGGCCGAGGACCTCGGCGCCGAAACGGTGATGCTGAACGGGCTGCGCGTACGCGACGAGATCCTGGCGTTCGCGAGGGCGCGGAACATCTCGCGCATCGTGGTGGGCAAGCCGCGCGGCCCGCGGTGGCGCGCGCTCGTCTCGGGGTCGCTCGTGGACTCGCTCGTGCACGACAGCGGCGACGCCGACGTGTACGTGATGCGCGGCGACGAGGGCGAGGCGGCCCCGGCGCGCGGCTCGGCGCCGGTGCCCGCGGATCGCTGGCGCGGCTACGCGGGCACGCTGCCGGTGGTGCTCGCCTGCACGGCCGTCGCGTGGGTGATGCACTCCGAACTGGACCTGTCGAACCTGGCGATGATCTACCTGCTCGGCGTGGTCGTGGCGGCGGTCGCGTTCGGTCGCGGGCCGGCCATCGTGACCGCGGTGGTGGGCACGGCGCTGTTCGACCTGCTGTTCGTGCCGCCGCGCTTCACGTTCCGGGTCAGCGACACGCAGTACGCGATCACGTTCGCCGTGATGATCCTGGTGGGCGCGGTCATCGGCACGCTCACCGCGCGCCTGCGCGAACAGGCGCAACAGGCGCGGCTGCTCGCGCGCCGCGCCACCGCGCTGCACGACCTCAGCCGCGAGCTGGCGGGCCGCCGGTCGATGCAGGACCTGCTGGACTCGGCCGTGGCGCGCGTCGCGGAGGTGTTCGAGTGCCGGGCGGCCGCGCTGCTGCCGGTGGAGCAGGACCGCGTGGAGTGCGCGGCGGGCGATCGCACGCTCGTGGAGGGCGAGGGGCACGAGCGCGGCGTGGCGCAGTGGGTGTTCGACCACGGCCAGCCCGCCGGGCTCGGCACGCCGACGCTGCCCGGCTCGCGCGCGCTGCACCTGCCGCTGATCGCGAGCGGCCGCGTGCTCGGCGTGCTCGCGTTGGAGCCGGTCGACGGCCGGCGGTTCCGCACGCCCGAGCGCCAGCAGCTGCTGCGCACGTTCGCGAACCAGACCGCGATCGCCGTGGAGCGCGCACGGCTCGCCGAGGAGACCGAGCGCACGCGCGTCGAGATCGAGTCCGAACGCACGCGCAGCGCGCTGCTCAGCTCGGTGTCGCACGACCTGCGCACGCCGCTCGCCGTGATCGCCGGCGCCGCGAGCGGCCTGCGCGACGGCTCGTCGGCGCTGCCCGAAGCCACGCGGCACGAACTGGCGAGCACGATCTTCGACGAATCGGTGCGGCTGAACCGGCTCGTGGGCGACCTGCTCGACATGACCCGCATCGAGGCCGGCGCCGTCCGGGCGCGCAAGGAGTGGCACTCGCTGGAGGAGGTCGTGGGGGGCGTGCTCGTGCGGCTGGAGCCGCGCTTCGGGGACCGGCGCGTGTCGTTCTCGGCGCCGCCCGACCTGCCGCTCGTGCCGCTGGACGACGTGCTGTTCGGCCAGGCGCTCGCGAACGTGATCGAGAACGCGCTGCACTACACGCCGGCCGCCAGCCCCGTGGAGGTGACGGCCACGCTCGAACGGGATGCACTCGTGGTGGAGGTCGCCGACCGCGGCCCGGGCCTTCCGCCCGGGGGCGAGGAGCGCGTGTTCGAGAAGTTCTGGCGCGGCGACGCGCGCGACGCGCGCCCGGGCTCGGGGCTCGGCCTGGCGATCGCGCGCGGTATCCTGCTCGCGCACGGCGGTGGCATCCACGCGAAGGCGCGCGGCGGTGGCGGAACGGTGTTCCGCATGGAGCTGCCGCTGGCCGGGACGCCGCCGACGGTCGAGGAGGAGGGCAGCGAGGGCATGACCACGGAGGGCGCGTCGTGAGCGAGGATGCGCGCGGGCAGGCGCCGCAGCCGCTGGTGCTGGTGGTCGAGGACGACGGCCCGATCCGCCGCTTCCTGCGCGCCGGGCTCGAGTCCCAGGGCTTCCGCATGATCGAGGCGATCACCGGCGCGGAGGGCATCGGCGAGGCCGCCACGCGTTCGCCGGAGCTGGTGCTGCTCGACCTCGGCCTGCCCGACATGGACGGCATCGACGTGGTGAAGCGGCTGCGCGAGTGGAGCGCGGTGCCGATCCTGGTGCTGTCGGCGCGCGGGCAGGAGAACGACAAGATCGCCGCGCTCGACGCGGGGGCCGACGACTACGTGACGAAGCCGTTCGCGATGGGCGAGCTGCTCGCGCGCATGCGCGTGGCGCTGCGCCGGCAGGCGCGCACCGAAGGCGCCGAGGGCGCGACGGCGGTCGAGGTGGCGGGCCTGCGCGTGGACCTGGCCGCCCGGCGCGTGGCGGTGGACGGGCGCGACGTGCGGCTGACGCCCCGCGAGTACCGCCTGCTCGCCGCGCTCGCGCGGCATCCGGGCCGCGTGCTCACGCACGCGCAACTGCTGCGCGAGGTGTGGGGGCCGGCGTACACGACCGAGCACCACTATTTGCGCGTGTACATGGCGCAGCTGCGGCACAAGCTCGAGGCGGAGCCTTCGCGGCCGCGGCTGCTGATCACCGAGCCGGGCGTGGGCTACCGGCTGGCGGCCGAAGCGCCCGAGGACTGAGCCCGGCCCGCGGGCGGCGCGCGGCGCCCGCGTCGCTCAGTCGCGGTTCACCACCTTCAGCACGGGTTCGCGGTCGGTCGCCCGGCGGTCCATGCGTGGCAACGGCTCGGCGCCCGATCCGATGCCGCGCGTGTCCTCGTCCGCCGTGAGCAGGCCGCACATCGCGATCGACCAGGACCCGAGCGTCTTGTAGACCTCCTCGAGCGCGCCGACCCACTGCTGCGTCTGGTGCGTCATCGCGTTCCAGGGGATCTCGTCCACCACCTCGGACAGCGCGAAGCACAGGATCGCCACCAGCAGCGGCAGCAGCGCGGGCTCGAGCGGGCGGCGGAACGGCCACAGCAGCGCGAACACCAGCACCAGCCCGAGCGCGTAGAAGCCGAACACGTACAGGTCCTGGTCGAGGCCGAGCGGGCCCGGCACGTGGTGCCGCACCAGCCAGTGCGCCACCGACTCGTGGATCTGCGCCACTTCGTCGAACGCCAGCACGACGCAGCCGAGCCCGGCGTTCAGCCAGCCCAGGAACTCGCGCCCGTGTCCCGGGGTGCGCGCGGCGCGGCGCGCCGGCACGAGGAACGACCAGCCGCAGCCCATCAGGCAGAAGCCGCTGGCCAGCGACATCAGGCCGCCGAACCGCCGGCCGTTCTCGCGGAAGTCCGTGTAGAAGTAGAGCCCGTCGCCGAGCCACGCCATGAACACGCAGACGACCACGGCGAGCAGCCACGAGAGCGCCAGGAAGCGCGCGTGCCGCCGCCAGCCGGTTTCACACGATGTGGTGAGCCAGGTCCACAGACGCATGGAGGGGATTCCGCGTATCTCTGGGGTGGAGCGCTTCGGCCGCGCCGCAATCCCGCCCCGCGACCGGGGTGGGCCTCCGGACTATCGGCGCCGCCGAGCACGCACACTACCTCATCGTCGGGACGCCTCGCCCGGCGTTTCGTCCGTGCGATCCACGGCCCGCGCGAACTCGCCGACCCGCCGACCAGTCGAGAATCGCAACTCGCCGGGCGAA
>JBGAMH010000177.1:0-10186 GCA_044223135.1 Candidatus Eiseniibacteriota bacterium | reverse complement strand
CGTGCCCGCGCTCGGCGGCCCGCTCACGGGCCCGTTCACCGCGCTGCCCGGCGACACGCCCGCGGCGACCAGTTCCCACGGGCCCGAAGGGCCGCTGCGCGACAGCCACACGTCCGCGGATTGCACGCCGGGGGCAGCCACGAGCGCGCTCCACGTGACCTGGCGCGTGGTGCCGATCACCGCCAACTCGCCGCCGTTCGGCGACAGCACCGCCACGGCAGGCGCCGCAGCGGGCGTCGGCACCAGTCGCGCCAGGCTGCGCACCGCGCGGCCGCCGATCATCGAGAAGTCGCCGCCGACGTAGAACACGGGTTCCTCGGGCACCATCGTCATCACGGCGCCGTCGCCGGTGGGATTCCACGTGGTCGCGAAGCTGGTGGCGCTGTCGATCTCGGCGACGTACGAACGGTAGTAGCCGCCGATCTGACCGAAGTAGCCGCCCGCGTAGACCAGCGGCCCGCGCGGCACGAGCAGCCGAACGTCGCCGTTGCAGCCGGGGTTCCACGCGGTCGCGAGCCCGCTCGCCGCGTCGATCCCCGCCACGGCCTCCCGCAGCACGCCGCCGACCTGGTGGAACGCGCCGCCCACGTACACCACCGGCCCGTCGGTCGCGAGCGCGTACACCGTCCCGAACACGGACGGGTTCCACGCCGTCGCGAGCCCGCTCGCGGAGTCGATCGCGGCCGCGTCGTAACGGGCGTCGGTGCCGATCGTGGTGAACGCGCCACCGGCATACACCGTGGCGCCCTGCAGCGCGAGCGCGTACACCACGTTGCCGGCGTTCGGATTCCACGCGGTGACCGCGTTGTTCGACAGCTGGACCGAGGCGAGCCGGTTGCGCGCGACACCGCCGAACGTCGTGAACTGCCCGCCGGCGTACAGGCGCGCGGCGTCCGCCACCATCGTGAGCACGATGTTGTCGGCGCCGGGCGTGCCGGGCACGAGCGCGCCGCTGGCGAGCTCGAACGCGGCGAAGCGATTGCGCGCCGGCGTTCCGACGTACGTGAACGCACCCCCGATCCACAGCCGACCGCCGCGCACGAGCATCGCGTTCACGGTGCCGTTCGCGCCCGGGTCCCACGGCGTCACGGTGTTGGTGCGCAGGTCGATCGCGGCGATGTTCCAGCGCGGCGTCATGCCGATGCTCGTGTACGTGCCCGCCACGCACACGCGCGCGCCGTCGGGCACGATCACGTTCACGTTGCCGTCGGCGCGCGGGTTCCAGTCGAGCGCGTTGCCGTTCGTCGTGTTGAGCGCCGCGAGGTGCGGGCTCGCCTGGCCGCCGATGCCCTGGAACATCCCGCCCGCGTACACGCGCCCCGGCACGGCGGCGAGCGACCAGACCACGCCGGACGGGTTGGGATTCCACGGCAGCGCGAGGCCGGCGCCGGTGCCGACCGCGCCCGCGTAGTTGCGCAGCTGCCCGCCCAGCGTCCACAGGTTGCCGCCCACGTACAGCACCGTGTCCTGCAGCGCCATCGCGTAGGGCGTGCCGCCGAGGACGGGATTCCACGCCGTGGCCGCGCCGGTCACGGGGTCGAGCGCGGCGAGCGCGGTGCGCGACTGCCCGCCGACCGTGCCGAAATCGCCCGCCGCGTAGATCGTGGAGCCGCTCGCCAGCAGCACGCGCACCTGCGCATTCGCCTGCGGCGCCCACGAGGTGAGCGCGCCGGTGGAGAGGTCGTACGCCGCCAGGTAAGCGCGCGTCTGCGAGGCCATGGTGGTGAAGACGCCGCCCACGTACAGGATCGAGCCGCGCTGCACGAACGTTCGCACGGTGCCCGTGGCGCCCGGCGTCCACGACGACGCCAGGCCGCCGAGCGTGTCGACCGAAGCGAGCGCCACGCGCGCCTGTCCGCCGATGTTGAGGAACGAGCCACCCACGATCACGCGATCGCCGATGCGGGCGAGCGCATACACCGGGCCGTTCGGGTTCGGCGTCCAGCCGTCGAGCGTGCCGTCGGCGCGGATGTGGGCCGCGTTCGCGCGCGCGACGCCAGCCACGCGCGAGAACGTGCCACCCACGTACCAGCCACCCGCGCCGTCGGGCGCCACCGCGTTCACCGAGCCATCGATGCGCGGCCAGCCCGGCAGTGGCATTCCGCTCACGGCGCCGATCACCGAGAACACGCCGGTCTGCGGCCCGAGGTTCCGGAAGTTGCCGCCCACGAACAGCGTGTCACCCGATCGCGCCGTGGCGTAGACGATCCCGTCGGTGAGCCAGAAGTTCGGGTCGGCGATCTGCGCACGGGCGCGCGGGACCGGGACGGAGGCGAGTGCGAACGCGAACCACCACGCGACGACGAGGAACCGACGGTCCTGGGCCATGGACTCCCTCCCGGTTCGAGTGATCGGGTCGCCGGGAGTCTAGGAGCGCGGAGGCGGAGTTCGACGCGGTGCGACTACCGGGCGGAGAACGCCGGAGGGGATGCGGCAACCGGGCGGGCTTCGCGCTATCGAGGTGTCGCCGAGCCGGACATATCGGAGCCCTTCCGACGCGCGGGATTCCACGTGCTCCGGAACGGCGGCCACTTCCGGTTCGTGAAGGTGCCGACGATCTCGATGGCGCCCGACGGCTGGATCGTGCCCAGGTGCGTCCCGCGGGCGCCGCGGTTCTTCGGATCGGGCGCGTCGTCGCGGTAGACGAACACGCCCCAGTAGACGTCGCCCTGCACGATGCCGGAACCGCGCCACTGGTGGGGACTCTCCACCTCGACACGATTGCCAGCGACCCGCGTCACCCGCACGATGTCGGAGGGCCTTCCATTGATGTGGAACTCACCCCTCTGCAGACGCGGCGCGGGCCGCGCGACGGCGCCGGGACCGGGCGCGTCGCTCTCGTCGCCGTGCGAGTCGAAGCCCCCGCTGGCCCGGACCCCACCGCCGACTTCGGCACCGCACTTGAACCGGATCGGAATGCGCACCCACGAGGCGACAGGCCGGCCGGACGACTGCGCCGGCTTGAACGTCCAGCGGCGGACACACTCGATCGCCGCCGAGTCGAGCGCGGGGACGGACTTCACGACGCGCACGTCCTGCACGCGGCCGGTGGTTCCGACGTGGGCCATCACTTCGACCGTGCCTTCGATGAAGGCGCTGCGCGCCGCATCCGGGCATTCCGGCTTCGGGTGCAGAACAGGCTCGGGCATCTCATCCAGCTGGTTCTCGGCTTCCGGCCCGGAGAACGCGATGGTCGGTACGACGAGCAACAGCCCGAGAAGAACAGCCAGGCCCGTGCGATGTCTCATGGCCCCCCCACCCCGGTCGAGGATCGGAACGACCGGAAGTCTAGCAGCGCCCCCCGCACACCGGAGCCGGAAGTGCCCGTCCCCCCCACGGGAGGCTGCCCTGCACGCCCCGCGTGTGGTACCAAGTCCCCGACGCAGCGCCCCTGCCACCCGGTCGCCCGCGAGGTCACCATGACGACACCGCCTTCGGACACGCCCGCCCCGTCGCACCGCTGGAAGCCGCTCGACCCGTCGCAGCGTCGCGTGCTCGGCGTGCTGATCGAGAAGGCCAAGACCACGCCCGCCGGCTACCCGATGACGGTCAACGCCATCGTCACGGGGTGCAACCAGAAGAACAACCGCGAGCCGGTCACGGCGTACGACGACGTCGACGTGGAGAACGCGCTCCGCGACCTGTGCGCGATGAGCGTGGTCAGCGAGATCGACTGGATGGGCCGCTCCGCCAAGTACAAGCACCACGCCTACGACTGGCTGGGCGTCAGCAAGGCGGAGCTGGCCGTGCTCGCCGAGCTGCTGCTGCGCGGCGCGCAGACGCTGGGCGACCTGCGTGCGCGCGCGGCACGCATGGAGCCGATCGCCGACCTCGCGGCGTTGGAGCCCATCGTGAAGGCGCTGCTCGAGCGCGGCCTGATGCTGGAGCTGACGCCGCCCGGCCGCGGCCAGCTGGTGAGCCACGCGCTCTACCCGCCGCGCGAACTCGGCGAACTGCGCGCGCGCCTGACCGGCGTCGTGCACGCCTCGCCGGCTCCGCCGCAGGAACCGCGGACCGACGCGTCGCCCTCCGCCCCGGCGCCCGCCGCCGACGCCGCAACCGGCGCGATGGCGGCAATGGTCGCGGAGATCACCGTGCTGCGCGACGAGGTCGCACGACTGCGCGAACGCGTCGAAGCCCTGGAGCAGCGGGGCGAAGGCGACGCGGAGCGCTGAGTCGTCGCGAGGAACTGCGAACGGCGGGCGCTCCCGGAGCCGCCCGCCGTTCCGATGTCCGACTTCCGACTTCCCTCAGCGATACGTGCTCTTGAGCTGCCCCCACGAGCGCGGCAGTGCGGGCACGGCCTCGCAGCACGAGGCCTCCACGTACATCACCGGGCTGCCGGGGAAGACGCCGCACAGGTCACTCGGATCGCCGCTGCCGGGCCACGCGTTGTAGGCCACGCAGCCGCAGTACGCGCCATCGATCATCAGCCCGGGCAGGCCGTCGCATTCGCCCGACGTGAGGAACGTCACCTGCAGGAACGCCCGCTCGGTCAGGCACGCGCCGCTGGGCAGCGGCAGCGCGAAGTCGTACGTGCCGGGCTCCTCCACCGTGAGCTGGTGCGTGATCGGGGATCGAAGGTACTCACCGGGTGCCGGCACCGGGCAGTTCGGATCGTCCGAGTTGGCCTCGACGATGGCCACCTCGATCGGGATCGAGCACGCTTCCGGGAAGTCCAGCTGCACGTGTGCGACGGACGGCGCGAGTCCGCCCACGCCCGAGCACTCGCACGACGCCGGATCGAGCAGCGTGTAGTACTGGTCGTTCGGCGGATACAGGTAGTACATCGGGAAGGACGCGGGACCGGGCACGCCGATCACGCAGGCGGACTGCCGGGACTCGACGGCGGCGCCGACGGGCACTCGACGGATCTCCCCGCGAGCGGAGCCCGAGACCGGGGCCGGGCGCCCCGCGTGAGTCGGTGAGACGGCGAGGACGAGCACCACGAGCGACAGGAAGCAGCGAAGGCGAAGGTGCGGGCGCATGGGTCACCGAAAAACAGCAATCGTCACGGGTCCGGAGCCCGAGCCGCCGGGGGACGATTGCGTGGGGGTTCCCGGCCGGCAGGGCCAGCGTGTCACCCCATGAGCGTGCGCTCCGAGGAAATGGCCGTTCCATGGTCCTTCCGTCGCATTTCCCCCGGGCGAGAACGACGCCTCCCGACGGGGACCGGCCGGTCACGCGCCGAGGTCCTTGCACACGTGTCGGAAGTGGTGGCCGTAGATCGCGAACGTCACCGCGGACGGGATCATGCGTGGGCAGCGGAACAGCGTCCAGCACAGCAACCCCCAGTAGTGGAAGCGCTCCCGGCCGAACACGCCCAGCCGCACGCTCGAATAGAGCAGCGCCCACAGGTGCCGCCACTCCACGTGCACCGGCACGCGATGCGGCCGGAAGTCGCGCAGGAACGTGCGCACGCGCCGGTAGTAGGGCCCCGGCGCGTAGATGCCGCGCAAGATGCCCTGGTAGCCCTGGCGCAGCGCGTCCATCCCCATCCGCGGGAGGATGTTCGTGGTGCCGTCGGTGTTGTCGCCCGACATCTCACCCACCAGCCGGCCCTCGCGCTTCATGCGTTCGTACAGCCGCGTCGAACTCGGCGCGCTCAGCAGGCCGACCATGGCCGTGACCACGCCGCTCGCCTGGATGAACTCCGTCATGCGTCTGAACACCGAGGGCGTGTCGCTGTCGAATCCCACGATGAACCCGCCCATCACCTGCAGGCCCGCGCGCTGGATGGTATGCACGTCGGCGAGCAGGTCGCGTCCGCGGTTCTGCTTCTTGTTGCACTCGGCGAGCCCGGCGTCCTCGGGCGTCTCGATGCCGATGAACACCGAGCCGAAGCCGGCCGCCACCATCGCGGCCATCAGCTCCGGATCGCGCGCGATGTTGATGGACGCCTCGGTGTAGAACGGCATGCCCACCTTGCCCACTCGCCATCTGGTCAGCGCCGGCAGCAGTGCGTTTCGCAGCTCGCGCTTGTTGCCGATCAGGTTGTCGTCCACGAAGAACACCGAGCCCCGCCAGCCCTGCGCGTACAGCGCATCCAGTTCGGCCACGATCTGCTCCGGCGCCTTCGTGCGCGGCGTGTGCCCGAACCGCGAGGTGATGTCGCAGAACTCGCAGTCGAACGGGCAGCCACGCGAGAACTGCACGGCCATCGAGTGGTAGTGCTGCAGCGCCAGCAGGTCCCAGCGCGGCACGGGCGTGTGCCGCAGGTCGGGCAGTTCCGCGCCCACGTATGTTCGCCGGGCGCGGCCACGCTCGAAGTCCTCGAGGAACGGCGCGAGCACCGCTTCGGCCTCGCCCAGCACGAAGTGCGTCACGTGCGGGAACGCGGCCTGCTCGGCGTCGAACAGCGGCCCGCCGGCGACCACGGTGCGGCCGGCGGCGTGCGCGCGATCGATCACCTCGTGCGCGGAGCGGCGCTGGGCGTTCATCGCGCTCACCAGCACGACATCGGCCCACGCCAGGTCGCGCGCAGCGAGGGGCTGCACGTTGGTGTCCACGACGCGGAGGCGCCAGGAGCCCGGCAGCAGCGCGGCCACGGTGACGAGGCCGAGGGGCGGCAGTGCGGCGCGCCTGCCGACGAACTTCAGCGCGTGCCGAAAGCCCCAGAACGTGTCTGCGAACGCGGGGTACACGAGGAGCGCGTTCACGCGACGAACGGTACGCCCGCACCGGCTCGCTGCATACGACTCGTTTCGCGAACTCCCAACGGGGCCGCGGCCAGCCGGTTGGCCGGAGGACCGGAGGCGCTCGGCGAGGTCGCACCGCGTCCCGGGACACGTTGCTCCGGCCCGCGGCATCGGGTAGATACGAGCACATGATCCCCATTCCCCATCGCATCGCCACCGAGCTCGCCGTGCAGCCCTCGCAGGTGGAAGCCGCCGTGCGGCTCCTGGACGAGGGTTCGACCGTTCCGTTCATCGCCCGCTACCGCAAGGAGGTCACGGGCGGCCTCGACGACACGCAGCTGCGCACGCTCGAGGAACGCCTGGGCTACCTGCGCGAGCTGGAGGACCGCCGCACCGCGATCCTCGCCAGCATCGCCGAGCAGGGAAAGCTCACGCCCGCACTCGAACAGGCCGTGCGCGGCGCGGACACCAAGACCGCGCTCGAGGACCTCTACCTGCCGTACAAGCCGAAGCGCCGCACGAAGGCGCAGATCGCGCGCGAGGCGGGCCTCGCGCCGCTCGCCGATCGCCTGCTGGCCTCGCCGGACACCTCACCCGAGGAAGCGGCGGCGGCGTTCGTGAACGCCGAGGCCGGCGTGGCCGACGTGAAGGCGGCGCTCGACGGGGCGCGCCAGATCCTGATCGAGCAGTTCTCCGAGGACGCCGCGCTCGTGGGCCGGTTGCGCGAGCGCACGTGGAACACGGGCCTGCTGCGCTCCACCGTGGTGCCCGACCTGCCCCCCGAGAAACAGCCCGAGGCGGCTCGCTTCTCGGACTACTTCGCGTACGACGAGCCGATCCACCGCGTGCCGTCGCATCGCGCGCTCGCGCTGTTGCGCGGCCGTGCGCTCGGATTCCTGAGCCTGGCGCTCGATCCCGAGCCCGCGCGCGCCGAGGGCGCGCCGTCGGAGTGCGAGGCGATCGTCGCGCACCACGTCGGCGTCGCCGACCGCGGCCGCGCCGCCGACCGCTGGCTCGCCGACACCGTGCGGCTCGCGTGGCGCGCGCGCATGATGCTGCACATCGAGGTGGACCTGCTCGGCAACGTGCGCACCGCCGCCGAAGAAGAAGCGATCCGCGTGTTCGGGCTGAACCTGCGCGACCTGCTGCTGGCGGCGCCGGCCGGCGCGCGCGCCACGATGGGACTGGACCCGGGCCTGCGCACCGGCGTGAAGGTGGCGGTGGTCGACGCCACCGGCAAGCTGCTCGAGACGGCCACCATCTATCCGCACGCGCCGCGCCGCGACTGGGACGGCTCGATCGCCGCGCTCGCGCGGCTCGCGCAGCGTCACGGCGTGTCGCTGGTGAGCATCGGCAACGGCACCGCGTCGCGCGAGACCGACCAGCTCGCCGCCGAGCTGATGCGGCGCCACCCCGAGCTCGGCGTGTCGCGCGTGACCGTGTCCGAGGCGGGCGCATCGGTGTATTCCGCGAGCGAGCTGGCCGCGCGCGAGTTCCCCGACCTGGACGTCAGCCTGCGCGGCGCGGTGTCGATCGCGCGCCGGCTGCAGGACCCGCTCGCCGAGCTGGTGAAGATCGATCCCAAGTCCATCGGCGTCGGCCAGTACCAGCACGACGTCAGCCAGTCGCGGCTGGCGCGCGCGCTCGACGCCACCGTGGAGGACTGCGTCAACGCCGTGGGCGTGGAGCTGAACACCGCCTCCGCCCCGCTGCTCGCACGCGTGTCGGGGCTCAACGGCTCGCTCGCGCAGCGCATCGTCGAGCACCGCGACACGCACGGCCCGTTCGCCGACCGCCGCGCGCTGCTGAAGGTGCCGCGGCTCGGCGAAAAGGCGTTCGAGCAGTCGGCGGGCTTCCTGCGCATCCGCGGCGGCGACAACCCGCTCGACGCCTCGGCGGTGCACCCCGAGGCCTACCCCGTGGTCGAGCGCCTGCTGCAGAAGAGCGGGCGCAAGCTCGAGCACGTGATCGGCGACGGCGCGTTCCTGCGCGGCGTGAACGCTCGCGAGCTGGCCGACGATCGCTTCGGCCTGCCCACGGTGAAGGACATCCTGGCCGAACTCGAGAAGCCGGGCCGCGACCCGCGCCCCGAGTTCAAGGCCGCGGCGTTCCGCGACGACGTGCGCGAACTCGGGGACCTCGAGCCCGGCATGGTGCTGGAGGGCGTGGTCACGAACGTCACCAACTTCGGCGCGTTCGTGGACATCGGCGTGCACCAGGACGGCCTCGTGCACATCTCGCGGCTCGCGAAGCGGTTCGTGAAGGACCCGCGCGAGGTCGTGAAGGCCGGCGACCTCGTGAGCACGAAGGTGCTGAGCGTGGATCTGCCCCGCAAGCGCGTGGCGCTCACGCTGCGGCTCGACGACACCGTGTGATCCCGGCGGGCAAGGGGGCCGGCGGGGCCGGACTCCTGCCCGCGTCACAGCACGTTCAGTACGGGGCGGATGTCCTCGTAGGCCGGCTGGAACAGCGATGGCTGGTCGGGGTCGGCGAACACGGCGGCGAAGTCGGCGGGCGTGAACGCGCGCAGCAGCCGGGACGCGAAGTTGTCGCGCAGCACGCGCAGGTAGTGCTCGACGTCGTAGGCATCGCCCTCGCCTGCGGGCGCGGCACCCCGCTCCGGCACGAGCCTCGCCGCGCCGTTGCGCGCCCGGTACACGCGCACGCGCTCGCCGCGCCGCCACTCGCGGCGCCCGGCCGCCAGCAGCGCTTCGTACGCGTGCTCGCGGCGCGACTCCCGCGACGCCAGGTACTGCGCCGCGGTCTTGGTGAGCCGCACGCGCGACGACACGTCGTACGTCGAGAGATCGCGGCGGCGCAGTGCGTCGACGGTGTCCAGGTACGCCTGCCGCACGCCCGGCACGTCGCCCACGAGCAGCCGCTCGATCGCGCGGCGCAGGAACGCCTCGCCGAACGGCTCCGCGCGGCTCGAGCGGAACGCCACGCCGCGCAGCGTGAGCCGACCGTCGTAGCCGAGCAGCGCGTAGTTCTTCGGCTCGTGCGACAGCATCGCGGCGTAGCGGCCCTCGAACTCCAGCTGCACCAGCGGCGGCAGCAGCGCGCCGACCTCCCCCACCACGCGACGCTCGTCGGCCTCCGTCCACTCGCCCGGCACGGCGAAGTAGACGCCGTCGGTGTCGGCCTCCAGCCGCGTCACGCCGCGCTGCTGCAGCTCGCGGCACATGCGGTCGAGCGTCTCGCGCCCGCGCCGCGTCACTTCGTTCGCGGCGTGCACGTCGGCGAAGCGCGTGAGCCCGCCCGCCGCGAGGTAGCCGTACGCGGTGTTCACCACCAGCTTCATCGCCGCCGACATCGCCTCGTGCCCGAAGCGCTCGGCCGAGCCGGCCGGGGCGGCGCGCGCGGCCGCCTTCGCCGCGAGCCGCCGTTCCACGAGCCCGTCCACCAGCGCGAGCAGCGCACCCAGCCGGTCGCGCACCGGGCCGATGCGATGCGTGCGCATGAGCGACGGGTACAGGCTCGCGACGTCGGCCTTGACCACGCGCTCGGCCACGCCGGTCGCGAACAGGTGCAGCGCCGCGCCGCTGTGC
>JBGAMH010000176.1:0-10434 GCA_044223135.1 Candidatus Eiseniibacteriota bacterium | reverse complement strand
TTCGCCGCTCCACCTCGGCGAGGACCGCCAGCATCTCGGCCGTGGTGGCGTGGTCGCGGCAGGTGACTTCTCCCAGGCGTTCGAGCAGGGCGGCGTTGCTCAGCGAACCGACGCAGAACTCGCGCTTCATCACGACACTCACCTCGGGGGCGAGTCTTCGCGGGGCGCGTTCTTTCTACCACGCGGGTTTTCGCCGCTCGCACGCGCCCGCACGTCGCGCAACGCGCCCGCGCCCTCGCGAAATCGCATCGCGTGCGCTTCGCGCCTTGCTTGCGCATGCAGCGCACGTACACGCGACGTGGCGAAGCGCTTCCCGGGGCGCTCCCACCGCCCACGCGACGCCCCGTCAACTCAAATCATCGCAAAGTCGTCGCGCACGAATGCACCGCGGCGTCACGCCTCGCACGAACGAACGCCCGGCGCATCGCATCGCCGCCTCACGCCCTCGCGCGCCGTGGCGCACGGGGCGGAGCGCTCAGTACGCGCTCGCGTCGCGGAACACGCGCACCACCGTCAGCAGCAGGATGCGCACGTCGAACCACAGCGACCAGTGCTGCACGTAGTAGAGGTCGTACTCGATGCGGTCTTCGAGCGGCGTGTCGCCGCGCAGGCCGTTGACCTGCGCCCAGCCCGTCATGCCCGCCTTCACGTGGTGGCGCAGCATGTAGCGCGGGATCGAGCCGCGGAACTCCTCCACGAAGCGCGGCTGCTCCGGCCGCGGGCCCACCAGGCTCATGTCGCCCACGAACACGTTCCACAGCTGCGGCAGCTCGTCGAGCGACAGCTTGCGCAGCAGCATGCCCAGCCGCGTGCGGCGCGGATCGTCCTTCGTGGTCCAGCCCGGGCCGCCCGCCTCGGCGTCCACGCGCATGCTGCGGAACTTGAGCATCCGGAAGCGCCGACCGTTGAGCCCCACGCGTTCCTGCGCGTAGAAGATCGGCCCCGGCGAATCGAGCCGCACCAGCAGCGCGATCACCGCCATCGGGACGGCCGCCACGAGCAGGCCCACCGCGCTGCACGCCAGGTCGAACGCGCGCTTCACGACCGCGTTCCAGCCCTGCTCCGGGCTCTCGGTCACCAGCACCACCGGCATGCCGTCGAAGTCCTCGACGCTCGGGTTCAGCCGGAACGCGCGCGTGAGGTCGGGCACCAGCCGCACCGCCGCGGTGGAGTCCGCGAGTGCCGCGAGCGCCTGCTCCTCGGCCTGCCATTCCTCGCGCGCGAGCGCCAGGTAGATGATCTCGATGCCGCGCTCCTCGGCCACGCGCGGAAGGTCGGCGACCGAGCCCACCACCGGCACGCCGTACGCCGTCTCGCCCACGCGCGCCGCGTCGACCGCCACGAGCCCCTCGACCACCAGGCCGAAGTCGTCGTGATGGCGGATCTTGTCGATCAGCAGCCGCGCCAGGTTGCCCGTGCCCACCACCAGCACGTGGCGCAGGTTTCGTCCGCTGCGACGCATCGCGCGCAGCACCGTGCGCAGCAGCACGCGGCTGCCGCACAGCACGACCGAGCCCGTCACGAAGAACACCGCGATCGCCGCGCGCGACAGCTCGCCGCGCGAGTAGAACGACCCGAGCGCCGCGAGCGCCGAGATCACCACCATGGCCTGCAGCAGCGCGAGCAGCTCCAGCCCCAGCCGCGACGTGCGCGCCGAGCGGTAGAGCCGGAATGCGCGCAGCACCAGCATGCCCGTGGGCGTGAGCACCGCCCCCGCCCACAGGTACAGCGACAGCGGCGGCACGCCGAGCGGCGCGTCCAGCCCCAGCGCGAAGAAGCGCAGCCAGTAGGCCAGCATCCACGACGCGAACAGCAGCACCGTGTCGAGCACGAACATGCCGGTGGCGAAGATCTGTCGGCTGCGGGCGAACATGCCGGCAAGGTAGCGAATGCCCGCCGGGGGCGGAAACGGGTGGCCCGCCACACGGGCGGCACCCACGGGCCGCCCTGGCGGGAGAACACCCGGAACCACGGCTCGGAGATCGGGGTTTGGATCCCGGATGCCGCGGGCTAACCTCGCGGCGACCGATCCACCCGGAGCACCCACATGCATCCGATTCGATCACTTCCCGCAATCGCCTTCGTCGCCGCCGCCGCGCTGCTGCTGGCCTCCGGGTGCTCGCAGCACACGACCGAGCCCGTGCCCGTGACGCCCGATGTCGCTCCCGCAGCCACGTCGCCCGAGAACGCGCTGCGTCGGTTGCAGTGGGCGTGGGTGCATCGCGATCCAGAGGTCCTGCGAACGGTCTTCACGGAGGACTTCACATTCGTGTTCGGCGCGTCGGATTCGTCCGGGGCTGCCTGGCGAGACATGCCGTGGGGCGTGATCGACGAGAGCATCTCGACGCACGGCATGTTCGTGGGCGGCGCCACCGAGCCACCGGCCACCAGCCTCTCGCTCACCCTGGATCCCCGGTTCACCGTGCTGCCCGACCCGCGGGCTGGCCACGAGAGCGCCTGGCACCGGACGATCCGGACGACGATCGCGCTCACGTTTCGAACGCAGCCCCGGTCCTACGAGATCCAGGGGTACGGCCGGTTCTACTTCGTGCGCGGCGACTCGGCTCTGATCCCACCGGAGGTGGTCGCAACAGGCGTGGGCCCGGATCCGAATCGATGGTGGATCGACCGCTGGGAGGACGAAACGATCGGTGGTGCTGCCCTTCGCTCGCCGCTTCCCGCCACGCCGTCGACGCTGGGTCGGCTCAAGGCCCTCTACCGCATGCCGCTCTGAAGCCCGGAGGCATCACACCCGATGAGCGCCGACTTCCTCGTCTGGCATGCCCTGCTCGGCCACCGACGCCGGCCACGCTGCGTGGCCTCGCGAGCGGAGCGCGAGCTCGTGCACACGTTGTGGATCGTTCACGCCATCCCGCGCGACCGCCTCGCCGCGGCACTCGAGGAGCGTGGAATCCCCGCCGAGCGCGCGTCGAGGCTCGCCACCTCTGATCTCGTGGCTCCCGACCGGGCACTCGCCGGCGGTCGACGCCTCGTGGGTGTGGCGGGCGCGCTCACGCTGATCATCGCCCTCATCGCCGGCGCACTCGCCGCCGAACGGGCGCTCGAGCCCGCCGCGACGGTGATGCTCGTCCTGTGCGTCGCACTCGCGGCCGGGATGTTCCGTTCGGGCTGGGCGGACGTGTCCGAGGCGCGGGTTGTCCGCCCTCGAGGACGGCTCCATCGACTGACCCGCCGGCCCGGGCGGCCGCCGGCAGGCTCCCGTCCCGCCCACCGCCTGCCCCCGCCGACCCCCGTCCCGCCCGCTCCAGTCGCGCCCGGAACGCGTATCCATCCCGCCCGGACCGCCCCGAACTCCCCGCTTGGCCCACGACCGGGGGCTCCCGTATACTCCCGCGCCGCTAATCCGCCCGGCCTGGTCGGGCTTGTTCGATGAGGAAAGGAGCCCGTCCATGGGCCTGATCGAGAAGATCGAGAACACCCAGATCAAGGGTGACCGCCCCGACCTTCGCCCCGGCTACACCGTCGAGGTGTCCGTGCGCGTGATCGAGGGTGACAAGGAGCGCCAGCAGAAGTTCCGGGGCGAAGTCACGAACGTGCGTGGCGGCGGCATCCGGAAGTCGTTCACCGTCCGCAAGATCTCCGAGGGCATCGGGGTCGAGCGCACGTGGCCGCTCCACTCGCCGTCCATCGCCGACATCAAGGTGCTCAAGGCCGCCAAGGTCCGTCGCGCGAAGCTGTTCTACCTGCGCAAGAAGACCGGCAAGGCCGCTCGCCTGAAGGAAAAGGCGGTGCAGGCCACGGAGACTTCGGCCGCCAAGTGACCCTGCCGCACTGGCGCCGACTGGCGCGCGCCGAAGCCGCATTCGCGGGTGAGCGCGCCACGGTGGCCGGGGTGGACGAAGCCGGACGTGGACCGCTCGCCGGTCCGGTGGTCGCCGCCGCGGTGGTGCTGGACTGTGCCACGCGGTGGGAGGGGCTGGACGACAGCAAGGCGCTCGACGCCGAAACACGGGATCAGCTCTACGCCCGGGTCCTGCAGGAGGCCCGGGCGTTCGCATGGGCGGTGGCCGGCCCGCGCACGATCGACCGCATGAACATCCGCGCCGCGACGCTCGCGTGCATGGCGCGCGCGGTGACGATGCTGCGCGTGAGTCCCGAGCTGGTGCTGGTGGACGGGCGCGACACCGTGCCCGGCCTGCCGCACGAACAGCGCGCCGTGATCGACGGTGATGCGACGTGCCTTTCGATCGCCGCCGCGTCGGTGGTGGCGAAGGTCGTGCGCGACCGGATCATGCATCGGCTCGATCGCGTGTGGCCCGCGTACGGCTTCGCCCGCCACAAGGGCTACGGCACGCCGGATCATCTCGCCGCGCTGCGCGAGCACGGTCCGTGCGCGCTGCACCGCTGGAGCTTCGCGCCCGTGCGCGAGCTGGAGCTGCCGCTGGGCTGAGCGGATCTGAGCGTGGGCAACTCGCTGCACGTCTCGGACACTGGCCGCCGGTCGCCGTCGCCGCTAACGTGCCGCCGTCCCCGCGCCGCACCGGCGCAAAGCAGGCTCGCTTCCGGAGAGTGCCCATGTTTCGACGTCTCGTGATCCTCGCCGTCGCGCCCGCCGCACTGTTCGCCGCCGGCTGCGCTCCGAAGTCCGCCGACCACGCCGCCGGCGCCGCGCCCGAGTCGACCACCGCCGCGCCCGCCGTGACGGCGCTCGAAGTGCGCAACCCATGGGTGCGCCCCACGCCGGAGGACGCCACCGCAGGCGCCGCCTACCTGACGATCGTGAGCCCCGAGCCGGATCGCATGCTGGGTGCGTCCGTCGACACCACCGTGGCCGCCTCCACCGAGCTGCACGCCGTGGTCACCGACTCCGCCGGGTCGATGTCGATGCAGCACGTCGAAGGCATCGACCTGCCCGCGCAGACCGCGGTGGAGCTCAAGCCCGGTTCGTACCACGTCATGCTCTTCGATCTCGCGAGGCCCCTCCTGGCCGGCGACTCGGTGGCGATCACGCTGCGCTTCGAGAAGGCGGGCGAGCGCGTGGTGGTGGCGCCGGTCCGCGAGCCCTGACCCTCGCGTCGCACTCCGCCGCGTCCGCCGCCGGCCGGCCGCCGCGGCGGGGTGCGCCGCCTGCGCCCCCCGCGCCGATCGGCTAATGTGCCGGCGCACTCGCCCCCGCGGGAGGCCCCATGGGATTCGCACAGGACCGGGGCCGCGTCGGCGAAGCGCTGGCCGCCGACTGGCTGGCGCTCGCGGGTTACCGCGTGCTGGCGCGCAACCAGCGCTTCGGAGGCGTGGAGGTGGACCTCGTCGCGGCCGAGGGCGAGGTGGTGGTGCTCGTGGAGGTCCGGCTTCGCGCCCGCTCGCCGTGGGGCGTGGCGGTGGACACCCTCGGCCGCCGCAAGCTGCAACGGTTGGTGCAGGCGGCGCGCGCCGCCGAACAGCAGGGCGCGAGCCGCGTGCGCGTGGACGTCATCGCCATCGACGTGGAGCCCGAAGGACTCACCCTCCGGCACGTGCGCAACGCCGTGAGCGGTTGAGCCGTACAACGCCGTCATGCCCCCACGAGTCCCTCGCATCGGCCGCCTCGAACTCGCCGCGCTGCGCCCCACCAAGCTGCGCGCGCGGCTGCGTGCCCAGCGACGCTGGTGGCGCCGCCGGCTGCGCCTGCTGGCGGGCGATCACGAGGTGCTGTTCCCCGAGGTCGGCGGCGGCCTGGTGGCCGTCGAGACGCTCGCCGGTCACGTGGGCGCCGGGCCGCGCATCGCGATCCTGCACGCCACCGCCGGCAGCGGGCACAAGAGCGCCGCCGTCGCGCTGGCGCACGCGCTCGGCGCACTCGCGCCCGACGCGCTGGTGCGCGAGGTCGACACGCTCGTGTTCGCATCGCGCCTGTATGCGCGCGCGTACTCCGGCGGCTACAACGCGGTGGCCTCGCGCGCGCCCAAGCTGTGGGGCGCGTTCTACCGGCTGTGGGAGCAGGAGCGCGTCAACCGCAGCGCCGGGCCCGCGCGGCTCGCGTTCGACCGGCTGAGTCTTCGCCGGCTCGTGCGCGTGGTCGAGCGCGAGCGGCCCGACGCCGTCGTGTGCACGCACTTCCTGCCGCTCGAGGCGCTGTCGCCCCGGCGCGGCGGCGGCCGTCCGCCGGTGCCGCTGTACGCCGTGATCACCGACTTCACCGCGCATCCGTCCTGGGTGTTCCCGTACGTGGACCGCTACTTCGTGGCGAGCGACGGCGTGGCCGACGAACTGCACGGCCACGGCGTGCCGCGCGAGCGCATCGAGGTCACCGGCATCCCCGTGGATCCGCGCTTCGCGCGCACGATGGGCCGCGAGGCCGCGCGCGCACACTTCTCGCTCGCGGCCGACAAGCCGGTGGTCGTCGTGATGGGCGGCGGCAGCGGCGTGGGCCCGCTCGCCGAGCTCGCGCGCACGCTGGCCGAGCTGCCCGCGCGGCCGCAGGTGCTCGTGCTGTGCGGCACGAACGAGCGCCTGCACCGCGAAGTGTCCGCGCTGCCGGCCGCGCGCACCGGGCGCATCCGCGCCATGGGCTTCACGCACGAGGTGGACCTGCTGCTCGAGGCGGCCGACGCGGTGGTGAGCAAGGCCGGCGGGCTCACGTGCAGCGAAGCGCTCATCAAGCGCGCGCCGCTCGTGATCTTCCGGCCCACGCCGGGGCAGGAGGAGCGCAACGCCGCGCACCTCGAGGCCGGCGGCGCCGCCGTGCACGCCGACTCGGTGGAATCGGTGGCCGCCACCGTGAGCCGCTGGCTCACCGATCCCGCCGCGCGCGAACGCGTGCGCGAGAACGCCGGCCGACTGGCGCGCCCGCTCGCCGCCGAGACGATCGCGCGCCGCGTGCTGGAACAGCTGCCCCCGCGCGGGAGCCGCCGCACGGGCTGATCGCCGCCGCGCGGGTGCAGCCACCCGGTTCCTCCGCGCACCGCAATACGCCCCTTCCAGGCCGTCGCCGTCACGAACACCCGCCGATCCACCCGGAGAGACCGATCTCATGATGCGCCGACTCGTTCCGTGCCTGCTCGCCCTGCTGCTCGCACCCGCCGTGGCTCGTGCCGCCGACTTCGACTCCACCGCCGCACTCGCGCGCGCCCGGGAACTGCGCCCCGCCGTCAGCGCCGGCGACGGCGCCGCGTTGTGGCGTGCGTTCGGCCCGCAGATGCGCACCGCCATGAAGGACTCCGCGACCTTCGCCGCGATGTCGCAGGGGATCGCCACGCAGCTCGGGGCGATCGACTCGGTGCTGTCGGAAGAGGTGGGCCGCTCGGACGGCGCGTGGGCGGTGGTCACGCGCTGCCGTTTCGCGAAGGCGCCGATGACGATCCGGCTGGCCATGGCGTTCGACGACGCCGGTCGGCTGGAAGGCCTGCGCGTGATGCCCGACACGCAACCGAAGGAAGCGCCGAGCGCGTACCTCGACTACGTCACGAAGACGAAGCTGCGCCCGCCGTTCGACGGCGAGTGGTTCGTCGTGTGGGGCGGGCGCACGATCGCGGACAACTACCACGCCGCGAACGCCACGCAGCGCTTCGCGACCGACGTGCTGGTCCGCAGGAGCGGCGCCACGCACGCCGGCGACGGCAGCAAGCTCACGGACTACTTCGCGTACGGCCAGTCGGTGCTCGCGCCGGGCGACGGCGTCGTGATCGTGGCGGGCGACACGCTGCCCGACCAGTCGCCGGGCCAGACCGACAAGGCGCACCCGGCCGGCAACATGGTGCTGATCGACCACGGCAACGGCGAATACTCGCTGCTCGCGCACCTGCAGCCGAAGTCGTTGCGCGTGAAGCCGGGCGAGCGCGTGAAGGCCGGGCAGCCACTCGGCCTGTGCGGCAACTCGGGCAACACGAGCGAGCCGCACATCCACTACCACCTGCAGAACTCCGCCACGCCGCTCCAGGGCGACGGCCTGCCGGTGTTCTACGACGCCGCGACCGTGGACGGCCAGCCGGCGCAGCACGTGGAGGCGAAGCGCGGGCAGACGCTGGCGCCGGCGGCGAAGGTGCGTTGAGGCGCGGCACGAGGTGCGCGCGGGGCGTCAGCGACCTCCGCGCACCTCGCGTGCGAACGCTTCGAGATCGTCGTAGCGGTCCTGCCACGTCGTGTACATGACGGCGAACGCGCCCGGCGTGCGGTGCAGCAGCGGCAGCACCGCGCGGACCTGGTCCGGCCGGCCGTCGTAGTAGCCCGCCCACACCTGGCGGAAGCCGCGCCGGTCGAACCACGCGAGCGAAGCGCGCGGGTGCGCGTGGCCCCAGTCGATCACCACCATCGACGTGTCGAGCCCGGCCATGCCCCCGCGCAGGTCGCCGCGCACCAGGAAGTAGTCGCGCACCGCGTTGTGGAGCGGGTCGAACATGTCGCTCCACACGCACACGCGCGCCGGCGCGAGGGCCGCCGCGCACGCGCGCACGTTCGCCGCCAGGATCGCCCCCGGGTCGCCGCCCGCCGCGCGGCACGCGGGGTCGCCGCCGAGCGCGCGGATCTCGTCGTGCTGCAGCAGCACCATCGGCGGGTCGAACGCCGCGCGCACGCGCCGCGCCTCGTCGGCGAGCTGCGCCAGCGTGGCCGTGTCCGCCAGGCAGAGCGCCACCTGGTCGCGCCCCACGACGGCCGCCTGCCACCACGACGCGCGGAAGCGCGTGCCGTCGGGCCGGTGCACGCGGATCACGGGTGGCGCGTGCCAGCGGTCGAACTGCCCGCGCCACGGCGACGCGCCCATGAGCGAATCGCGCACCGGCTCGAAGTCGCGGCCCTCGACCAGGCCCTCCGCCACGAAGGGCGTGGTCGCGCGGCGCACCAGGTTGACCGGGCCGCACTCCTCGATGCGCCAGTCCGCGAACTCCAGCGTGCCGCGCCCGCGCCCGCCGCAGCCCAGCACCACCGTCAGTTCGCGGGCCCCCTGCGAGTTCAGCGTCACGTCGAAGCGTGTCCACGCGTCGGCACGCCGCGGCAGCTCGGCAAACGCCAGCTCACGCCCCTCGCCGCGCACGTGCAGCCGCGGCTCCGCCGTGAAGTCCGTCGTGCGCAGCCGCACCGACACGTGGTAGTTCCGCCACGGCGACACGCGCACGTGCCAGCGCGCGCGCTCGGCGCGTGCCGGATGCGGGATCACCAGCGTGTCGGCGCGCAGGCGCACACCCGACGAGCGCTGCGCGGGCCGCGCCGCCAGCGCCACCGGTGGATCCGGCACCAGTTGCGCCACGCCGCCGCGCACTTCGAACAGCGCCCGCTCCACCGGCAGCGCCTCGGCCAAGTCCGGGTTCACCTCGAGCGCCGCGCCCTGGCCGCGGCCCACCGGCATCACCGCCGGCACGAGCGCGAGGTGCAGTTCGGCCGCCACCGCGCGCAGTCGCGCGAGGCGCCGGAAGTACGCCGAGTCCTGCCGCGCCAGCCGCGAGAACTTCGGATCGGCCAGCACCACCGTGCCGTAACCCGCCGCCGCCGCTCGCCGCCACACGGCCTCCGTGCGCGCGACCGACGCGCTGTCGGCGAGGTTCGCGCCCGACCACAGCCACAGCTCCAGCGGGCGCGCGGGCGAGGAGCAACCCGCGAGCCATGCGGTGAGCAGGGCCGCGAGCGGCACGGCGGCGTGTCGGAGGATTCGGCGGAACACGCGTGCAGGTTAGGCGCGGGGCGCCGCGCGCGCACCTCGGGCCCTCCGAGCACGCCGCGTGACGGCGGCCCGCGACGTTCTCCGCCCGGGCCCTCCGCGCTCGGCTCCGCGGAACCGTCGGTCGACGCCGCGGCGTGACGGCGCGCGCGGCTTCGTGGCAGACTGCCGCCGCGTTCCCCACTGATCCGTGAAGGAGAGGCCGATCATGCGATCCCCACGTTTCGTGCTCCTCGTTCTCGCGCTGCTCGCCGCCGCGGCGACGGCGCCCGCCGCTCGCGCCGGCGACGGCAAGATCACGCTGTACGGCATCCGCCTGGACCCGTCCGATCGCGACGCGCGCAACTACAGCCGCCCGGGCTGGGGCGCCGGCCTGCAGGCCGTGGCGCCGCTGCCGAACACGCAGGGCCTGCTCGCGATCGTGGGCGGTCTCGAGGGCGTGAACCTGCTGAGCAAGACCGTGAAGTACATCGATCCCGTCACCAGCCTGCGCGTGGAGCAGCAGACGTCGCAGAACTACGGCCGCTTCTTCGTGGGCGGTCAGTTCGGTTCGCACAGCAACGGCGCGCTGCGCCCGTACCTGGGCTCGAACGTGGCGCTGGTCGTGTACGGCATCGGCACCGACGTGGTGGTGCCCGACGACACCGACCGCGAGAACGAGATCCGGCAGCACCTGCGCAGCCGCACCGAGACCGCGTTCGGCTGGGACGTGAACGCCGGGCTCGACGTGAACTTCAGCAACCGCTGGGTGCTCGACGGCGGCGTCCGATGGCTGCACAGCTACGGCCTGCCCGAACAGCTCGGCGAGGAAGCCGTGAGGATCGAGCCGTCGTACGTGCAGGTGT